>JBMDWQ010000237.1:0-2560 GCA_048594675.1 Microbacterium sp. | reverse complement strand
GACGGTGCTCCTCGGTCAGGCGATCCTCGCGGCATCCCTCGTGACGGCGGCCATCGCTCCGCATGAGCCGATGGCCGTGCTCGTGGCGCTCTTCCTCCTGGGGCTCGGCTGGAGTGCGGCGACCGTGGCGGGGGCGGCGCTCCTGACCGAGAGCACCGAGACGCTGCGACGCCCCCGCAGGCAGGGGATCAGCGACACGCTCATGACCTCGAGCGCCGCCGTGGGCGCAGTGATCGCCGGGGTGCTGCTGAGCGCGATCGACTACGGCGGGCTCGCGATGGTCGCGCTCGTCCTCGTCGCCGCGACCGTCGTGCTCGCGCCCTACGCCCGCCGCTGACCCGGATGCGGCGGTATCAGAGCCGCGGAGTCAGGGCTGCCGGCTCGGGGTTGCCGGGTCACGACTCGAGCGCCCGTGCCGCGCGATCGACGTCCGACGCGTCGTTGAACACGTGGAAGGCCACGCGCGCGCGTCCGTTGCGGCCCGAGGCGACGATTCCGGCGGCGGTCAGTGTGGCGAGATCCCTCCCTTCCGGGTCGAGCCAGCTCACGATCGCGCTCTCCTTCGCGCCCTGCTGCCCGATCCTCTCGCGGAAACGACGGGCGAGTCCCGTCGTGTAGGCGTGGACGGCGGCCGTGTCGGCGTCGGCGAAGAGCCGGAGCGCCGGCTCCGCCCCGACGAAGGCCTGCCAGGCGGGGGAGACGTCGAACCGGCGCGCGTCGCTCGCGAGCGTCGCATCGACCCCGTAGCAGGAGGCCCAGGGGTCCTCACCCGCGTACCAGCCCGCGTGGACCGGCCGCAGGCTTGCGGCGAGGTCCGCGCCGAGAGCGAGGAACGCGACCCCGCGGGGCGCGCACAGCCACTTGTAGGCGTGACAGACGACCGCATCGAACCGGTCGGCGGCCACGGGCATCCATCCCGCGGCCTGCGTCACGTCGCAGAACGTCCGCGCCCCGACGGCGCGCGCGGCGGAGACGATGGCGTCGGCATCGGCCACCGAGCCGCACGCCGACTGGACGAGCGAGAACGCCACCATCGCGGTGCCCGGGCGCACTGCCGCCGCCAGCTCTGCCAACGGCGCCGTCCGCACGGTGATCCCTCGTCCCGCGTGCACGAAGGGCAGGGCCAGGGAGGAGAACTCGTCGTCGGGACACAGGACCTCCGCTCCGTCGGGGAGTGACGCGGCGAGGAGCGCCGCGAACACGGAGGTCTGGGCGCCGATCGCCACCCGGTCGGGGTTCACCCCCACCAGTCGGGCGAAGTGGCCGCGGGATGCCTCGACCACTGCCGCATAGTGCACCGGGTCGGGGCGCCCGAGGAGGTCGCCCATGATCGCGGACCGCGTGCCGAGGGTGGGGAGGCCTGCGGTGCACGCCGCGAGGTAGCCGTGCGCATCGACGAACTCGGCACGCACCTCGGCGAGACCGCGTGGCGCGGTGGCGGAGATGACGGGAGCGGCAAGGGGCGACATGGCCCCAGCATGACGGGCGCTGGTTCATTCGTCCACGGCAGGTGTTGCATGAAACGCATGACGGCTGCTTATGTGTACGGATGGCCGATGATGTGCAACTCGACGTCCACGATCTCCGCGTGATCAAGGCGATCTCCGACACCGGCTCACTCACCGCGGCAGCGGATCTGCTCGGATACAGTCAGCCGGCGGTCAGTCAGCAGATGAGGCGCCTCGAGGCCAAGCTCGGCCTTCCGCTTCTGGAACGCGTGGGGCGGCGTGTCCGCCTCACCGAGGCGGGGCGCGTACTCGCCCGGCACGCTCCGTCGGTGACCACCGCGCTCGACGCCGCCGTCGGCGAGCTCGCGGAGCTGCGCGGGCTGGAGGCGGGCACCGTGCGGATCGTCGGATTCCCCTCCGCCACGCCGACGATCCTGCCGCGGTTGTTGCGAGATCTGGCCCGCCGCCATCCGGGGGTCTCGCTCACCTACGTCGAGGCGGAGCCGCCGGAGGCCGTGGCCGCCGTCCGTGACGACCGTGCCGACATCGCCGTGACCTTCGCCTACCCCGGCGACCGCGCCGATCCGCACGGGATGAGCGCGCGGGGCCTGTCGGTGCACACGGTCGGGCGCGACGATCTGCTCGTCGTCGTGCCGAATGATCATCCCGTCGCGCGCCGCGACGTCATCGACGTGGCGCTCCTGGCGGACGAGAACTGGATCGCGGGCTGCCCGCGTTGTCGCGGACACCTTCTGGAGCTCTGCGGCCGCGCGGGCTTCACGCCGCGGATCGGTTTCGAGACCGACAACGTCGTCGCCGTCGAGGGGCTCGTCGCCCAGGGGATCGGCGTCGCGACGCTGCCCGCGCTCGGCGTTGCCTCGTTCCCCGCGCTGCCCGGGATCGTCACCCGCCCCCTCCTCGCGGGCGACGAGCGGCTCATTCACGTCGTCACGGCGCACGGCGCCGATCGGGTTCCGGCCGTCGCGACCGTGCTTCGGGCGCTGGAGCGGGCCGTCGCTGCGGCCACGGCGGCGGCGCTGCCGGCCGCGGGCGCAGGGCGGGGCGGCAACTAGACTGGCGGGGATGTCTGCAGCGATCGATCCCCGCACCAC
>JBMDWQ010000236.1:0-8156 GCA_048594675.1 Microbacterium sp. | reverse complement strand
ACGCGAGGCCGAGGCGACGATCGTTCCGGCCTCGTCGACGAGCACGGCCTTGGTGCTCGAGGTGCCGATGTCGACGCCGAGCGTGCAGAACAAGGACACGGCATCCCCTTCGATCCGTCTGACGATCTGAACGAGGCAACTCTAGACGAAATCGATTTCATCTACAACCGCACGAAGCGGAGATCGAGTGCCCTCGCCGTCAGTTCGCGTCGACGAGTCGCGCGGGCTGCATCTCGTTGCGGAGGACCACCGTGCGCGCCGGCTGATCGTCGCCAGCGATCCGCTCCAGAAGCAGCTTCGCCGCCGTGACCCCCATGTGCCGCGCGGGAAGGCGCACCACCGTGACGGCCGACGGCGACAGGGTCGTGTACGGCAGCGAGCCCACCACCGCGACGCCGATCTTCGGTGGAGTGAGCCCGTGCTCGGTGAGCACCTGGATGGCGCCGACACCCAAGAGGTTGTTGGCCGCGACGATCGCATCAGGCGGCTCGGGGAGAGCGAGGAGCTCCTCCATTACCGCACGGCCCCCGTCGACGCGGAAGCTCGAGTACCGCAGCAGCTCAGTGGGATCGGCCTCGGGGAAGCTCCGTGCGATGACGGTCTGCCACCCCTGGGCCCGCTCGTACGCCGTCTCGATCTCCTGCGGACCCGTGATGCACGCGATCCGTCGATACCCCGCCTGCACGAGGTTCTCGGTCGCCGCCTGTCCGGCGGTGCGGTTGGCCATGACCACGCCGTCGATGTCGTAGCCCGTGCCGCGGTCGACGGCCACGACCGGACGACCGGCGGCCAGCAGGTCGTCGAGATTCGTGTGGTCGCTCGCGGCGGCGAGGATGACCCCCGCCATGTGCTCCGAGATCGCGATCTGGAGGTAGGTGGCCTCCTTCTCCAGCTGTGAGTCGGTGTTGCAGAGCACGACCGAGTACCCCGCGCTCTGCGCGACGTCCTCCACGCCCCGGGCCAGCTCGGTGAAGTACGGGTTCTCGATGTCGGGGATCACGAGGGCGATGACCTCGGACTCCTGCTTGCGCAGGGTGCGCGCGGTCCGGTTCGGCGAGAACTTCAGCTGACGCGCGGCTTCGCGTACCGCACGCGTCTTCTCCTCCGAGACGCCCATCCCGTTGAAGACCCGGGACACGGTCGCCGGAGACACCCCGGCGGCGCGCGCGACTTCGTAGATCGTGGCCATCTCACCCACCTGCACCCTGCGCCGGCCCGCGTTGACATTGCCGGTCAGGCCACCCTACAGTGTGCTGCAACACTGTTGAAATCGATTCCAGATATTGTGGCGGCTCGACCGGTGCCTGATCGTGGAATCCCACCCGCTTCGCAACAAGGATGTGCACGCCATGACGACGACACCGAACTCCGATCTCTCCTCGCTCTCGGCCCTGCGAACAGTGCAGACCCGCTCGATCTCGCCCGAGAACTTCGACGGCTCCGCGGGCGGCGGCGGGCGTGCGACCGAGGGCACCGGAGCCTCCTGCGCACGCGACCTCGGCCCCGGGTGGAAGATCTCCCCCAGCGTCGACATCAAGGCCGGTGAGACCTTCGAGCTCGCCAACATCGTCGGCGGCGGGAAGATCACCCACATCTGGATCACGACCCACACCGACAACTGGCGCACGCTGCTGTTGCGGGCCTACTGGGACGGCGCGGAGGAACCGGCCGTCGAGGTGCCCTACGGCGACTTCTTCTGCAACGGCTGGGGCGTCTTCGCGCAGGTGAACTCGCAGACCATCGCCGCCAACCCCCACGGCGGGTTCAACTCCTACTGGCCGATGCCGTTCCGCACCGGGGCGCGTCTCACCGTGGAGAACACGTCGGTGGTCGATGTCCGCGTCTACTACCAGGTCACGTACGAGACCGGCGGCGACTACACGAACGAGGGCTACTTCCACGCGCAGTGGCGGCGCTCGAACCCGCTGGAGGAGCTCGTCCCCCACACGATCATCGAGGGCGTCGAAGGCCAGGGACAGTACGTCGGCACCTACATCGCCTGGGGGGTCAACTCCAACGGGTGGTGGGGCGAGGGCGAGATCAAGTTCTATCTCGACGACGACACTGACTACCCGACCATCTGCGGCACGGGCACCGAGGACTACTTCGGCGGCGCGTGGAACTTCGACATCCCCGGCAAGGGCTACACCGAGTTCTCCACCCCCTATCTGGGAATGCCGCAGGTGATCCGTCCCGACGGACTGTATGTGTCACAACAGCGATTCGGGATGTACCGGTGGCACCTGCTGGATCCGATCCACTTCGCGACCGGCCTGCCCAAGGTCGACATCCAGGCGCTCGGGTGGCGCAGCGGCTGGCGATACCTGCCGCTGCGCGACGACATCGCCTCCACGGCCCTGTTCTACCTCGACCGCCCCACGGCGCGGCGACCGAAGACTCCGACGGCCGACGATCTGGAGGTTCACCTAGGAACCGCTCCGGTTCCCGACATCGGAGCCACTCCCCCGCGCGCCCCGCAGGACTGAACGGTCACGCATCCCGGACTCTCCCGACCGATCAGACGATGCGCGCCCGGCGCCTCCCGCAGGAGGGGGCCGAGGTGTGTCAGTAGTGCCCGGGGCGCCCTCCGCGGCGTCACCGGGATCGATCGTGCCCGCCACCCGGCGGGACGACACCAGAAGGAGAGTGCAATGACGCACCACAGAAGATGGATCGGGGCCGCCGCGATCGGGGGACTCGTGCTGGCGGCGAGCGTGACGGCCGCCGGGCCCGCGCTGGCCACCCAGGCGCGCACGCCTGCGACGATCGTCGAGAAGATGACCGGTCCCGACGCGCCCAACAACACGTGGGGCCGGTGGGACATCAAGGGCACCGACCTCGGGATCATGTGGGACAACGGCGCCGGTTCGGTGCTCGCCGCGTTCGGCGACACTTTCGGCAACGCGTGGACCGGTCCCGGCGGCGGAGCTCCGGCCAACGGGCACTGGCGCAGCAACGTGCTGCTCCGCTCGAGTGACCGCACCCTCGCCGACGGCATGCTGTTCGAGAGCGCGCCGCAGACCCCGTCCGGCGCGGCGAAGGAGATCATCCCGTCGAAGAAGGTCAACGGCGACGAGATGACGACGATCCCGACGGCGGGGATCTCGGTGAAGGGGCGTCAGTATCTCTCGTTCATGTCGGTGAAGCAGTGGGGCGACCCCGGCTACTGGGACACCAACTACGCGGGAATCGCCTACTCCGACGACAACGGCGAGAACTGGACGGTCTCCGACACCCGTTGGCAGAACAACGCCGACGGCGACGACCCGTTCCAGATGCAGGCCTATGCACGCAAGGGCGGATACGTGTACGTGTTCGGGACCCAGAACGGACGCAACGGCCCCGCTTCGCTCGCCCGCGTTCCCGAGCGCAAGCTGCTCGACAAGACCTCGTACCGCTACTGGAACGGGCGGTCCTGGAGCCCCCGCGAGGCGGACGCCCGGCCCATCATCAACGCGCCGGTGAGCGAGCTGTCGGTGCAGTACGACAGCTACAGCAAGCGCTTCCTCCTCATGACCCTGTCCGGGGAGGACATCATCTTGCGTACCGCGAAGAGTCCGCAAGGTCCGTGGACTGCGCCGCAGACGGTCGCGAGCTCCGCGGACTATCCGGGCCTGTACGGCGGGTACTTCCACCCGTGGAGCTCGAACGGCGAGCTGTACTTCGCGATGTCGCAGTGGAGCCCGTACAACGTGTACCTCATGCGGATGCAGATCGACCGCAGCGGCCGCATCGTCAATCCGAACCTTGTCACCAACCCCAGCTTCGAGCGGCCCGACGCGATCGGCGACGGCACCGACGGCACCTGGGCGTGCTCACCGAACTGCGGGATCGACGAGGCGCCGGCGAGCTCCTTCAGCGGCGATCACAACGCCTTCGTCCGGTACAACAGCGGGTGGCGCAACATCTGGCAGAACGTGGCGGTGAGCCCGAAGACGAACTACCGCCTCACGGGATGGGTACGCACGTCGGTCAACAGCGATGCCGGCTTCTTCGGGGTGAGGTCGACCGGCGGCGAAGTGATCTCCGAAGCGAACTTCGTCTCGGTGGGGCCGTGGACCAAGCTCACGGTCGACTTCTCGAGCGGTTCGCGCGACACCGTGCAGGTGTTCGCCGGGGTCTGGACCAACAGCGGTGACATCTGGCTGCAGGTGGACGACGTGGCGGTCGTCCGGCGCTGAGCCACTCCCGGAGCACAACGGCGGATCAGACACGCGACACCCCGGTGGAATCAGCCATCCACCGGGGTGTCGCACTGCGTGGTCCGCCGTTGTGTCCGTTGCCGGGCCGGCTGGATCCGAGCTACCGCGCCAGGCACGCGGCGCTCCGCGAGGCGCTCCCGGACCACAAGGGCGGACCGGAGGCGCGACACCCCGGTGGAACCCCACCCCCACCGGGGTGTCGCTGTGCCCGGTCCGCCGTTGTGTCCGGTCCGCCGCTGTGTCGTGTCCGGCGGAGCATGCGCGGTGGGTGCCCCACCGCCGGGTCATCCCACAGCCGCCACCGGCGGCGTCTGGTGCTACTTCAGGCCCGCCATCTTGATGTTGCCGATGATCTGGCGCTGGAAGATGAGGAAGAGGATGATCACCGGTGCCGCGGCGAGGGTCGACCCCGCCATCAGGAGCCCCAGTTCACTCGCCCGCTCCGACCGGAAGGTCGCGAGGTACTGCTGCACGACGAACCGCTCCGGGCTCGTGATCGTGAGGATGGGCCACACGTAGGAGTTCCAGTACGCGAGGAACGACGTGATCCCCATCACGACGAACGGCGGCTTGGAGAGCGGGAGGAACAGACGCCAGAAGATCGCGAACCGCCCGCAGCCGTCGAGCATCGCCGCTTCCTCGAGGCTCGACGGGATGCTCAGGTAGAACTGGCGGATGAAGAAGATGGTCGCGGCGCTCGCGGCCCCGGGAAGCACGAGCACGGCGAGACTGTCGAGCATCCCCAGCCGGGTGACGACGATGAAGCTCGTAAGGAGGATCGTCATCCCCGGGATGAACATCGTCGTGATGATCGTGACCCACAGCGTGCGCTTGAAGCGGAATTCGAGCCGGGCGAACGCGTAGGCCGCCAGCGAGTTGACGCTCAACGCGAGGAGCGTGAACAAGACGGCACCGAAGAAGGTCCACGTCATCGTCCAGGCGAAGGTCGGATCGGCGAGGATCTGGACGTAGTTCTCCCACTTCCACACTTCGGGGAAGAACTGGAAGGGCGTCGCGACGACCTCGGTGCGGGTCTTGAAGCCGGCGATCACCATCCACGCGAGCGGGAACAGCGCCAGGAGCACGAAGACCGCCCCGATCAGTCCCTTGCCGATGGCGTAGAACCACCAGCTGCCGGTGCGCTGCGGGCGGCGGCGGACGGGCGCTGCCGCAGAGGCGGCGTCGCGGGCGACGTCGGTGACGACGGCCATGTCAGTCCACCAGCCTTTCGGAGTTCACGAACTTGAACACGAGCGCCGACACGCTCCCCAGCACCACGAACAGCAGGAGTGCCGCGGCGATCGAGTAGCCCGCGTTGATGTCGTTGCGGAAGTGATTGAAGATGAAGAGGTTCGGCAGGGTCGTGGAATCGAGGGGCCCGCCCTGGGTCATCACGAGGGGGAGCTCGAACTGCTGGATCGCGGCGACGAAGCCGGTGATCAGGAGGTACAGCAGGATGTTCTTCAGCTGCGGGATGGTGATGTAGAAGGTCTTCTGCCACCAGTTGGCGCCCTCCATCGCAGCCGCCTCGTAGTACTCGCCGGGGATGTCGACCATTCCGGCGACCATGATGAGGGAGGTCAGACCCATCCCGAGCCAGATGGCCGGCACCGCGATCGCCAGCAGCGCCCACGACGGGTCGCCGATCCAGGCCACCGGGTCGATGCCGAACGTCGACAGGAGCGCGTTGAGGAGCCCTCCGGAGTAGTCGTAGATGAGCGCGAAGACGATCGAGGCGATGACGGCCGAGATGATCGTCGGGATGTAGATGCTGACCTTCAGCAGGCTCGCGAAGCGGCGGGAGACCGCCACGACGAGACTCGCGAAGAGGAACGCCAGGACGAGCATGACCGGCACGGTCATCGCGACGAAGGCGAAGCCTCGGCCGATCGAGGCCCAGAACAGCGGGTCCGTCAGGACGTTGACGTAATTGCGCCAGCCGACGAACTCCGGGTCCTTGTAGAAGCTCCACTCCTGGAAGGAGAGGAAGGCCGCGTAGATGGCCGGCCAGATCACGAAGATCCCGAGCATGACGACGGCGGGGAGGATCATCAGGTACGCGATCCTGCCGTCGCGTCGCGTCGGCCGCACCGGCGCGGCCGTGCGCCGTCGCCCGGTGCGCGTGGCGGGCATGAGCGCCACCTCGGCGGCGGGCGTCGCCACTTGCTGCGTCCCGGTCATCTGTCACCCCATCCGTGAGTCGTTGCGGTTCGGGGGCCGGCTCACCGGCCCCCGAACCCGTCAGACGCTAGTTCTTCGGTGCCTTGCTGGGAAGGTCCTGCTGCTGGATCACCTTGGCGATCGCGTCCTCGGCCGTCTTGACGGCGGCTTCGGGTGTCGCGGCGCCCTTCATGACCGACTCCATCGCCGTTCCGACGGCCAGCGAGACGTCCCACGGGTAGGTCGGCTCGGGGATGGCGGTCGGGGCGATGTCGTTGACGATGACCCCCGACCACGGCGCGTCGGCGGCCTCGTCGCTGGCGGCGACGGCGTCCTGCACCGAGGTGCGCACCGGCACCTTCGTGAACTGCGTGTCGACGAAGAAGGGCACGACGTTCTGCGGGTCACCGGCGATCGCCCACTCCAGGAACGCGCCCGCGGCGTCGGCGTTCTTCGACTTGGCGTCGACGACCCACTTGAAGTTGCCGAGGGTGGTGGCGGTGCGACCGGTCGAGCCCGTCGCGTCGGGGAAGGCGCCGATACCCGTCTTGGTGAGCAGATCCGGGTAGTCGGAACCGATCTCCGACATCATCCACGACCCCGAGACCTTGAAGGCGACCTTCTTCTCGCCGAAGTCCTTGCCCTCGACGTAGGCGGCGAGCGCCTGCTTGGGCATGTAGCCGTTGTCCCAGAGCTTCTTGTAGTTGGCCATGAGGTCGGCATAGCCCGCGTCGTTGATGTTCGGCGCGGTCCAGTCGTCGGTGAGGGCCGTGTGACCGGAGAAGTTGAACTGCTGTCCGACCGTCGACCACGCGAAGGTGACGGCGTCACTGGCCGGAGAGATGCAGTACTGGCCCTTGTCGAGGGTCGGCTGGATCGCGGCGCACGCGGTGAGCAGCTCGTCCCAGGTGGCGGGACCCTTCTCGGCGTCGAGGCCTGCGGCGCTGACCATGTCCTTGTTCCAGAACAGCACGGTCTGCGGCTCCAGCAGCAGCGGGTAGGCGTAGTACTTGTCGCCGATCGCGGAGACGGGCTTTGCGGCGTCGATGATCTGGCCGAGGGCGTCGTCGGAGACGATCCCGCCCAGCTCGTGCAGCTGCCCCGCGTTCACGGCATCCTGGATCGACCCGGAGTGCGTGTAGATGTCGGGTGCCTTGCCGGCCGCCTGCGCGGCCTTCATCTTCTGGTCCCACGCGTCGGCGGGCACCTCGGTGTCGACGACCTTCACCTTGTCCTGCGCGGCGTTGAACTTCTTGACGATGCCGGCGTACCACTCGTTCTCGGCCGGCGTGAACGTGCGGTGCCAGAACTGGATGGTGGTGACGCCGCCGGAACCGGTGTCGCCGGGGTTTCCTCCGGCGCACCCGGCCAGCAGCGTCCCTGCCGCGACCGTCGCGACGAACGCCGCCGCGAGCCGAGCCTTCCTTGTGTACATTCGCTCCTCCTCAGGAACTCGACGCGCCCATGCGTCGTTGCTGTGTCCGGCATCGCTGTCGATGCGGTGCCGAGGCGGGTAGTCGGGCGGATCGCCGTCGACCTCGTCGAAAGCCACCATAGGCGAAATCGATTTCAAGCGCAATCGCCCTTCCTGGCAGTCCTCCGAATGCCTCCGGATCAGTCCGCGCGATCGAGGTCGAGGGAGAACCAGAACACGTTGTACGGCTCCCAGAGCGACATCGTGAAGTAGAGGCGCCGGCCCCCGTCGTCGACGTAGCGAGGATGCAGGTATGGCGCGTAGAGGCCGGGGTACTCCGACGGCGAGGCGATCGGGATCGGCTCGCCCCACGGACCCCA
>JBMDWQ010000235.1:0-28240 GCA_048594675.1 Microbacterium sp. | reverse complement strand
CCGTCGATCCGCAGTCGCGCGCCCACTCTGTCGTCGGCGCGGTAGAGGTCGGGATGATGAGCCAGGGCGTCGTCGACGATGGTCGCGCCGAGCGGGGCGAGTCGCCCGAAGTAGTGGTGGCCGTTGCGCTCCAGATGTGTGAGGCCCATCGCCGAGGCCACGACGAGGTCGTGCGACACGGTGAGCGGCGGCAACGTCGAGAGGTCTTCGGCGGTCATGATTCGCGTGCGTCCGTCGTCCGCCGTCCGGTGGGCGGTGAGCACGGCGTTGGCGAGACCGCGGAACACGCCCTTGCAGCCCTTGTACGTGCCTCCGGCGTACCCGAGATCGAGCGCTCGCCGTACGGCGCCGACGTCGGAGTCGGACTCGTCGATGATCACTGCGATGCCGTCGGCGGCGAGGCGGGCGAGCGTGCCCGCCAGGTCCGGGTCGAGGGCGACATCGCGGTGCACCGGCTGTTCCACGGCGATGAGGCTTTCGCGCAGGCGGGGACCGACCTCAGGGTCCGACCGGAGCTCGCCGATCCAGCGCTCCAGGTGCGCGCCGTCGCGCATCGACTCGTTGCCGTCGATCGTGAGCTGCGGAGTGACGCCGGCGGCATCGCACACCTGGAAGATGCCCGCGAGGCGCACGCGATCGGCCGCCGGGTCTCCCGCGGTCTTGACCTTGAGGAACCGGACGCCCGTCTCACGCACGACGCCCTCCAGGCTCACCGGAAGGCCGTCCTGCGGGGGATCGACGCACTCCGCGTCGGTGAGGGCGTCGGCGAAGCCCACGGTGTGACGCACCGCGAGCCGCGGCGCGGGGGCGCCGGGAAGGCGCGCCCGCCAGGGCGTGCCGGTCAACTCGGGATGGAGGTCGGCGGGCGAGAACCCGAGGGTGCCATCGTGCAGCGCCTCGACGAACGGGCGCCCGACGGCCCGGCACACCGCATCGATCACGGCGCGCTCCACGAGGGCCGTTCCGAGGCCCGCAAGGAGTCCTGGCACGCCCTCGGAAGAGGCCCACGCCGACTGTCGCGCGTCCAGGCGGCGCCAGAGCTCGAACGCGGTCTCGCCGCGGAGCCCTCGGGCGGCGGTGAGGGCATGGAGCACGACGCCGACGAGGCCGTCGAGGTCGTCGGAGAACGACGTCGTCGGGTCTTTGGTGAACCACTTGGGCGGCAGCTGCTCCGACGCCCATCCCCTCACCTGTTCGGCCCCGTCGATACGGAGAGCCACTTCGACGACGGTGTGGGGCGCGACGGTCATCTCGGCGATCCCGTAGCGGAAGGGAAGGCGGGTCTGCACCCGCACCACCCGCGCCTGCGCGGAGACGAGCTCGATCATGCGTGATCCTTCCTGGTCAGACGCAGCGTAGCGAGCTGGAACGGCCGGAACTCCAGCGGAATCCCGGTCGCGTCGGCCTGGCCACGGACGACGCGAGCCTCGACCGGGCGTTCGAGCAGGTCGGTCTCGACCACGCGGCTGATGGCGAGGTCAGTCGTCAGTGCGCCGCGGGAGCGACGGCCCCACGCCTCGTACAGGCGCACGATCACATCGCCGCTGCCGTCGTCGGCGAGCTTCAGTGCTTCGACCATCACCCCCGGAGCCGTCACCCGCACGAGGGGTTCGAGCAGCTCCGCCGAGGCGCCCGGCACCGCGCGGAGCGGCACGTTCAGGCGGTAGCCCTCGGCGACGGCCTCCGGAATCCCCGCCCCGGGCCGCAGCGAGAATCGCATGCGGTGGCGTCCGCGGTCCGACGTCGGGTCGGGATACCGCGGCGCGCGAGCCAGAGAGATCCCCACCACGGTCGCCGGGGTGCCGGCGAAGGTCTCACGGGTGACGTCGTAGCCATAGGTCGCCTCGTTCGCGAGCGCGACTCCGTACTCGGGTTCGCCGACGTGGAGCCACCGGTGCGCGACGACCTCGAACCGCGCCTCCTCCCAGCTGGTGTTGGTGTGGGTCACGCGGCGCAGGTGGCCGTACGCCACCTCGAAGGAGGCCTCGTCGGCGTGCACGTCGAGCGGCAGGAAGAGCTTCAGCACCTTCTGGTCCTCG
Source organism: Microbacterium sp. (assembly GCA_048594675.1). Taxonomy (GTDB): domain Bacteria; phylum Actinomycetota; class Actinomycetes; order Actinomycetales; family Microbacteriaceae; genus Microbacterium. The sequence goes on along the minus strand of JBMDWQ010000235.1, from coordinate 26,201 downwards.
TGCCAGTCGAGGTCGATCGCGATCTCCATCCGCGGCTCGCCGCGGCGGAGCGTGTAGTCGATCGCGATCGTCGACGCGTCGGTGCTCCGATGCACGCGGATGGTCGCCGCATCGCCATCGTCGTCGATGATCTCGAGGTGCGCCTCGGGACGCAGCGGTGCCGGTCGAGAGCGATAGTGCGCATCGAGGTCCCACGCATCCCACGTCGTGGGGGTGTCGTGGAAGAGGCACAGCCGCCCCGCCGTGGCCCCGGACGGGATCAGCTCGCGAGCGGCGCGGAGGTCGAGGAGGGAGGAGATCTCTCCCTCGGCCGACACGGTCACCCGGAGCAGTCCATTGTCGACGACCAGGCCGTCGCCCTCGGCGCCGGCGACGACGGCGGGGGCGTCGGACTCGGCCGCGCGCTGGCCGCCGCCCAGGGCAGGGATTCCCGCCTCGGTCAGCGGCGAGGCGTTGACGGCGAAGACCGACGAGTCCGTAGGCGCATCCTCGGGGATCGCGGAGCGCAACGCTGCGGCGATGAGGCCTTCGAGCTCGGCCTCGATCCGGACGTACGCCTCCTGCGCCTCGCGGTGCACCCACGTGATCGACGACCCGGGCAGGATGTCGTGGAACTGCAGCAGCAGCACGTCCCGCCAGAGCCGGCGCAGCGCCTCGTGCGGGTACTCCGCGCCCGACCGCACCGCGGCGACGGTCGCCCACAGCTCGGCCTCCCGCAGCAGGCGTTCGGCGGTACGGTTGCCGCGCTTGAGGGCGATCTGTGTCGTGGCGACACCGCGGTGCCGTTCGAGGTAGAGCTCCCCCACCCATACGGGCGGGTCGGTGAGGTCGGCCATCGCCTCATCGAAGAAGCGCGCCGGCGTCGACGGGATGACGCGAGGGCTCCCCTCCAGGTCGGCGTAGCGAGCGACCGAGGCGAGCATCTCCTCCGTGGGTCCGCCTCCGCCGTCGCCCCACCCGAAGGGAAGGAGCGAGATGTTCGTGGCGCCCTTGTCGGCGAACTGGCGTTCCGCCTTGCGCAGATCGAACGCCGACACCTCGGCGTGATAGGTGTCGGCGGAGGGGAAGTGGGTGAACAGGCGGGTGCCGTCGATGCCCTCCCACAGGAAGCTGTGGTGGGGGAACGTGTTGGTCTCGTTCCACGAGATCTTCTGGGTGAGGAAGTACCGGGCGCCCGCCGCAGCGGCGATCTGCGGCAGCCCGCCGCTGTAGCCGAAGGAGTCGGGGATCCAGACATCCTCGGTCTCCACTCCGAACTCCTCCAGGAAGAACCGCTTGCCCTCGATCAGCTGACGGGCGAGCGACTCACCGCTCGGCAGGTTGCAGTCCGGCTCGATCCACTGGCCGCCGGTCGGGATGAACCGTCCCTCGGCGACCCGTTCGGCGACCCGCGCGTAGAGGTCGGGGTAGTCCTCCTTCACCCAGGCGAACTGCTGGGCCGACGTCGCGGCGAACGAGAACCCGGCGTCGGCGTCCATGAGGGCCAGCACGTTCGCGAACGAGCGGGCGACCTTGCGCCGGGTCTCCCGCAGCGGCCAGAGCCACGCACTGTCGATGTGCGCGTGTCCGACGGCGTGGACCCGGTGCGCCGAGGCGTGCGCCGGGCGTGCGAGCACCTCCGCGAGCTCGCCGCGCGCCGACGCGGCAGAACCGGCGACGTCGCCCGGGTCGATCCGGTCGAGGGCGCGTTCGATGGCCGTCAGGATCTCCTCTCGGCGCGCGTCGGCATCGCCCGCCTCGGCGACGAGGCCGGTGAGGGCCTGCAGGTCGCGCAGCAGCTCCGTGGTGGGAAGGTGCCGGCGGGCGAGCACGATCGGTCCCCAGCGGTAGAGCGGTACGTCGCCGGCGGTCGCGCGGTCGCCCAGGGTAGTGGGAAGGAAGCGGAAGTGCTGGGCGACGTCGGGGTTCGCGGCCGCTTCGACGAAGTACACGACGTCCTCGCCCGGGCCCTCGGGCAGCACGAACACGCGCTGTGCGGGCTCGATGCCCTTGACGGGGCGCCCGTCGGCGGTCCAGATGAGCGCCTCGCTCTGGAATCCGGGGCGCCAGTCGAGGAAGCCGAGGTCGATGCTGAGTTCCGTGCGGCGCTCGGGATCGTCTCCCCACTCGTCCGGCACGCGCCCCGAGACCCGCAGCCAAGCCGTGCTCCACGGCGCTCCCCAGGCGTCTCCCGTCTGGGTGGTCGTGTACTCCTGCCGCGTCGCCACGGCGAAGGGCACGGGGTCGTTCGTGGCCCACACGGCGAGGCTGAGGGGCACGGTATCGAGGTGGACCGCGGGGAGGAGGTCGTCGCGCACCGCCCGGGCGGCACGGGCGAGCACGCGGTTACGGCGGTCGAGCATGAAGGTCCTTTCGGGGAGGGAAGCGCCGGCGCACGCGGAGGGTCAGGGGTGCGCGGTCCGCAGGGATCCGGGAACGTCGCTCCCGTAGCGGTCGAGGGCGACGGCGAGGATGCCGAACTGCTCGGTGAGCTGACCTTCGTACCCGCAGGTCGCTCCGTCCCAGTACCGCCAGTCCACGCCGGTCTGCGATCCGCCGAACGCGCTCCCGTCGGCGAGCGTCTCGCACAGGGGAGCCAGGAGCGACTCAGCTTCCGCGGTCATCCCCACTCGGAAGAGCGCCGCGACGAAGTGACGCGACTGCGAATGAGAGAGAGCGCCGTTGAGGTAGAACCCGTGGGGAAAGCCCTGCATAGGGGCGGTGAGGTCGGCATCGGGGATCGACCACAGGTTGTTGGGGAGCCCCCAGCGCGGATCGGGCGCGCCACAGCGCTGGTACTCGTCCCAGAGGGCGGCGATCACGGCGCGCTCGCGCTCGGGCGGCAGCACGCCGCTCGTCGCCACGATCGCATTGACGGCCAGGAATGCATGGTCGTGGAGGGCGCCGTCGGCCGACCGCCACCCGGCGATCCACCCCGTGTCGGGGTTGTGGAAGGTCGGCAGGAACGCGCGTTGCAGCCGCGCCGCCCATTCCGCCAGTCCTTCGGCGAGGTCGCCGGCCCCCAGCCGCGGCAGGGAGACGGCGAGCAGGCGCAGCGTGCGGAAGAGGAGGGCGTTGACGTAGGCGTCTTTCCATCCGAACGACACGACGTCGTACCAGTTGGTGCTCCAGTCGTGTTCGCCGCTGACGCCACGGCGGTGGGGGCTCTCGATGAGGCCGTCGCCGTCGAGATCCCGCGCCGCGAGCGCATCGAGGTGGGCGCGGAGGCGAGGGCGGTAGGCGTCGACCCAGGCGGCGTCGTCCGATCCCTCGAGGTACTCGGCGAGCCCCAGCAGCGTGCCCACTCCCGAGATCAGGTACTGGTCCTCCGCCGGGCGCAACAGGGGACCATCGCGAAGGGTGCCGCTCGCATAGCCGGGACCGCCGTCGAGCCAGCGCTCCAACGAGTCGCGCAGCATGGTGCGTGTGTCTATCCCCGGAGCGACCTCTCCGCAGCGCATCGCCAGAGCCGACCAGGTGTCCATGCTCATCGGGCAGTGGATGGAGACGCTGTTGTTGCTGTAGGTGCCCGTGTCGGCGCGATACGACAGTCCCGTCAGCGCGGTGCGGCGGATCGCGCGCGCGATCTGCTCCGGAGCATCGTCGCGCGCCTTCACCCCCGTGTCGGTGACGCGCCACGAGACCCGGGCATGGAAGGTGCCCTCGGCCAGCACGACGGTGCCGCGATCGGTGGGCTCCTCGCCGAGCTTCAGCTCGCCCAGCAGCCAGCCGTTGCCCCGATCGGCATCGGAGCGCCACGCGGCATCGGCGCTGTCGCTCACGAGATGGAACGAGCCGTGGCCGGGCACGTGGAGGAGGAGCGGGAGGTCGAGAAGGCCCGTCCGGCCGACGCGGCGCGCCGTGCCGAGGGTCGTCGTGGCGGCCACGCCCGGGTCGAACGCTGTCTGCCATACGGTGCTCTCCCAGGCCTCGACGGTGCGGCCGGACGTGCGAGTCGCCTCGAGCTCCAGTCCCTCGGGCGTCATCGTCCAGGCCAGCCGCAGGCGCTGGCCGGCATCGGGGATCGTGAGGTCGTACGTGACGGTCGCGCCCGTCACGCGTACCTCCCCCTCCACCCGGCAGCGCAGGGCGGGTCCGACGAGCGACGAGCCGCCGACCGGATGCAGCATGACTCCCTGCAGGTTCACGCCGGGACGGTGCAGGAGCAGATCGCGCTCGACGCGGCCGTTCCCCTCGTCGTCGACGGCGAGGAAGCTGAATCCGGCGCGACCGAGCGAGAACCCGACCGCGTATCGGTCGGTGGCAAAGCGCACCTCGCCTCGATCGACTTCGGCCGAGACGCCGTCGGGGAGGCCCGACAGATCGACGCCCCCGTTCCGCAACCGTGTCTCGCCCTGGGTCGGCGCGACCGGGTCGTCACCGATCAGCTCGCACGCGTCGTCGGCGAGATTCCAGGGCGTCCACGGTCCATCGAGCGCGCTCCGGCGCACTTCGATCACCGCGGCCGCCGTCTCCACGCCGCCGAGGTCGAACTCCAGGGGCGGCGCCGATCCGCCCGTGGGCATCGGCAGGTCGGCGACATCGAGGAGCGTCGTCCACCCGGCGTCGGTGAGAGCCCGGAGGCGGAACGCCGTCACCGCGTCCCATTGATCCTCACTGCCGCACTTGTGATAGCCGCGCCCGGGCCGCACCCGGAGCGTGTGCAGCGGGGTGGGTGCCGGAAGACGGAGCGTGCGGGCGTGGACGATCCGGCGCCCGACGAGCGCGTCGGTGGGATCGCCGTCGGCCCAGATCGCGACCGTGACGCCGGAGCGGTTGCGAAATCCCATCCCCCCGAGTGGCGGAGGGCGTTCGATGAGGGAGAGCAGGTCGACGGTGGCGGTCATCGGGCATCCGTGGGTCTGTCGGGCACAGCGGTGTGCGGGGAACGCGCACGACAGGTGTGCGCAATCGATTTTTCACGATGTTAGCGCACGACGCCCCGCCGCGCCATGCCGACCTCGCCGCGCAGACCGAGACGCCCCGCGCCGGGCCGGACGTCAGAGAGACGCGGCCCGAGCGGGGCGTTCGGTGGGGGCTGCGGGAATGGCGCGCCCGCAGGGCGGGGTCAGGTGAGGAGGCTGATGGCGAGCCGAATGGAGAGAGCGACGACCGACACGAGTCCGATGACCCCCATCACGTTCTGCCACCAGCGGTTGCGGAGGCTCCCCATGAGGGCACGGTTGTTCGCCATGATGAGGATGAGCGCCGCCAGGATCGGGGCGAACAGAACGGTCAGGGCCTGCGCGATGACGATCAGCTCCACCGGCGACGACCCCGAGAAGACCAGCGTGATCGCGAGGCCGAAGGCCAGGATGAAGGCGCTGCCGAGACGAGCCGTCGTCGTGTCCGCTGAGCCGCCGCGACCCAGAGCGTCGGAGATCATCGTGCCGCCGGCCACGCAGTTCGGGATCATCGATGAGAAGGCGGCGCCGAAGAACCCCAGGGCGAAGATCCATGCGCCGACGGGGCCCGCGATGGGCTCGAAGATCCGCGCCAGCCCGCCGAACGCCCCGGGGGCGTCGGTGCCGGTCGCGTGGAGCACGGCCGCGGCGACGACGATCACGAGGGCGGTCATGATCCCCGGTGCGATGATGCCCGGAATCGTGTCGACGATCGTGATGTCGCGATAGTCCGCCTCGGTGCGGCGCCGGGCCTTGGTGCCGTAGGAGGCGTAGAAGGCTGCGTTGATGGAGAAGTTCGTGCCGACGAGCCCGATGATCAGCAGCCACGCACCGTCCGGCACGACCGGGATCAGTCCGACGCCGGCCGCGGCCCAGTCCGGGTTGGCGGCGAAGGCCGAGACGATGAAGCACACGGCCATGAGTGCGACGATGACGATGAGCACCTTCTCGACCACACGGTAGATGCCCTTGAGGAGCAGGATCGTGGCGACGGCAGCGGAGCAGATGATGGTCCACATGACGGGCGAGGTGCCCGGGATCAGCATCGACAGGCCGACTCCCGAGCCGACTGCGTTGCCCACCGAGAAGCAGAGGGTGATGAGGAAGACGCCGAATCCGGCGACCACGCCGACCCATCCGCCGAGGGTCTCCTTGATGGAGGCGATGAGGGACACCGGAGTCCGTATCCCGAGCCGCACGCTCATGTCGGTGAGGAACACCATGAGGATCGTCGAGACGATGATGACCCAGATGAGGGTGTAGCCGTAGAGCGCGCCGGCGTTCATCGCCGTTGTCAGGTTGCCGGGGCCGAACTGCCAGGCGCCCGCGACGAAAGCGGGGCCGATGAGAGTGAGCTGTCGCCAGAAGGAGCGACGAGTGTGACGGGACTCGACGATGGACCTCACTGTCTCAGTCGAGATGCGCCCGTGTCCAGTGGCAGGCGTGGCGGGCGGTCGGGTGGCGGAGGGGCGGTCGGTGCTCATGGTTCTCCTTCGTGGGAGGGCGGCGGTGCCGCATCGTCGTCATTGACTGAGGGGCGGTGCTCCGAGGGTGAGAACCGCGAGAGCCGGGCGGGGCGTCCGCGACACGCCCCCGCCCGGAAGTGGATCACGCCGGAACGGTCACCGTGCCGAGCTCGGCCGAGGCGAAGGCGGCGGCGATCTCGGCGTCCGCTCCGGGTTCCAGCGGCAGGAGCGGCGTACGCACCGTCGCGTGGTCGAGGATGCCGCGGTTGACGAGTCCCCACTTGAGGGCGACCGTGCCCTCCATGTGCGATCCGCGGTGATACACGGCCTTGGTGACGGGAAGCAGGCGCTCGTGGATCGCGTGGGCGGCGGCGTAGTCGCGCGCCTTCCCCGCCTCGATCAGCTCGATCAGCAACTCCGGCGCGATGTTGCCGTACCCGACGAGCAGGCCGTCCACGTCGAACATGGTCGGCAGCAGGTACTCGTCGTGGCACGACAGGATCTGCAGTTCGGGGTAGGCGGCTCGCAGCGCGGGGATCTCCGTGTACCACCGGCGCATGTTGCGGACGCCGTTCTTGGTGTGGTTGACCCCCTCCTGCCCCGCGATCTCGAGCTGGGTGTCGAGGTCGTAGGAGGCCTTGGTGTTGTCGGGGTACTGGAACAGGATCTCCTCCAGGCCGGACTCCTCCCAGATCGCGCGGTAGCGGGTCTGCGGCGCGCCGGGCTGGAAACCGAACCGCAGCCAGCCGTGCGAGGGGTAGACGAGCGCACCCTTCGCTCCGGCGTCGGCGGCAGCCTTGGCCTCCTTGGCGGCGGTGAGGTTCCCTTCCTTGGTGATGCCGGCGATGATCGGCAACCGGTCGTCGACCGAGTCGCGGAAGGCGCGGATGACGTCGAGCTGCTCCTCCTCGGTGAGGAAGGTGCCTTCGCCGGCGTGACCGAGCACGACGAGGCTCTTCACGCCGTCGAGCGAGCCGAGCCAGGATCCCAGTCGCTGGATGGCTGCGTAGTCGACGTCACCGTCTTCCGTGAAGGGGGTGACGGGGGCGGGGTTGAGGCCGCGGAGGTCGAGGACCATGGGAGGCTCCTTCTCTTCGTCGAGATCCACCGAACTGAGAACGTTGGCGGGAACGTTTGCATGAACGTTTGCAAGTATCGTGGGGACATGAGTTCCTGTCAACCCTTTCGAGGCTCGCGGGGTCTGATGCCGCCTCGCGGTCTGGCTAGACTGTGCGCGGCGACGGGGAGGGCGCATCGATGAGCACACCGCACGCGGGGCTGGGATCGCGCCATCGCGACGGGGGGCCGGTGACCCTGCGAGAGGTCGCCGAGGCGGCAGGGGTGAGCATCTCCACCGTGAGCAGGATCCTCGACGAACGGACGCCGCCGTCGAAGTCCGAGACTGCGCAACGCGTACGCGCCGTCGCCGACGAACTGGGATACCGCCGGAACGTCTTCGCCTCCAACCTCCGGCGGGGTGCGACGGGCACGATCGGGGTCCTCGTTCCCCGTCTGACCGATGCGGTGATGGCGATGATGTTCGAGGCGATCGAGCGCGTCGCCCGCCAGCGCGGCTACTTCGCGGTCGTCGCGACCTGCGGCGACGATCCCGACGCGGAACGCCGCGCCACCGAGACCCTGCTCGATCGCGGCGTGGACGGGCTGATCCTGGCCACCGCGCGTCTCGACGACGAGCTCCCCGCGTCGCTCCGCTCGCGCGGAGTGCCGCACGTCCTGGCGCTGCGCACCGACCGCGTGAGTCCGTCATCGCTCGGCGACGACGAGACCGGCGGATACCTCGCGCTCCGGCACCTGCTCGACCTCGGCCATCGCGACATCGGTGTCATCACGGGCCCGTGGTTCACCTCCAGCGGCCGCGATCGTCGCGCAGGCGCGACCCGGGCCGCAGCCGAAGCGGGAGTGGCGCTCGCCGACGAGCGCATCCTCGCCGTCGGGTACGGACTGCAGCACGGCATCGACGCCGGGCGCCACCTGCTCGCGGGGGACTCGCGGCCCACGGCGATCTTCGCCGCCAACGACAACCTCGCCGTGGGGGTGCTGAGCGTCGCGTACTCCCTGGGCATCCGTATCGGTGAAGAGCTCTCGATCGTCGGGTACAACGACATCCCGCTCGTCGCGCAGCTACCGGTGCCGCTGACCTCCGTCCACACCCCGTTCGACCAGATCGCCGCCAACGCCGTGGAGCTCCTGCTCGGGGAGAGTTCGACGCAGACACTGGTCGCGCTGCCCTCGCTCATCCCGCGCCAGTCCACCGCGCCCCGTCGGCCGGCGCACGCGTCCTCGGACGGGCGCTAAGCCGGCAGCGCGTCGGTCAGGCGCACGATCTCCACGCCCGCGTCGTCGAGGCGGCGCCGAACGGCGGGCGAGGTCACCAGCTCCAGGTCGCGCGCGCGGATGATCGAGTAGCTGCTGAGCTCGAGGATCTCGGCGTCGACGTAGCCGGGGTGGACGATCAGCAGGCTCGTCTCGTGCGAGAGGATCGTCGGCAGCAGCCGGTCGATGGCCCCCACCGCGTCGGCGCGGGCCTGATCGGGGAGCGGAAACGGCTTGGCGTACCAGTCGTTGGGCAGGAGCGGGAGCCCGCCCGTGCGGTACAGATCGTCGACGAACGGCACCCCCAGGTCGGCTGCCGCGCGACGGACCACCTCGTCGGAGACGGGCGAGACGAGCGAGTGGTGGTGCACGTAGGCGGGCGCGCGGCCCACGAGCTCGAAGAACCGCTCGATCTGCGCGGCGGCCTCGGCAGCGGTCTGCTCCGGGTCGAAGGGCTCGTCCGCGAACTCGGTGTACACGGCGTCGCCGCCCACCACCCGGTGCGCCTCACGGATCTCGCCCGACGACCGGAAGCGCCCCGAGGACGTCACGAGTCCCGGCACCTCGGCCGCGGGAAGGAGCGGAACGCCCGTCACGAAGTTCAGGTCGATCCCGACGTCCACGCCGTCGAGCTCGCGGAGCCGCTGCGCGGCGAACTCCGCATCCGGGCAGTTGGTGAACATGCCGGTGGCGCGGACGATCCCGCTGGAGATCGCATCGAGGATCCCGAGGGTCGTGCCGTGGGTGATGGCGATGTCGTCGGCTTGGACGATGAGGGCGGTCATGACTGTCTCACTTCTCGGGTGCGGGTGCGGGTGCGGGTGTCGTGGTGTCGGCGTCGCGACGCTGCTCGTCGCGCAGCGTGATCAGGTGCAGGAGCAGGTAGATCTTCTCTTCGTCGGTCACTCCCGCCTCGAACGTGGAGTCCAGGTACGCGCCGATGCGTTCCGCACAGGCGTAGAGGTCGGCGTTGTCGGCGATGAGGGCGGCGTAGTACTCGTCGGCCGCGCCGTGGTGGACGCGATGCCGGGTCAGGCGCTGGACGACGAACTTGATGTGCGTCAGAAAGCGCGCGCTCGCCGTCGTCGAGCCGTCGACCTCGATGCCGAGGTCTTTGCGGACGATATCGATGAGCGCGCGGATGGTCGTCCCCAGGGTCATCGCGCGGCCGGGATCGCCGACGAGCCCGGCGTTGACGAGGTGCAGCGTGATGAAGCCGGCCTCGTCGAGGGGGAGCTTGCGGCCGAGCTCCGCATGGATGACGTCGAGGGCGTGGAGGGCGATCGCGAACTCGTTCGGGTAGGTCATCTTCGTCTCCCACAACATGGAGTTGTAGAGCGGGATGCCGTCGTCGATGCGGCGGATGGACTGCGCGATGTGGTCGGCCAGGCCCACCTCCACGGGCGAGGGGAGCTCGATCCCGTACGTCTTGGACAGCAGCTCCGACACGCGCGTCGTCGCGCGAAGCACCGGATAGGGCACCTCCAGCAGCACGCGGAACGCGCCGCTGCGTCCGACGCCGGTGAGATGGAACTCGCGCTCCACGCGGGACTCGTCGACCGGCTTGCCTTTGCTGGTGAGGTAGCCGACGCCGGCACCCACGAGGATGACGTCCTCGCCGTCGGCGTCGACGGCATTGACGATGTTGTTGTTGAAGATCTTGGTGATGGTGCGCATGAGACTCTCGCCTGCGATGGGGTGGGGCCGGCGTCGGGTCGCCGGCCCCACCAGGGGGGTGGCTAATCGGCCGCCGGGTGGATGGTGAACAGAGGGTCGCGCTCGGCGACCGCCCCCTCGGCGCGGAGATCGACGCGCTGGTCGCCGCCGAGGTTGGTGACCACCACGGGGGTGACGAGGGAGTAGCCGGCCGCCGCGATCGCGGCGGCGTCGAACTCCACGAGGAGATCGCCGGCCGCGACGCGCTGCCCCTGCACCACTCGGGTCGTGAAGTGCGTGCCCTCGAGGCGCACCGTGTCGATCCCCACGTGGATGAGGAGCTCCACGCCCTCGTCGGTGCGGATGCCGATCGCGTGACCGGTGGCCGGGACGGCCACGACGGTGCCACTGACGGGGGCGACGACGCGGTCGCCCGTGGGATCGATCGCGACGCCCGGTCCGATGAGACCTCCTGAGAAGATCGGGTCGGGCGTCTGCGCGAGCGCCAGCACCGTGCCGGCCAGGGGGGCGCCGACGGCGACCGTGGCGGTGCGGGCCGCCCCGTCGACGAGGCCGCGGAAGCCGGAACCGGCGACGGGGGTGGCCGTGGCCTCAGCGTCGGCGGACTCCGTCGGGCCGGTGCCCTTCTTCTGGTAGCCCCACACCTGCAACAGCACGATCGGCACCACGAGGCCCACGATGAGCGCGATGACGGCTCCGACCACCGGCACCAGCAGCGGCAGCGCCAGGATCGGCGCGGGGCTGAACCCGACGCCGTAGACGCCGAAGATGCCGAGCACGAGACCCGATGCGGCGGCCGAGATCATCTGGATGATGAGCACGCGACGGAAGGGGAGCACGAGGCCGTAGAGCGTCGGCTCGGTGATGCCGCCGATCCCGACGGAGATCGTGGCGGCGACGGCCGTGTCGCGAAGCTTCCCGTTGCGCTCGCGTGCGGCACGGATGACCATGCCGAGCGCCACGCCGAAGATCGCGTACTGGTACCCGAACGCCGCCCCGATGATCACGCTGCTGCCGGCGGCGAGCTCCACGAGCGCGATGGAGATGAGTGCCCAGTGGATGCCCATCGCGACGAGGAAGATCCAGAGCGCCGGAACCACGACGTAGAAGACGAGCGGAGCGTTCGTGCTGAGCCAGGCGAGACCTTCGCCGATCCCCTGCCCGACGACGACGCCGATCGGCCCGAACACGAGCGCCGTCAGCGGCACGAGGATGAGGAGCTCGAGGGTCGGCACGAACACCTGCTGCAGGGCACGCGGCAGCACTCGCTTGAGCAGTCGGTCGAAGCCCGCGAGCGCCAGCGCCATGAGCAGGGCCGGGAACATCGAGCTCGCGTACGAGTACATGAACAGCGGCAGCCCGAACGCCTGCGCCACAGTTCCCTGCTCGCCGATCGCGGTGAAGGCGGGGTGCAGGAGAGCGGCGGCGATCGCGGCGCCCACGAACGGATTGGCGCCGAGCTTGCGCGAGGCGGTGAAGCCCACGAACACGGGGAGGAAGAAGAACACCGCGTTTCCGGTCGCGGTGAGCACCGCCGCGGTCGGGCTGTCGGCCGCGAGCACGCCGAACTGAGTGAGCAGCAGCACCAGCACCTGCACGAGGGCTGCCCCGGTGATAGCGGGGATCAGGGGCTGGAACGTCGCGGCGAGGAAGTCGAACACGACGTCCAGCGGTCGGCGCTTCCCCGTCCCCTCGGCGGTGTCGTCGAGGCGGGACCAGCCGGGCAGTGCGACCAGCCGGTCACGCACCTGGTCGACGTGCGTGCCGATGACGACCTGCACCTGTCCGCCCGCGCGGACCGTCTGCAGCACCCCGGGGGTGTCGTTCAGCCGGTCGAAGTCGACCTTGCCCTCGTCGCGCACGACGAAGCGCAGGCGGGTCGTGCAGTTGTGTACCGACGCGACGTTCTCGGCTCCACCGACGAGATCGCCGATCGTTCGCGCGAGAGTCGCATCCGTGTCCGTGGTGACCACGGCTCCTCCTTCATTGGATGATCTGCGGAAGTCTCGCCTGCGGGCAACAAAAAAGACCTCACACCACGAACGGATCGTGATGGAGGTCTCGCCTGCCGTGCAGTAGCAATCCTCACGTGGGACGGGCGTCCCGCCCAGAATTATCCTCACCCGCGCGGAGAACGTCAACCCTGCCGGCGGGGGAAGGGGCGGGGCGGAACACGCAGATCGGTGCGCGATCCCCGCATCGTGCGCAGACCACCGTCGTCGCGGCGGGCGCGCGGGCCATGCTGGAACCCGACACGGGAGTCGCCTCGTCCCTGTCGCCACCGGCCCCACCCAGCTCCGAGGATGTGTGTGACCCTTCACCAGCCGAAGCAGCGTTCGCGGGAACGGCTGCACCTCCGACTCGATGACGCAGCCGATGTGACCCTCGTTCGCGGTCCCGTCGCCTCGGGCAAGACGACGCTCGTCACCGCGTGGGCCCGCGGCCGGCGCGATCGCGGGGAGCACGTGCTCTGGCTGGCCGGGGACGTTTCGGCGGAGACCCTCCGTAGGCAGCGGGACGGCGAAGGGGCCCCCGCGATCGTGGTGTGGGACGACGCCGACCGCGTCCGCGATCCGGACGCGATCGATGCGCTGCTCGGCGTCCTCGACACGGGCGGGACACGCCTCGTGGTCATCTCTCGGCGCCACCACCCCGTGGTCGATCTCCTCCCCTCGCGCGGCGCCTCGCTCACACTCATCGATGAACGCGACCTGCGTGCCGACGCGGACGATCTGCGCGAGGCCGCGTGGATGTGGGGCGAGATCTTGTCCGACGACGAGGCGGAGGCCCTGGCGCACGACACCGCCGGCTGGATCGGTCTCGCTCGCGCGGTGGTCGGACATCCCACCGGCGACGCCGCCCGGCTCGCCGGCCTGAGCTTCCTCCATACCCAGGCCTTCCCCTCCGATCCTGAGACGGTGGGCCACGCGATGCTGTTCGCGCTCGTCGAGCAGCTGACGCTGGACACGGCGCGCGCCGTCGTCGACAGCGTGGGAGCGGCGTCGCCGAGGGGACGGGTCGACGAGTCGCTCGCGTCGCTGGTGTCGGGCGGCTTCCTCTGTCCCCGTGATGAGAGCGGACCCGGTGTGTGGCACTTCCCGGGATTTCTCGGGGAGGTCCTCGCGGAGGCCGGGCGTCGCCATTTCGCGGACGACCTCGTCACCGTCCACTCGGCGGCCGCGCAGGCCCTCCTGCCCGAAGCGGCCCGCGACGACGATGCGCTCGTCGCCGTCGTCCGGCATGCCTCGGCGGCCGCCGACGACGACGTGCTCTCGCGACTGTGGGCGGTGCACTGGCCGGCACTGACGAGACGAGTGAGCGGTCGCGTCGCCGCGCCGTTCGTGGAGCGGGACCGTGCGCTCGGCTCCACTGACCCGGGCCTGAGGCTGGCCGCATCGGTGCTGTCGACGCTGCAGAATCCCGTCACCGGTCCCCGATCCTACGAACAGCTGGGATGGTCGGCACCGGCCGCCGCTACCGGAGCAGGGCCCGCGACCGACGCGCTCGTCGTCAGCAGCCTGGTCATCGCGCAACGTCGCGGATACGCCTATGAGGAGGCCATCCGCCTCGCTCGGCGACTCGACGAACGCGCCCACTCATCCGTCCAGGCGCCGGCGACCGCTGCCTGGCTCGCCCTTCACCGTGGCCTCACCGAGGCGTCGCACAGTCATCCCGAGGGCGTGCCGAGGCTCGAATCGGTCGCGGCCGTGCCCCTCGCCGGGGCGGAGTTCATCGCGGCCATCGCCGCCGCGTCGGCCGCGGCGGCGCGTGCCATCCGGGGCGAGACGGCGCAGAGCCGCGAGCTCCTGCGGCGGCTGGACGAGCTCGGTGGCGACCACGGTCCGTACGACGACCTGGTGCGCTATCCCGCAGATGTCGCGCGGGCGCTGCTCTGCTTCGATCGGCTCGATCCCTCGCCGGCAGGACTGCTGGATCACCGTGCCCTCTCGCGGACAGCGTTCGACGAGTGGCCGCTGCTCCTGCCCACACGCACTCGACAGGCGTTGCTCTTCGGCTCTCCGGCGGTCATGACCGGCGAGGTGTCACGCCTGCGCGCATCGGCCCCGCCGGCCCTGCCGCCGCAGGGGCGCATCCGTCGTCTCCTCGACCGGACGTTCGCCGATCTGCTCCTGGCCCTCGGAGAGTTCAACCGGGTCCGACGGTTCTTCGATGAGTCCACGGCGCCCGCTGTCGTCCTCGCCGTTCCCCGCGCTCGGATGGCCGCGATCGTGGGCGACCACGCCCGAGTCCATGCCGAGGTCACGGGTTATGGGTGGAGCGCCGAGCTGTCGCCCCGCGACCAGGCGGAGCTGGCGGCGATCCTGGCCGGGTCGGCATGGGCCGTCGGTGACCGCAGTCTGGCGGGAGAGTCGTTCGTGCGCGCCGGGCGGCTTGCCGCGGAGATCTCGACGCTCGTTCCCTTCGCCGGGATGCGTCGCGACGCGTTCGACGCGCTGTCGGCCGAGCTCCCGGATGCGCTCGCCGCGGAAGACGTCCAGCGTGTCCGCGCGGTACGAGAGGTGTATCCCCGGGAGGGGACCCTCGTCGTCCTCTCGCCGCGAGAGACGGCCGTGCTGCGGGCTCTCGATGAGCATCCGCGCCTGGTCGATGTCGCCGCCGCGCTGAGCGTCTCGGTGAACACCGTCAAGAAGCAGGTGGCGGCCGTGTACGCGAAGCTCGGCGTCAACGAACGCCAGGCGGCCCTCATGACCGCCCGCCGGGAGGGCTTGCTCTCCGCGACCTGACCCGCCCGGCCTGACCGCGGATGACGCGCGTACCAAACAGCGGACCATTTTCGATGTCGGCTGTGAGAACCCTGTGACCATGGCAAGCATCGTCGCGTGCCCCCCGAGCGCGATGACTGCTCTCGCTCGTCGGCGAGAAGAAGTCAATGTGAAAGGTCCCCCCCGTGGCACATTCGATGATGCGACTCCCCTCTCGACGTCTCCGTGACGATCGTCCTCCGCGTGCTCGACAGCGGGCGAGAACCCGTCGTGCTCCCGCGCTCGTCGCGGTGGGCGCCCTCGTCGCCTCGCTCCTGACGGTCGGGGCGGCCGCGTCGGCCCAGGCAGCGAGCGTGTTCGAGCTCGAAGGGCAGTGGGCCCAGGACACCCCGCTCCCGCCCGACACGGTCCGCACCGACGGCGTCGTGAACGCCCGGTGGTGGCTCAACGTCAACGACGACCAGCCGGCTCCGGGGAACGAGCCCACCGACGAACCGATCGTGGCGACCGTGACGGCGACCGGGGCGATCTTCGAGGACGTCCCCGCCGTGTGTGCCGCGGCGACCTCGAGCATCAGCTCCGACGGGACCGTGCTCACGTGTGATCTCGGCACCCGGTTCGACGGCAGCGCGATCACCTTCACGAGCGGCATGCGCGTGACGGCTCTCTCGGGCGAGCAGGTGAGCGTCGCCGCTGAGATCCCCGGAGCTCCCGCCGTCGCCCTTCCGCCGCTGGAGGTCGCCAACCCGTTCATGATGGACATCGCCCTCGGCGCGAATGCCGGTCAGCGCAATCTCGGTGACGGGATCCGCGACCTCCGCTTCAACTGGACTCTCTTCCATGGCACGGACGGACCGGTGGGACCGGCGAGCATCACCTACACCGTGAGGGTGAGTAACACGCTCGGCGCTCCGACGGCCTCGATGACGGCGGCGTGCGGGGCCTTTTCGACGTCATCGGCGATCGGGCACCCGTGGTCTGGGGGATCGCATCCCGCCGATCAGATGGCTCCGGCCTCCACATGCGCTCTCACACGCATCAACAACACGACGTACCAGCTGACCATCACTGGGCTGGATTACAGCAAGACGCAGGTGCCGACGCGCGACTCCCGAGGAAACGCGCTTCCCACGGACCGGCAGGCGATCGCCTCGGGAGCGTTCTGGATCCGCGTCTCGTCCGACGAAAACGCGGGCAGCGTGACCGTCCAGGTCGATCCCTACACCTACACGGCCGTCGACGGGTCGACGAGCGCCGATGACACCGCGAACAACACCTCCACCAACCCGTGGACCACGGGAATCATCTACGGCGGTTGGCGCGGCAGTGCCTCGTGGTCGGACACCTTGCGCGTGGCCGCCGGGACCGAGGTCCGGGCCGAGACATCGCTCACCATTTCAAACACCCAGAATCCCGGACAGTTCGCCGGAAGCTGCTTGATCCTCGACGGTCGGTATACGACGTTCACCGGCGCCCGGTTCTACGACGGCAACAACAACAATGCGACATTGCCGGGGACGATCGAGTACTACACCAACACGCCTGCGCTCCTGAATCCCGCGAGCGGCAGCTACGACCCCAACGCCTGGCAGGGCTGCGGAGACACCGCGGGATGGTCGTCGGTCGTACCCGCGGATCTCTCCACGGTGCGCGCCGTGCGGGTGAGGTACAACCCCAGCACCGGTGTTCCGGCGACCTCTCGCCCGTTCCTCGAGGCGAGCCAGGACATTCGCCCTGGTGTCGCGGTGGGGCAGGACGTGTGGATGTGGTCGGCCTACATCGACCCGGCCGGAACCTCGGGTAACTGGGTCTACGGCAGTAGCCGCAGCATGGACCCGTCTGACAAGCCGGCGTTCGGGGTGCTGACACCCGGCACCCGCTACCCCTTCGCCACTTCACAGCGCGACATCCTGCGGATCATCGGTGTCGAGCCGAACGTCGCCAAGGCCGTGAGCCCGGCGGTCATCACCCCCGGCGAGACGACGGCGACCTACACGCTCACCTACTCCGCCGATGGCACGGGCCAGGTGGCGCCCGAGGTGGACGGGTACGTCCTGACCGATGTCCTGCCCGCCGGCGTCACGTACGTTCCGGGCAGTGCCTCTCCCGCTCCGGTTGTGACCACCACGGGAGGCCAGCAGACGCTCACCTGGACGCTCGATGATGTCCCCACCAACACCGAGCAGACGCTCACGTACGACGCGACCTTCGCGACGTCGATCGCGGGGGGCGAGACGCTCACCAACGTCGTCACGGCGACCTACGGCGAGGTCTTCGACACGGCGCGCGCCACGGTCACTTCCAACGACGCCGGCATCACCCGGATCGTGAAGACCGCTGACCAGAGCTACATCCCCAACGTCGCCGGCGACGGCGTGGGCGAGGGGTCGTGGACGGTCAGCGTGATCTCCCGCGATCCGCTTCCGCAGGCCTTCACCGACACCATCGACGTCTTGCCGTACCTGGGTGACGGTCGCGGCACCGACTTCGCGGGCTCGTACCAGCTGTCGGGGCCGATCGTCGCTCCGGGAGCGACCGTCTACTACACGACGACTCCGCCGGCCCTTCTCTCCGACGACCCGGCGCACGTGAGCAACGGCGCAGCGGGCAATCCGAGCGGCAACACCGTGGGCTGGTCGACGACCTTCCAGGCCGGTGCCACCGCCGTGCGCGTGATCACGGGAACCCTCGCGCCGCAGGCGACCTACGCCTTCACGGTGCCGATCGTGACCGACGGTGTGGAAGGCGGGGACGTCCTGGTCAACCGCGCACAGGGTCGCGCCGAGAACACGCGTCTGGTGATGCGCACCTCGGACGAGACGACGATCGCCAACTACTACTCCGCCGACCTCAAGAAGTACGTCCGCGACGAGGACGGCGAGTGGATCGACGCCAATGAGGCGGCGACGTATCCGACGTTCCACATCGGCGACACGGTCGAGTTCCTCATCCGGGTGACCAACACCGGCCAGGGAACGCTCACCGACATCGAGGTCTCGGACGATGAGTACCCGGAGCTCGGGTCGTTCACGGTCGACGAGCTCGCGCCGGGCGACTCGGAGGAGCACGTCTTCTCCTTCGTGATCGAGAACCCGATCGCCGACACCGTCGTGAACACGGCGTGTGCCGAAGCCGCCATCCCGTCCGACTCGCAGATCGCGCCGACCATCCCCTGCGATCCGGCCGGGTTCCGTGTCGTCGGCGACCCGACGCACGAGAAGGAGCTCGTCAGCGCCACGCCGATCGGCAACGGGCAGTGGCAGCTGGACTACCGCCTCACCGTGTCCAACCGAGACACTCCCTCCACGACCTACTCGCTGGTCGACGAGCTCCGTTTCACCGACCAGGTGGAGGTCGTCTCCGCCGAGGTCATGTCGGCTCCCGACGGCGTCGAGCTCTTCGACCCGGCGTGGGACGGGCAGGAGAACGTGCGCATCGCGACCAACGTGTACCTCGCCGGCAACGACGACGAGGGCTACGAGCCGCACGTCTACGAGCTCCGCGTGATCGCGGATGCACCTCTGCAGCTCGACGGTGTGGGCGGCGACGACGACCCGACGGCGTGTGGTGCGGAGGGCAGCTCCGAGTCGCGGGCCTTCACGAACACCTCCACGCTCACCAAGGTCGACGGGACGACCGAGGAAGACGCGGCGTGCGCCGCGCTTCCCTCCATGGACATCGTCAAGGCGGTGGCCGCAGGCCCGACGCCCGAGGGCGACGGCACGTGGAGCATCGACTATCGCCTCACTGTGACCAACAGCGGGGCGGGTGCCGGCGAGTACGACCTCGTCGACGGCATGACGCCGACCGGGTCGCTCGAGGTGATCGAGCGAGAGCTCACCGACGCACCCGAAGGCGTCACGACCAACGACGGCTGGACCGGACTGGGCGCTGCCGGATCGGCGGAGAACGTCATCGCCACCGGCGTCGAGCTCGGCGCCGGCCAGACCCACACGTATCGCATCCGCGTGCTGATCGGCGTGGACACGAGCGAAGGCGTGCCGGTCGTGAGCGCCTGCGGCACGGAGACGCCGGAGGGCTCGTCCGGCCTGTCGAACACCGCGCAGGTGGGGCACAACGGACTGACCGACGACGACGAGGCGTGCGTGAGCGTCGCGGCGTTCACGATCGACAAGTCCATCGCTTCCGGTCCGACTCCCAACGGCGACGGCACCTGGACGATCGCGTACGACCTCGTCGTGGAGAACGTCGGCGGCGACACCGGCGACTACGACCTCGACGACCGGCTGCGCTACGGCGAGGGCATCGACGTGCGGGATTCGCGCATCGTCTCGGCGCCGGAAGGCGTGACTCCCGCGGCCTCGTGGACGGGCCAGGGTGAGCCGGGCGCAGAGGTGAACCGCATCGCATCGTCGGTGACCCTCGCGGCGGGCGGGATCCACACCTATCGCGTGGAGGTCACGGTGGAGCTCGATGAGGCGGAGGTGTCGGCCGAGTCGCTCGCCTGCGCTCCCGCCGGCAGCGGAGCCGACGGCGGCCTCGCCAACTCGGCGTCGGTCACCCACAACGGCATCGTCGCCGAGGACGAGGACTGCGCGGGTCTGCCGTGGCTGCTCCTGGACAAGGAGATCGCCGAGGGGCCGGTCGCGAACGGGGACGGCACGTGGACGCTGTCCTACGACCTCACCGTCACCAACGCGGGTTCCGCCTCCGGTGACTACGACCTCGACGACCGCCTGCGCTACGGCGACGGGATCGAGATCGTCTCGGCAGCCGTCGTCTCGTCGCCCGACGGCGTCGACACGCTCGCCTCGTGGACCGGCACCGGCGCTGCGGGGACGGAGCAGAACGACATCGTCCGCGGGCAGACGCTCGCCGCCGGCGAGGTGCACGTCTACGGCGTGGAGGTCGTCGTGACCTTCGATGACGCTGTGCTCGAGGGAAGCGCCCCGGCGGGCTTGACCTGCCCCGAGCCGGGCTCCGAACAGAACGGCGCCCTCGCCAACACGGCCGGTCTTTCGCACAACGGCGAAGACCGCAGCGACGACGCCTGCGCGACGTTGCCGCTGATCGACATCGTCAAGGAGGTGGCCGGTGCAGTCGTGCCGGTGGCCGGCCAGGACGGCGTCTACGACGTCAGCTACCGCATCCGGGTCACCAACTCGGGGCAGGCCGAGGGGCAGTACGACCTCGACGACCGTCTCGCGCCGGGAGAAGGCGTCACGGTGGAGGAGATCGTCGACGTCACGAGCGATGTCGAGGGCGCGCAGATCGACGAGACGTTCGACGGTCTCGATCAGCCGCGCCTCGTGACCGGCCAGGAGATCGCGGCCGGCGCGACGCACCTCTACACGGTGGTCGTCCGGTACTCCGCGGCACTCACCGACGTGGAGCTGGGATCGACCGACGCGTGCACCGGGCCCGACGGAACGGTCGCGGGCGCGCTCCACAACGTCGCTCAGGTGTCGTGGAACGGCATCGAGGGCGATGACGACGCGTGCGTGCGTCCGGGCCAGCCCACCCTCGACAAGGAATTGGTGTCGGCCGAACCCATCGGCCAGGGCGCGTGGCGCGTGGTCTACGAGCTCACCGTCGGCAACGTCGGCGGCGAGGCGACCACGTACGACCTGGACGACACGTTCCGATTCCTCGATGCCGCCGAGGTGACCGGCGTGTCTGTCGCCGGCCCCGAAGGCGTGACGCTCGAGACCGGCTTCGACGGCGCGGCGCAGACCCGCATCGCCTCCGATGTCGCGTTGGCGGGTCTTGACGACGAGGGCTACGCCCCGCACGTCTACACGGTCGCCGTGACCGTCTCGGTGCCGTTGTGGATCGACCCGACGACGATCGGCGCCGATGGCACGGGCTCGACCGCCTGCACGCTTCCTCCGGGGAGCAACGGACTGGCCCAGGGTCTCAACAACGTCGCGACCCTCACCGATCCGTCGGGCGGGACCCAGGAGGACACCGCGTGTGCCGAGCTTCCCTCGATTTCGATCGCGAAGTCGCTGGTCGGGGCTCCGAAGGAGGTGCGCGACGGGGTGTGGAGCATCGCCTACGAGATCGACGTCATGAACGACGGGGCTGCGGCAGGTGAATACACGCTGACCGACCGCCTCCGTTATGGCACGGGGATCACCGTGCTGGACGTCGACGTCGCCGGGCCCGACGCAGTGACGCTCAACGATGGCTTCACCGGTCGGGAATCCGACGGAGCGGACGCGACGCGGGTCGCCGACGGCTCACTCGGTGCGGGAGAGACCCACACCTTCACGGTCACCGTGACGGCGGAGGTCGCCGAGAACGGGCTCGACACGACGACGGTCACCTGCCCGAGCGGAGATGGTGCCGACCGCGGCGGCTTCGCCAACACGGCTGCCGTCACGCACAACGGGCTGTCCGCCGAGGACACCGCGTGCGGCGTCCCGGACATCCCCCCGGGAGGCCTGGTCGAGACGGGCTCGACGGTGGCGATGCTGCCGATCGCCGTCGGGATCCTGTCGCTCCTCGCCGGCGGACTCATCCTGGTCCTCCGCCGACGCCGCCCCCAGGAGGCCTGACCCCCGCCGAGTGTCCACGACGCGCGCCCCCGAGGAGCCCCCGCTCCGCGCGTCGTGGACACTCGGCCGTTGCAGGCGGAGGAGCGGGGGCTCTAGACTGTGACCGGTTACAGACTGTGACCGGTCACAGTTCCTCCGCGTGCAGCATGGTCGCCGCTCGGACACTCGGACCCCTCGAAGAAGATGGGATGACAGCAACGTGAGACAGCACTGGGTGCATCTGGCCGCCCTCGGCACAGCCGCCGCTCTGATTCTGGGGGTCAGCGCGACTCCCGCGATGGCGGCCGATACCGGCCCGGTCGACGCCGACATCTACGTGGAGAAAGTCGACGGACTGTCGCCCGACTTCACGATGGGCGTGGACATCTCCTCCTACCTCTCGCTGATCGACTCGGGAGTCGTCTTCCGCGACGACGCCGGTCAGCCGGCCAACCTCTTCGAGGTGCTGGCCGACCACGGCGTCACGGACGTCCGGCTGCGGGTGTGGAACGACCCGTACAACTCCACCACCGGCGCCGGCTACGGCGGCGGCACGGTCGACGCCGAGCGCGCCACGGAGATGGGCAAGCTCGCCACGGCGGCAGGGCTCGGGGTCCTCGTCGACTTCCACTACTCCGACTTCTGGGCCGACCCCGGCAAGCAGAAGGCGCCCAAAGCGTGGACAGGGCTCGGCATCGCGCAGAAGGCAGCGGCGGCCAAGGCCTACACGATCGACGCGCTCACCCTCATGAAGGACGAGGGTGTCGACGTGCGCATGGTGCAGGTCGGCAACGAGACCACGAACGGTGTCGCGGGGGAGACCTCGTGGGCCAACATCGCGCAGATCTTCCAGGCGGGCTCGGAGGCCGTTCGGCAGGTGTTCCCCGACGCTCTCGTCGCCGTCCACTTCACCAACCCCAACCGGGCCAACTACACGACGTTCGCCGCGTCGCTCCAGAACTACGGCGTGGACTACGACGTCTTCGCCTCGTCTTACTACGCGTTCTGGCACGGCACACTCGCCAACCTCACGAACGAGCTCAACAAGATCGTCAACCAGTACGGCAAGAAGGTCATCGTCGCCGAGACCTCGTGGGCGTACACGCTCGACGACGCGGACGGCCACCCCAACGTCATCCGCACCGCCGCCGCGGCCACGCAGTACCCGGTCTCGGTGCAGGGGCAGTCCCGCGCACTCCGCGACGTGATCGCCGCCGTCAGCCAGGTCGACGACGGCGCGGGTCTCGGCGTCTACTACTGGGAGCCCGCGTGGCTTCCGGTCGGTCCGCCCAGCGCTCTGGAGGCCAACAAGGCGTTGTGGGAGCGAGACGGTTCGGGCTGGGCGAGCTCGGCGGCCGCGGAGTACGACCCCGCAGACGCGGGCGTCTACTACGGCGGCTCGGCATGGGACAACCAGGCCCTGTTCGCCGCCGACGGCACACCGTTGTCGTCGCTGTCGACGTTCGAGTACGTCTACACGGGGACCACGGCGCCCCGCGAGGTCGTCGCCGTCCAGCCGGTGTCGCTCACGTTCTCCCGCGCATCCGACGTAGCCCTGCCTGCCACCGTGACCGTCGAGTACAACGACGGGTCCACCGGATCCGCGGCCGTGGAGTGGTCCGACGCGGTGTCGTGGATCACGAGCCCCGGCATCTACACCGTGTCGGGTGTCGCCGCGGGTGGGCTCACCGCCACCGCGACCGTGACGGTCACCGCGTCGACCACCAACCACGTCGCCAACCCTGGCTTCGAGTCGGGAACCACCCCGTGGACCGTGACCGGGACCGGTGGGTCGATCGCCGCGACGGCCGATGCCTCGTCCGGCACGCGCGCCTTCAAGTTCTACTCCGGCAACTCGTTCTCCACGGCGGTCAGCCAGACGGTGACCGGCCTCGAGCCGGGCAGCTACCAGCTGTCGGCCGTCGCGCACGGCGGTGCCTTCACCTCCGGCGCGGCGACGCTGCGGGCGGTCACGTCGGAGGGCACGTTCGAGACGCCGCTGTCGCTCACGGCTTGGGGTGAGCACAACCCCGCCAGCGTGGTCGTCCAGGTGGGGGCGAACGGTGAAGCACAGATCTCCGGATCGCTCACGAACGCCTCGGCCGGCGCGTGGGGCACCTTCGACGACTTCGCGCTCGTGTCGTATGCGCCCTCGACCGTCGACACCGCGTCGCTGGCCGCGCTCGTCGACGAGGCCGACGGCATCGACCGCTCGCTCTACACGGCTGCCTCGCTGTCTGTGCTGGATCGAGCCGTCGAGAAGGCGCGCATCGTCCTGGCCGCCTCCGCGCCCTCGGCGGAGCAGGCCGACGCGGCCACGACTCTCCTGACCGACGCGATCGCCGCGCTGGAGAAGATCGTCGAGCCCGTGCTCGAGGTCGTCGCTGCTCCCACCATCAGCGGCACCGCCCGCGTGGGGCAGACCCTCACCGCCTCGGCGGGGGAGTTCACGCCGGCGGTGGATCACGTCGACTACCAGTGGCTCCGTGACGGTGCCGCCATCTCGGGCGCCACGGCGAGCTCGTACGTCGTGGTCGCGGCCGACCGCGGTGCCGAGCTCTCGGTGCGGGTCACAGCGTCGCGCGCCGGCTGGACCTCGGCATCGGCGACATCCGGGTCGGTGAAGGTCGACCGCGTGTTCACGTCGGTGGGCACCCCGAAGATCACGGGCACCGCCGAGGTCGGCAAGAAGCTGACCGCGTCGGTGTCGGTGAGCCCGGATGCGGCGAAGGCGTACCAGTGGTCCGTCGACGGAAAGGCGATCGCCGGGGCCACCTCGGCCTCCTACACGGTGCGCGCGGCAGACGCCGGGAAGAGGCTCACCGTCGCGGTCACCCTCACTCGGGCCGGCTATGAGACGGTCACCGTGACCTCCGCGCCGACGACCGTGGCGAAGGTGTTCACGCGGGTCTCCACCCCGAAGATCACCGGGACCGCGCAGGTCGGCAAGAAGCTGACGGCGACGGTGTCGGTGAGCCCGGCTGCGACGACCAAGACGTACCAGTGGTATCGGAATGGCTCGGCCATCGCGGGGGCCAAGAGCGCGACGTACACGGTGAAGAAGGTCGATGCCGGCAAGAAG
Organism: Microbacterium sp.; assembly: GCA_048594675.1. GTDB lineage: Bacteria > Actinomycetota > Actinomycetes > Actinomycetales > Microbacteriaceae > Microbacterium. Next base: position 1,535 of record JBMDWQ010000235.1, on the reverse strand, counting down.
CTCACCGTGCGTGTGACGGTCTCCCGTGGCGGATACCAATCGGCGACCGTCACGTCGGCTCCGGTGACCATCGCGAAGGTGTTCACGAAGGTGGGCCCGGCCAAGATCACCGGTACCGCCAAGGTGGGGAAGAAGCTCACCGCGTCCCTCACGGTCAGCCCCGCTGCGACCAAGAAGTACCAGTGGTACCGCAACGGCACGGCGATCGCCGGGGCCAAGGGCTCCACCTACACGGTGAAGAAGGCCGACGCCGGCAAGAAGCTCACGGTGACCATCACTGTGAGCAAGAACGGGTACCAGAGCGTGACGAAGACCTCCGCCGCGAAGCGGATCTCGAAGTAACCCACTGCCGAGTGTCCACGACACGCGCCCTCGGGCGCAGCGCATCCCGCGCGTCGTGGACACTCGGCGGCTTGCTTAGGCTGAGCGGATGGAGATCGGGCTGCGCGACAGCGTCGCGGGAGACATCGACTGGCTGGTGGAGCTGCGCGCCGTCGTCCTCCGCTCGGATCTCGAACGACTCGGGCGGTTCGACGAGGTGCGGGTGCGCGACCGGATGCGCGCCGCTTTCCAGCCCCGATGGACGCGCATCATCGTCTGCGACGGAGATGACGTGGGGTCGATCACCGTGCGGCCGGAAGGCTCCGTCCGCTGGATCGAGCACTTCTACCTGCCCCCGGCGCGCCAGGGGAGCGGAGTGGGCTCCCGGGTGCTGCGCACGGTCCTCGCCGAACCCTTCGAGGGTCGAACCCGTCTGAACGTCCTGCAGGGAAGCCCCGCACGACGCCTCTACGAGCGGAGTGGTTTCGTCGTCGACAGCGAGGACGACGTCGACGTGTTCATGACGTGGAGCGGCGCGGGCTGGAGCGGCTCGGGCGGGAGCGACGGATGACGGGAGGCGAGCGGCGGCCGGGGGCCACCCTCCTCGTCGGGTGCGGAAAGGTGGGCGTGCGGCTCGGTCTCCGGCTGCACGCGCGCGGAGAACCAGTGATCGCGCTGCGACGGACGATCGGCGGTCTCCCGCCCGCGTTCGAAGCAATCGCCGTCGACCTCGACGCTCCGGCGCGCGAACCCTTTCCGCAGGTCGACTCGGTGGTCGTCACGCTTCCGCCTCGGCGCGGCGAGGGCGCCGGGTACCGCGCGCAGCTGGAACACCTCTCGGCTGCGTTGCCCGAGCGTCCGTCGCGGGTGATTTTCGTCTCGTCGACGGGGGTGTTCGACGGCAAGGACCCGGGCCACGCGCTGACCGAGCGCGATCTTCCGCAGCCGGCGTCGGACCGCGCGCGGGAGCTGCTCGCGGGGGAGAGAGCCGCGGCCGAGCTCTTCGACGCGATCATCGTCCGCCCCGCGGGCATCTACGGACCCGGGAGGGAGTACCTCCTTCGTCAGGTGCGCGCCGCCGCACCGGTGGACTACGTCCGCCGCACCAATCGGATCCACGAGGTGGATCTGGTGCGGGCTCTCGAGGTCCTGCTCACGCTGGCGGATCCGCCCGCCCTGGTGCACGCCGTGGATGCGGCGCCCGCTCCGCTCGG
>JBMDWQ010000234.1:0-8887 GCA_048594675.1 Microbacterium sp. | reverse complement strand
CTCGGGGGAGTGATCGCCCTCGAAAGCCTCACGGCACGGCCGGTGGACGTCGACCTCCTGGTGACGGCCGGCAGTCAAGCGCCGCTCCTGTGGCTCATGGGCGTCATGCCCGGCATCGGTGCCGACGCTCCGGCACGGCACCCTTTCGCGCCGTGGCTCAACGTGCTCAACCCGCGCGATCCGCTCGCCTTCCGCGCGGCGGAGGTGTTCGCCTGGGCCGAGACGCCGCCCATCGACGAGACGATCGAGGAGCCCCGGGACCTCCTCGCGGCGCACACGGGCTACCTGGATGAGCCGGAGCTGTACCGGATCATCGGCCGGAGGCTCGGGATCGTTCGCTGAGCCCGGGTAGACTCGGTGAGCCAGCCTCTGTAGCTCAATGGAAGAGCAGTTCCGTCCTAAGGAAACGGTTGGGGGTTCGAGTCCCTCCAGGGGCACCACCGGTGCGTCTCCCGCCGTTCGAGACGCACGCTGACCCCGACGACGAGCGCACGAGGGGATCGGCGGAGAGTAAGCGCGATCACCTTCACGACCGCCGTTGACGCGTACCGGGTGGCGTTCCCGTTCCGGCAGGATCGAAGGGTGCCGCGAACCTTCGAACTCGTCACCGTCACGCCGGTGTGGCCGGAAGAGCTGTTCGATCTGTCCCTCGACATCGACGCGCACATCGCCTCGATGGCTGGCTCGGGGGAGCGTGCGATCGGCGGAGTCGCGGCGGGGCGGATCGGTCTGGGCGAGACCGTGACCTGGCGCGCGCGGCACTTCGGCGTGTGGTTCACGATGACGGTGCGGATCACGGCACTCGACCGGCCGCGACGCTTCGTCGATGAGCAGGTGCGCGGACCCTTCCGTCTGTTCCGTCACGAGCACCGGTTCGATGTCGTCGACGGACAGACACGGATGACCGACATCATCACCGTCGGGTCGCCGGTGTTCGGAAGGCTCGCGGAGCGCGTGGTGCTCGTTCCCTACCTCCGTCGGCTGATCAGCGCGCGCAACCGGTACCTCGTGACCGCGGCGGGAGCGGCGCCCTCGACGAGTCCCGCGAGCGAGGAGTGGGAGCCGGGGGATGCGGCGCCGTACCGTGCCGCGCAGTCGACCACCGCGGTGGGAACCGGAGACGACGTCTGGCGACGGGCGTCGGCGGAGGTCCTGCGGTGGGCGGTGAAGACGCGGAGCGGGTTCTCGGTACCCGGCGAGGCTGAGGTGTTCCCCGGGGAGCGCAAGGTGATCACGGCAGGGTGGGGGCCGTTCTGGGTGAGGGAACCGGTGGAGGTCGTCGAGGCGGTCCGCACACCGGACCGGGTCGGCTTCTCCTACCGCACGCTGCCCGGACACCCGGTCTCGGGCGAGGAGGCGTTCATCGTGCACCGCCACGGCGACGGCGTATTCCTCACCCTCCGCTCGCTGACCGCGCCCGGTGACCGGTGGGGCTGGCGGATGCTTCACCCCTTGCTTCGGGTCGCTCAGCTCGTGGCACGTCGCCGATATCGCCGCGCGCTGCGCTGACCCGCCGACGGCGCCGCGGTGTTCTCGCCGCGCGCGGACACCATGGCGGACGGGGCTCGCGACACGCCGAGGGCGGATGGGCGCTTGGCGGCGTGGCGTGCCGGAGATCCGCCGTTGTGCTCGGAGGGCTGTGCTCGATGACAGGAGCTGTGATCGAGGACAGGGGGGCTCAGGAGCGGAGGGCGATCCAGACCGTCTTCTCCCGGGTCCACTGCTCGAAAGCGCGGAACGACTTCTCGACGCCGCCGAAACCGGACTGCTTCCATCCGCCGAAGGGCACCGTGAGGTCGCCCTCGCTGTAGGCGCCCACGGAGACCAGACCCGCTTCCACGCCGCGGGCGAGCGCCAGTGCGTCGTCGAGCCGCGTGGTCCAGACCGAGGCGGCCAGCCCGTACTCGGTGTCGTTGGCGAGAGCGATCGCCTCGTCGCGCGTGCGGAAGGACTGGACCGTGACCACCGGGCCGAACAGCTCGCGTCGAGTGATGTCGGACCCCGGGGAGACGTGGGTGAGCACCGTCGGAGCGAGATAGCGACCGCCCGGCACGACGTCCACCTCCCCGCCTCCCGTGACGAGCGTGGCCCCCTCGCGGACCGCGGTGTCGACCGCCGCCAGGATGCGATCGGCGGCCCGATCATCGATCACCGGGCCCAGCTGCGTCGCCGGGTCGGCGGGATGGCCCACGCGGAGCGCAGCGGCGGCGTCTGCCAACCGCGCCACCACTTCGTCGTGGATGGACTCGTGCACCAGCACCCGGGAACCCGCGGTGCAGTTCTGTCCCGAGGTGAGGAACGCCGACTCGATCATTCCCTCGATCAGGGCGTCTCCGAACTCCCGCGCGTCGTCGAGGAGGATCTGGGGGCTCTTTCCTCCCATCTCCAGGCTCACTCGCTTGAGATTGCTCGCTGCGGCAGCGGCGAGGATCCCGCGACCGGTGGTCGTCGAGCCGGTGAAGGAGAGCGCGCCGATGATCGGATCGTCGGCCAACGCCGCGCCGGTGGTCGGGCCATCGCCCGTGACGACCTGGAGGACGTCCGCCGGGATTCCGGCCTCGCGCGCCAACGCCGCCACGTGGAGCACCGATCGTGGGGTGGCATCTGCGGGCTTGAGCACCAGTGCGTTCCCGGCGGCCAGGGCAGGGCCGATCTTCCACGCCGCCATCGCCAGCGGATAGTTCCACGGCAGGATCGCCGCGACGACGCCGAAGGGCTCCCGCTCCGTGAATGCCACGACATCGCGGCCGGCGGGAGTGGTGGTGCCGTGGCCCTTGTCGATCGCTTCGGCGAACCACCGGATCGACTCGATCGCCGAGGGGACGTCGTTCTCCCGGCACTCGGTGATCGGCTTTCCCGCGTCCTCGCTGTCCAGGCGTGCCAGAGTCTCCGCGTCGCGCTGCATGAGGTCGGCGAGGAGGTGTAGCCGTTCGGCACGCGCCCGCGGTGTCTGCGCAGGCCACGTGCCGGAGCGGAACGCCGCCTGGGCGCGTGTGACGGCGGCGCGCACCTCCTCGCGCGACGTGAGGGGAACCTCGCCGAGCACGGAGCCGTCGGCGGGGGCGCGCAGCGTCAGGGTCGGGCCGGTCATGCGTTCTCCTCCGCGAGGACGAGCTCGCCGTCGCGACGGACGACGTGTCCCTCGCGCTGCAGCTTCTCCAGGTAGCGGGCCATCCCGCGGTCGCCGCGCCGTCGGAACAGGCGCATGAGACGCGGGAGCGCGTTCGGCACGAGCATGGCGACGCGGATGAGCACCGACTCCGACGGCTTCGGGTAGATCTCCAACCGCGGTTTGTCGAGCAGACGCATCATCGCCCGCGCGACATCGGCGGGCTGCTGGGGCGGGTCCTGGAACTGCAGCGCGTTGCCGCCGTCGAGGGCTTCCTGCCGGAGCATGCGGGTATCGGTCGCCGACGGCAGGACCGAGCCCGCGCGGACACCGATCCTTCGCAGGTCGAGACCGATCGAGAGCATCGCGCCCCGCAGGCCGAACTTCGACGCGGTGTAGATGGGCGTCTCGCCTAACGGGAAGATCCCGCCGAGCGACACCGTCGTGATGATCCGGGGGTCGGTCGAGCGCTGCAGGAGGGGCAACGCGAGGCGGGTGAGCACGAGCGGGGAGAGCATGTTCACCTCGGTCTCCCGGCGGATGCTGGCCACCGATCGCGCGTCGAAACGCTCCGAACTGGTCATCCCGACGTTGTTGACCAGCACGTCGATGCGCCCGTAGGCGGCGGAGATCTCCTCCAGGATCCGTTCCACCTGCGTGTCGTCGGTGAGGTCCCCCGCGAACCCGAGATGCCCTCGTCCTGGAAGTGCGGAAGCCGCCGCGTCAGCGGCCGCGGCGCGGATGTCGACGAGCGCGAGGCGGGCCCCGCGTGCAGCGGCGGGAGCAGCGAAAGCCCGGGCGATCCCTCCTGCGCCACCGGTGACGACGATCACCTTGTCCCGGTAGTCGTACGTCACGCCGCCGCCTCCAGCCGCTCACGCGTGCGTCGAGGCTCCGGGCCCCGTGCCTCGAGGGGCCACCCGAGTCGTCGCGACAGCTTGGTGACGTACTTCACGTAGGCGTCGGCGTCCACATACCCGCGGTGTCGGGGAGACGCGTCGAAGTGAAGTCCGCCCGACAGATCGGGCTGGTCTGCCCGGCGGAGCCGTTCGAACTCCGCCGCAGACGCCGTTCCGGCGCGAGAGCCGGCGATGAAGGCCGCGATCAGGTGGGCCTGCCGGTCGAACAGGTGGTAGGCGCCGCTGTTGGTCTCGATGAACCCCACGCCGAAGAGTCCCTCGTGCTCGCGGGAGACGCAGTTGAGGTAGAGGTCGGGGTGTTGTTCGTCACCGAAGTACTCCTGAGCGATGGGGACGCGGTGCCGGTATCCGGTGGCCATCAAGACGAGGTCGAACTCTTCGCTCGTGCCATCGGTGAACTCGATCTCGAGCCCATCGGCCCGGCGGATGCCGGGACGAGCGGTGATGTCGCCGTGCTGCAGATGGTGGAACAGCATGGAGTTGACCACGGGATGGGTCTCGAAGAGCTTGTGGTCGGGCTTCTGCAGGCCGAGTCGGGTCGGGTCGCCCGTCAACAGCCGCAGCATGGGCTGCAGGATCGCGCGTTCGAGCGGCTTCGGGAGGAACGAGCCCTTGCCGCCGACGATGTCCGACGGCACGCCGAACACGTGCTTCGGGATGAACCAGTAGCCGCGCCGGAGGCTGATGACTGCCCGGTCGGCGGTGCGCGCCGCATCGCAGGCGATGTCGCATCCCGAGTTGCCCCCGCCGACGACGAGGACGCGCTTGCCGGCGAAGAGGGAAGGAGACCGGTACTCCAGGCTATGGCGGATCTCGCCGGTGTAGCTTCCGGGGATCTCCGGGAGGAAGGGGTGCCACTGGCTCCCGGTGCACACGATCACCTGGCCGTGACGGCTGTGAGATCCATCGGCGAGCGTGACGCGCCAGGCATCGCCGTCGCGGCTGACGGCGGAGACCGCGGTGTCGAACCGGATCCGAGAGGTGAGCCCGTAGGCATCGGCGAAGCTCTGGAGGTAGGAGAGGATCTGGTCGTGCCGCGGGTAGTCGGGATAGTCCTCCGGCATCGGGTAGCCCGAGAATCCCGACACCGTGCGGCTGGAGATGAAGTGCGCCGACTCGTACATCGGCGTCCCCGGGTTCTCGATGTCCCACAGCCCGCCGACGCGGGAGTGGCGCTCGAGGTGCACGTAGTCCACGCCTTGCTCGCGGAGGGCACGCGCGACGGCGAGTCCGGCGGGGCCTGCGCCGATGACACAGACGGGCAGCCGCTCAGCGGTGACGCCAGCCGCGGCGGGAGAGGGAGTCGGGGTCGGAGAAGTCATGTGCACTCCATCGGGCATGTCGGACGGACTCGGACGATGAGCCCTCACGGTACGGCGGACGCATCGCGGTGCGGCGGACGCATATGACCCAACCCGCGGACATGATCGGACACGGTGAGTGTCCTGATGCGTCCTTCTCAGGCGCGCGCAGCCGCGCCGTGCAGGGCGGCGGGTGACGCGCCGAACCACCGCAGCGTGCTTCGGCGGAGCGACCGCTCGTCTTCGTATCCCAACCGGTAGGAGATCTCGGCCGTGCTGAGCCCGGGGGTGGCGAACAGTTCCGCCGCCACCCGCTTTCGCACGTCGTCGAGCACGCGGGAGTAACTGGAGCCCACTTCGATCAGGCGGCGACGAAGGGTGCGCTCACTGGTTGCGAGAAGGCGTGCGTAGTCGGCGAGCGGCCGGATGACAGGGAGCGTGTCCTCGACGTGGGCCGCGAGCACAGCGACCAGTTCCTGTCGCTCCACGACGCTGCGCGTCTCGGCTTCCAGCGCGGCGACCATCGCGGCAAGGGTCCACGGCTCGGCCGTGGGCAGCGGCTCGCGGGCGGTGCTCAGCGGAAGATGCCACGCGTTGCGCCCGGCGGAGAAGGCGATCGCGCAATCGAAGAAGTCCGCATAGCTTCGGGCGTGTCCGTCGGGGGCGAAGGCGAGATCCACGTGGCGGGGAGAGCGGATCCCGGCGACGTCCCGCGCCATCCGTGTGATGTTGGCGAAGCCCTCCTCCACGAGGAACCTGCCCACGGGGCTCGCGGCGTCGGGCACGGTAGCCGTCACCACGACAGAGCCGCCCTCGATCACTGACTGCCACCGCACCATGGACCCGGCGAGGTTCTGAAACCGCATCCCCAGCTCGACGGCGTCGAGGAGGGTCGCGCTCGACATCATCGCGAGTCCCAGCACGCCCGACGCGGTGATGGGCTGGCGCTGTCCGACCTCCAGCCCGAGCGCGGGGATCGGCAGCGAGTCGAGGGCCTTCTCGATGATGAGGCGCCCCTGCCGGTACGACACCCGTAGCGCGGGCGAGTCGATGCTCTCGCGGGTGAGCGAGGCGGCCCGCAGGGCGCGGTCGAGGGAGACGCCGTGGTCGTCGGCCACACGCAGCAAGTGGCGGATGATGTTCGGCGTGATGATCGCCGAGGAAGGCGTGAGGAAAGGGCCGTCGCTCATTTGGTCAGCCTAATTGGCCGATCATGTCCGTGAGCTGGCAGGGTCGTCCTGTCGGTCGGCTCGCGTGAGGTCTACGGTCGTCGCAGACGCCGCACCCGAGCGGCGGTTCGTGCCCCATCGTCGATGACGCCGATTCCGAGGAGCCGCCATGTCCGACCGAGCCACCGCCTCCGAGCGCGTGACGCGCGCCGTCATCCGCGCCCTGGGCGCCCTTCCCGAGCCCGCACAGCGTCTGATCGCCGGCAAGCCCGTCGTCGTGGACGGGCAGAAGCTCTACACCGAGGTGCAGATGGCGCTCAGTCTGCTGCACGCCCTGCCCGGGTCTGACTTCTCCGAGCTCCCCCTCGATCGCGCTCGCGCCCAGATCGACGCCGAGGCGCGGATCTTCGGCAGCCGCGATGTCGTCGCTCACGTCGACGAGCTGGTGCTCCCCACGCGCGCGGGCACCGTTCCCGCGCGCCGCTACTGTGCCGTCGATCCGGAGCAGGTGGAAGGCGTCGTGGTCTACTTCCACGGCGGCGGTTGGGTGGTCGGCAGCCTCGATTCCGCCGACTCGGTGTGCCGGTTCATCGCGGCGCGCTCTCGACTCGAGGTGATCTCGGTCGACTACCGCCTGGCGCCCGAGCACCCCTATCCCGCCGCGGTGGAGGATGCCGTGGACGCATACCTGTGGGTGAGGCGGGAGCGTCCGGGCGCGCGCGTGGCGGTCGCGGGCGACAGCGCTGGGGGGAACTTGAGCACGGCGGTGTGCCTGGCCACGGTCGACGAGCCGCTGGGGCAGCCGGACTATCAGTTGCTCTTCTTCCCGGTCACCGACCTCGCCGCCAAGAGCCGGTCGTACGAGCTCTTCGCCGAGGGGTACTTCCTGACGGAGAAGCAGATGGACTGGTACCGCGGACACTACCTGGCCGACCCGGCGCACGCGCGGGACCCCTTGGTCTCGCCGTTGCGGGCCGACGACGCGGCCCTGGCGGCACTTCCGCCCGCACACGTCGCCGTCTCCGGCTTCGACGTGCTCCGCGACGAGGGCATCGCGTATGCCGACAGGCTGCGCGCGTGCGGCGTGGATGTCACCTCGCAGCTGGTGGAAGGGCACATCCACGCCTTCGTCAACGCCACCGGTGTGGGGCGGCTCAGTCGCCGCGCGCTGGCGGACGCCGTGGACCACTTGGTGCGAGGGCTCGTCCCGGCATCGGTGTGAGGACACAGCGGCGGAGGCGCCGGGCGACACGCCGAAGGGGGAAGGTCTCCGCACAGCGTGTCGGGTCCGAGATCCGCTGTTGTGCAGGGGTGCGGGAGCGGGGCTCACTTGGTGCACGGGCGCGCGGTGCAAGGAGTGGTCCCGGGCCCGCCTCGTCGGGCCGGCGACGGCGCCCCACGGGATAGAGTGGGCCCACCGCCCGAGCGAGAGGAGAGCACCGTGATCGATGCCCTCTCGTCGTTCGTGCGGCTGTTCGTCTCGACCCTCGGACTCGTCGCGCTTCCCGATGCCACGGCCCTCGGTGTCGCCGGCGCGGTGGCCCTCGTCGTGGTGTCGGTGGTGGCCCACGTCATCGCGACGATCGGCGCGGTCGTGCCCGGCGCCGCGGGCTCTCCGCGGCGACACCCCACCCGTGAGAGCGAGCTGACCGCCCCGCTCACCCAGAGCGATCCCGACGCCGCCGGTCATGTGCGTCGACGCGGTCCCGGAGCGGTGCTGCCGGCCGCCTAGCGATCGCCCCGGACCACGTCTCCGGCATCCTTCGCGGCCGATCAGCCCCCTGATCGCTCCGACGAACGGATGACCGTGGACCCCTTCTCCTTCGCGCCGCTGGCGGCGCTGCTCGACCTCACCTCCTCCGGCCTCATGGCCCTGACCTCGCTCCTCACCCCTCTCGCGGGACCGTCGGCGGCCGCTGCCGCGGTGGTCCTCGTCACGCTTCTCGTCCGCGCGGTGCTCATTCCGGCGGGGATCGCGCAGGCTCGCGCTGAGCAGACGCGCGCCCGGCTCGCCCCGCGGCTCCGCGAGATCCAGAAGCGACATCGCTCCGACCCCGAGCGGCTGCAGCGCGAGACGATGCGCCTCTACCGTGACGAGGGTGCTTCGCCCTTCGCCGGGTGTCTGCCGCTGCTGGCCCAGGCCCCCGTCGTGGGACTGATCTATGCGGTGTTCCTTCACCCCACGATCGGCGGGCAGCCCAACGCCCTGCTCGCCGAGGTCCTTGCGGGCGTCCCGTTGGGGCAGAGTCTGGTTCGTGCCGTGGCGGCGGGGACCGCCGACGGCGCCACCTGGCTCGTCTTCGGCATCGTGGTGATCGCGATCGCCGCGGTGGGGGAACTGACACGCCGGCTTCTGCGTCCCGCGCCCCTCGGTCCGGACGCGTCGGG
>JBMDWQ010000233.1:0-4149 GCA_048594675.1 Microbacterium sp. | reverse complement strand
GCCCTGGCTGCGCTTCTTGTTGACGAACGGAAACTCCCCGCCGTAGACGACGTACTCACCGTTGCCGGTGACCGACCACGCGGCCTGGCCCATCCCGGTGGCCGTTCCCGTGACCCACTCCGGCGACCAGTCGACGAATGCCGGGGCGTTCGTGCCCTCCCAGCTCTGGTAGTAGTCGGATTTGTACGCTGGCCCCAGCTTGCCCTTGGTGGCTGTCGTGTAGACGGTGGCGTGGCGCTGGTTGGTCGCGCCGGCGTCGGGGAACCCCCCGAGCGTCGAGCAGTCGTGCGCGTGATTGGCGGTGTAGACGTTCGTGCCGTCGGAGTACACGCCGTAGTGGTCGCCGTGGCAGTCCGCCACCCAGTTCAAGGCCCCGGTGGCGGGATCAGCGGAGAAGGCCCCTTCGAGGTTGCCGACGACCTTGCCGTAGTTCATCCAGCCGGTGCCGTAGATCGCGTTGCCGTCCGACGCGAGACCCCAGATGCCGCCCTTGCCCGGATACGTGGCGGACTTCCCGTTGGAGATGAGGCTCTGCGCCGTCCAGGGGACCTTCGCGCCCGACGTGGGATCCAGCGCCGCGAGCCCCGGCTGCACGGCACCGTTGACCAGGCGGAAACGTCCCGCGACGATGAGCTTGTCTTTGGCGGGCGTCAGTGTCATCGCGTCGACCTGCAGGTCGGTCGTGGGGGCCCAGGAGAGGAGCTCGCCCTTGGTGGTCACCGCGGCGAGGTTCTGGCGCTTCTCACCCTTGGCGGCTCCGATGAGTCCGCCGACGTAGACGGTGCTGTCGGTCGCGACGATGGCGTTGACGTAGCTGCCCCCGATCGCCGCCTTGAAGTTCGTGAGCGCGCCCGTCGCGATGTCGAACGCCGCGAGGTTGAAGCGGGTCTCATCGTCCACCTTGTCGAAGGATCCGCCGACGTACAGGGTCTTGCCGTCGGGCGAGACCGCGAGCGCGGTGACTTTTCCGTTGATCTTCGGCGCGAAGGACGTCGCTTCGCCGGTGCGGATGTCGTAGGCGAGGATGTTGCTGCGGGCGAAGGTGTTCACGCCGGGGGCGGCACCGGCCGGCCGTGCGGCGCTGAACGAGCCGCCGGCGAAGACCGTGTTGCCCACGATCACCTGGGTCCAGACGACGCCCGAGTCGATCTGCACGGTGGGCAGCGGATCGGCGGTGACCGTGGCGGAGTTGCGCTGCTCCGGCGGAGCCGTGTCCGGTCCCACGGCGGCAGAGGCGGGGCTCACCGGCCCCGCGACGGCCAGCGTCGCCGCCAGGGCGGCCACCGTCACCGCGACGACGCCGCGGGTGGTGCGGACCCGGGCGATCGGTGCCCGTTCCGCTTCGTCGCCCGGCGGTGTCGCCGCCGGAAAAGCGCGCGAGAGAGCGCGCGAGAGTGCAGTACCCAATTCATCCCCCAGATGAAGACGCATCGCTGCGCCGTTGACGAAGGCGCGCGGGGCGCCGAGGCGTGAGCGGACCGTCCCCAGACGGCTGCTCCTACAGGAGACGAGCCACGGGCCGATTCATCACGCGATTCACCGGAGTCAGCGGTGCTCTGCGCGTCTTGCGTGGGGTGCTGCGCGAAATGCGGCAGGCGGCGCCCGGATTCAGGACGTCAAACGGCTCAGCTCGGAGATGAAGGCGTCGACGTCGTCCTCGGTCGTGTCGAACGAGCACATCCACCGCACCTCGCGGCGGGCGGCGTCCCAGTCGTAGAACCGGAACCGCTCGCGCAGGGCGTCGGCCACCCCCTCGGGGAGCGTCGCGAACACCCCATTGGCCTGGGTGGGCTGCGTGAACGACACGCCGCGGATGGTCCCGGCGGCGATTCCCGCTTCGACCCCGGCGCGCAGCCGTGCCGCCATCGCGTTCGCGTGCCGCGCATTGCGCAGGTACAGGTCGCCCTCGAGCAGGGCGATCAGCTGGGCCGAGACGAAGCGCATCTTGCTCGAGAGCTGCATGTTGAGCTTGCGGAGATAGAGGAGCCCCTCGGAGGCGCTCGGGTCGAGCACGACGACCGCCTCGCCCAGCATCGCGCCGTTCTTCGTCCCCCCGAAGCTCAGGACGTCGACGCCCACGTCGCGGGTGAAGGCGCGCAGCGGCAGGTCGAGGGCAGCGGCGGCGTTGGACAGTCGCGCACCGTCGACGTGCAGCTTCATCCCGCGAGCATGTACGTGGTCGGCGATCACGCCGATCTCTTCCGGCGTGTAGAGCGTTCCGAGCTCCGTGGACTGGGTCAGCGACACCACGAGCGGCTGGGCCCGGTGCTCGTCGCCCCAGCCCCAGGCCTCGCGGTCGATGAGGTCGGGCGTCAGCTTGCCGTCGTCGGTGGGAACGGTGAGGATCTTGATGCCCGCGACGCGCTCGGGTGCTCCGCCCTCGTCGACGTTGATGTGCGCGGTGGAGGCGGCGATGACCGCTCCCCAGCGCGGCAGCATCGACTGGAGCCCGACGACGTTGGCTCCGGTGCCGTTGAACACCGGGAAGGCCTGCGCACCGTCGCCGAAGCGCTCGGCGAACACCTCCTGCAGGCGCGCGGTGTAGACGTCCTCGCCGTAGGCGATCTGGTGTCCGTCGTTGGCCGCGGCGATCGCCGCGAGCACCTCGGGGTGGATGCCGGAATAGTTGTCGCTCGCGAAGCCGCGGACGCGGGTGTCGTGCAGGGTGGTCACGGAGATCCAGCCTAGTTCGGCCCCGGCGGCGAACGCCCGGCCGGCCGCCGCGTGTGCCGCCCTGGCGGGGGTCTATCGCGTGTCCGACCCGGCCGCTACCCTCCCTCTATGTCGCCGTCCTCGTCCGATTCCGCTCCCGCCCGGGTCGTGCCCGCGGGAGGCATGCGCACCTTCCTGCATGTGCTCGTGAACACGGCCCTCGCCAACATCACGACGAGCTTCCTCTGGTTCGCGCTGACCTTCTGGGTCTACCTCGAGACGCGGTCGGTCCTGGCCACCGGCATCATCGGCGGCGCCTACATGCTGCTCCTGGCGGTCTTCGGGATGGTGTTCGGCACGTTCGTCGACCGGCACCGCAAGCACCGGGTCATGATCCTGTCGGGCATCGTCACCCTGGTCGCCTTCGTCGTCGCGGGGCTCCTGTATCTGGCTCACCCCGAAGCGGAGCTCCTCGATCTGGGTGGACCGTGGTTCTGGCTCTTCTCCGGGATCATCCTCGCCGGGGCGGTGATCGAGAACCTGCGCAACATCGCCCTGGCGACCACCGTCACCCTTCTCGTGCCCACCGAGCGCCATGCCAACGCGAACGGACTCGTCGGCACGGTCCAGGGGCTCGCGTTCCTCGTGACGAGCGTCTTCTCGGGGTTCGCGATCGGCCGGCTCGGCATGGGCTGGACACTCGTGATCGCGATCGTGCTCACCTTCGTCGCGCTCGTGCACCTGTTCACCCTGCGCGTGCCCGAGGACGAGCCCGAACGCACACCGGGGTCGAAGATCCTCGACATCCGCGGAGCCGCCGTCGCGATCCGGGCCGTGCCCGGCCTGTTCGCCCTCATTCTGTTCTCGACGTTCAACAATCTCATCGGCGGCGTCTACATGGCCCTCATGGACCCGTACGGCCTGACGCTCTTCCGCGTGGAATGGTGGGGCGTCGTGCTGGGCTTCACGGCCACCGGATTCCTCATCGGCGGCGGCGTGGTGGCCGCCCGCGGACTCGGACGCAACCCCATCCGCACGATGCTCCTGCTCGTGATGGTGATGGGCGTCCTCGGTGCGGTGTTCACGCTTCGTGAGTGGTGGTGGCTGTACGTCGTCGGCATCTGGCTGTACATGATGCTGATCCCGGCGATCGAGGCCGCCGAGCAGACCGTCGTGCAGCGGGTCGTGCCCTTCGAGAGCCAAGGCCGCGTGTTCGGTGCGGCGACGGCGATCGAGGTGTCGGCCGCTCCGATCACCTCGTTCCTCGTCGCACCGCTCGCGGAGTTCGTGATCATCCCCTACATGGACTCCGATGCCGGGCGTCAGAGGTGGGGCTGGCTGCTCGGCGAGGGCGAGGCGCGCGGCATCGCACTGGTGTTCCTGGTGTCGGGGCTCGTGATGGTCGTCTTCGCGCTCCTCGCGTTCGCGACGCGCTCCTACCGCATCCTCTCCGCGGAGTACGAGACGGCCCCCGAGACGCCGGAAGCGGCGACGGAT
>JBMDWQ010000232.1:0-5546 GCA_048594675.1 Microbacterium sp. | reverse complement strand
CCGCCGGTTCCTGCTGACGGCGACGGCGCTGGGATCGCTCTTCAAGGCCAACGCCTCGATCTCGGGTGCCGAGGGTGGCTGCCAGGCGGAGGTCGGCTCGGCGTGTGCCATGGCGGCGGGAGGGCTCACCGCCGTGATGGGCGGGACGAACCGCCAGATCGAGAACGCGGCCGAGATCGCGATGGAGCACCATCTGGGGCTCACGTGCGATCCGGTGGGTGGTCTCGTGCAGATCCCCTGCATCGAACGCAATGCCATCGCCGCCTCGACCGCGGTGACGGCGGCGCGCCTCGCGCTGCGGGGCGACGGCAACCACTTCGTGAGTCTGGACGCCGTGGTGGAGACCATGCGGCAGACCGGGATCGACATGTCGCACAAGTACAAGGAGACGAGCCAGGGCGGTCTCGCCGTCAACGTCATCGAGTGCTGATCGCCGGTTTCCGGCGGTCGACGGCGAGGCGTTCGCCCTCCGAGAACGCTTAGCACTCGGAGGGCGAGAGTGCTAATCTGAGTTCAGTTGAGCCGCAACGACTCAACTTTGAGGCCACTCAGATGAACACAGACACAAAGGAGAGAACAATGGCCACGTACGACCCGTTCCGTGACCTCGACCGCCTCGCGTCGACCCTCTTCGACACGCGCCGCGGCCCGCGACGGATGCCGATGGACCTGTACCGCGACGGCGACCACTACGTGCTCACTGCCGACCTTCCGGGCATCGACCCGGGATCGGTCGACATCGACGTCGACGGTCAGCTGCTGACGATCCGCGCCGAGCGCACCCTCGCCGCCGGTGACGGCGTCAAGTGGATCACCCGTGAACGGGAGGCGGCCAGCTTCCTGCGTCAGCTGAACCTCGGCCAGGGCATCGACAACGACGGCATCGCCGCGACCTACAACAACGGCGTGCTGACCGTCACGATCCCGGTCAGCGAGAAGGCGAAGCCGCGCAAGGTCACCGTCGTCTCCGAGGGGACGGCCCCGACCCTCCGTGCCGAGGAGTCCTCCAACGAGCAGGACCCGCAGCCCATCGAGCAGTGACACGACGGCAGTGACACGCCTGCGGTGACACTCCCGCGGTGACACTCCCGCCGTGACCTCCGCGAACCGCCCCGCGTCGGAAATCCGACCGGGGCGGTTCGGCGTTCCAGGCAATAGAATCGCTGCACCCGTCATGCGGAACGTCAGCAAGGATGCCGATGCCCGATCCCTCGTCACGAGGCGAACCCTCTCGCTCGCAGGCCGAGCGCGAGTTGACCGAGCCCGTTTCGCTCACCCGTGGCGACGGCTCGCTCAACCCGGCGGCGGTGGGGTTCGCTCGGACTCCGCTCGTGGACACGTCCGGCATCGACGGACGCCATCGCTGGGGGCGCAACAAGCGGTGGGAGTACTGGAACGTCATGACGCCGACGCACATCGTGGCGATCACGGTGTCGTCGCTGGACTACGCCGCCGTGCACGAGGTGTGGATCTTCGAGCGCGAGAGCGAGCGCAGCTGGGGTAAGTCGGCCACCGTCGTGCCCGCGCGCGACGTCGACCTGCCCCGTTCGCTCGGTTCGGGTCCCGTGATCGCGAAGGCGAGCGATCTGGCCGTCGCCCTCACGCCGGGGGCGGACTCGTGGCGGTTGTTTGCGGAGATCCCCGAAGCGTCCGTCGACATCACCGTCACGCGCCCGCCGGCGCACGAGTGCCTGGCGGTCGTGGTGCCGTGGTCGTCGAAGCGGTTCCAGTACACGGTGAAAGACGTGGCCCTGCCGGCCAGCGGGGTGATCACGATCGAGGGCGAGGAGCACCCGGTGCCCAGCGGTTCGTGGGCCGTGCTCGACCACGGCCGAGGCCGCTGGCCGTACGACGTCCGGTGGAACTGGGGTGCCGGCGCCGGTGTCGACGGCGAGAGGACGATCGGCATCCAGGTGGGCGGGAAGTGGACCGATGGCACCGGATCCACCGAGAACGGCATCGTGATCGACGGGGTCTTGCACAAGATCTCGACTCCCGTCGCGTGGGAGTACGACCTCGCCCGCCCCGTGGATCCGTGGCGCGTGCACGGCGGGGGGCTGGACGCGACGTTCACGCCCTTCTACGACAAGCGCTCCGCGATGAACCTGGGCGTGGTCTCGTCGCGCACCGACCAGTGCTTCGGGGTCTGGGAGGGGGAGTTCGCGGGGGTCGCCTTCTCCGGCATCGAGGGATTCGCCGAGGACGTCCACAATCGCTGGTGACCTCGTAGGCTGACCCCATGGTCGAGCAGGGGACGTCGGCGCCTCGCCGGCGGGGGCGGCCTCGCGGGCGGTCGGACGCGC
Organism: Microbacterium sp.; assembly: GCA_048594675.1. Classification (GTDB taxonomy): domain Bacteria; phylum Actinomycetota; class Actinomycetes; order Actinomycetales; family Microbacteriaceae; genus Microbacterium. Next base: position 3,243 of record JBMDWQ010000232.1, on the reverse strand, counting down.
GCGAGCGCATCCTCACCGCCGCAGCCGACGAGTTCGGCGCGCGCGGGTACGACGCGACCACGATCCGCGGCGTCGCCGCCCGCGCGGAGGTCGACTCCGCGCTCGTCCACCACTATTTCGGCACGAAGGCCGACCTGTTCGCCGCCGCCGTCGACGTGCCTGTCCGCCCCGATCTCGTCGTCCCCGCGATCCTCGCGGGCGACCGCGAGCGGTGGGGCGAGGCGGTCATCGCGTTCGTCTTGGGGCAGTTCGAGCGTCCCGAGGTGCGCCGCCGCGCCGTCGTGCTGCTGCGCACCTCCCTCGGCAACTCCCTCGCGACGCCGCTCATGGTGGGGTTCCTCCGCCGCGAGTTGCTCGCCCGTATCGTCGCGGAGCTCGACGTCGACGATGCGGAGCTGCGCGCCGGACTCGTGGCCTCGCAGATCGTCGGGCTCATCGTCGCCCGCTACATCGCCAAGCTCCCGGGCATCGCCGACGCGTCGCCCGAGGAACTGGTGGCGCGGATCGGGCCCACCGTCCAGCGCTATCTCACCGCCGGGTGACCGGCAGCGAAGGAGCAGTCATGTCGTTCCAGGCCTACCTCGACAACATCGAGACCAAGACCGGGATCACCCCTCGGCAGTTCATCGCGCTCGCCGAGGAACGTGGTTTCGGACCGGGCACGAAGGCGGGCGAGATCATCACGTGGCTCGGGGAGGAGTACGGACTCGGGCGCGGGCACGCGATGGCGCTCGTCCACGTGATCACGAAGGGGCCGAAGATCGACGCGAAGCACGTGGGCGGAACCGGCACGCATCGCGACGCGTCCGACACGCTGTGGCTGGACGGGAAGGACTCGCGCCCCGCATAATTCATCACATGATGAATAACGCGAGTGCCGTCAGCGTTCGCGGCCTCCGCGTACGACGGGGATCGCGTCTCGTGTTCTCGGACTTCTCGGTGGACATCGCAGCGGGGGCGATCACGGGACTGCTGGGTCCGTCGGGGTGCGGCAAGACCACGCTGCTGCGGACGATCGTCGGGGCGCAGCGCGTCGACGACGGAACCGTGACCGTGCTCGGCGCGTCGGCCGGGAGTGCATCGCTGCGTCATCGCGTCGCGTATGACACACAGGCGGTGTCGGTGTACTCCGACCTCACCGTGCAGCAGAACCTCCGCTACTTCGCCCGGCTCCTCGGGGCTGCGCGCTCGGACGTCGACCGCGTGATCGCGGCCGTCGGCCTCGAGCCCGAGCGGCGGCGGCTCGTGGCCTCCCTCAGCGGAGGGCAGGCGGGCCGGGTGTCACTCGCGGTCGCCATGCTCGGATCGCCCGAGCTGATCGTGCTCGACGAGCCCACGGTGGGTCTGGATCCGGTGCTGCGCGAAGAGTTGTGGGGCGTGTTCCGCTCTCTCGCCGACGAAGGCGCGACGCTGCTCGTGTCCAGCCATGTCATGGACGAAGCGGCGCGCTGCGACCGACTGCTCCTCCTCCGCGAGGGGAGGCTCGTCGCCGACACGACCCCTGAGAGGCTCCTCACCGAGACGGGGGCTCCGGATGCGGAGTCGGCGTTCCTGCGCCTGATCCGACGGGAGGAGGCGGCGTGAACGGGGCGCGACTGGTCGCGACGGCCGCCCGAGTGCTGCGGCAGCTCAGTCACGACCCGCGGTCGCTCCTCCTGCTCCTTGTCGCACCGAGCCTTCTCGTCGGGCTCTTCGCGTGGGTCTTCAGCGAGAGCGAGGGAGCCTTCGACCGCATCGGCGGGCCACTGCTGGCGCTCTTCCCTTTCGTCGTCATGTTCCTCATCACCTCCATCACCACGCTGCGTGAGCGTCGGAGCGGCACGCTGGAGCGCCTGCTGACCACGCCGGTCGCCAAAGCGGACGTCATCCTCGGATACGCCCTCGCGTTCGGCCTGCTCGCGGCCCTTCAGGCGATCATCACCGTGACCTTCGCCGTCGCCGTGTGCGGGCTGAGCGTTGCGGGGCCGGTGTGGCAGCTGGGAGTCGTGGCGGTCGTGGACGCACTCCTGGGAACGGCGCTGGGCCTGCTCGCCAGCGCGTTCGCCCGCACGGAGTTCCAGGCGGTGCAGTTCATGCCCGTGCTCGTCTTCCCCCAGATGATCCTGGGTGGCCTCTTCATGCCGCGGGACCAGATGCCCGACGTGCTCTCCGCCGTGAGCGATGCGCTGCCGTTGAGCTACGCGATCGACGCGGTCTCGGCGGTGGTGTCGGGAGCCGCGGCCGGCGAGGTCTGGACGCCGGTGCTGGTGGTCGCGGCGTTCACGGTCGGTGCGCTCACCGTGGCGGCGGCGACGCTTCGGCGGCGCACCGCCTGAGGAGGGCTCAGCGGGCGCCGTCGCGGAGCTTGGCGGTCAGCTCGCGGAGGCGGGCGAGCTCGTCATCGGTCAGCACGGCCATCCGCTCGGCGATGGTCTGGCCGTGCCGGAGCGCGATGCGTCGGAAGATCCCGAGGCCCGTCTCGGTGGCACGAACGACGGCGCCACGACCGTCCTGCGGGTCGGGACACTTGGAGATGAGACCCCGGGCGACCATGCGATCCACCAGGCGCGAGACGCTCGGCTGGCTGATGAGCATGTTCGCGGTGACATCCCGCAGCCGCGCGGCGTTCTGTTCGCCGCGGGCGACGGTCAGCATGACGTCGTACTCGGCCTGGCTGAGCTCAGCGTCGAAGTCGGCGCTGATCTCCTCCAACACCTCGTGCTGCGCCCGGAAGAGACTCTCCCAGGCGTCGATGGCGAGGCGGCGGTCCGTCATGGCGTCCACTTTATCCCGCGCCTAGGCTGGCGGACATGAGGCGATTCTCCCGTGCGCTCACCGTCGTGCTGCTCGCCGTGATCGCGGGTGTCGGCGTCTTCGGGGCTCCCTCACCGGCGGCGGCCGATGTCGACGATTTCAGCTTCGACGAGATGACGGTGGACTACACGCTCACCCGGAACGACGACGGCACGAGTCGCCTTCTGGTGGTGGAGCGGTTCGTGGCTCGCTTCCCCGATGCCGACCAGAACCGCGGGATCCGGCGGGCGATCGCCGACACCTACAACGGTCAGCCGCTGCATCCGACGCTCGTCTCGGTGACGGATGAGAACGGCACTCCGCGGCCGGCGGAGACCGAGGAGGACGACGGCGTCTTCGCCATCGTCTCCCGGTCGGACACCTATCTCCGAGGAGTGCAGACCTTCCTCCTCACCTACGAGCTGGAGAACGTGACCTGGAACTTCCCCGACACCGGGCTCGAGTTCTACT
>JBMDWQ010000231.1:0-5856 GCA_048594675.1 Microbacterium sp. | reverse complement strand
GGCTCTGTAGCTCAGTTGGTAGAGCGCACGACTGAAAATCGTGAGGTCACGGGATCGACGCCCGTCGGAGCCACACGGACCGTCGTTACAACGGTCCCAGAAACCCTCGCCTAGCTTCTACATGGCGGGGGTTTTGCTTTGGGCTGGCGGGGGCCGTTTCCACGAGCACACAGCGACCCTTTGCCGGTCGTTGAGCGAGCGAAGCGAATCGATACAGCCCCGCCCAAGGAAGCCGATTCACGGCTCTCGTCGGCGGCTGGGGCCGGCTGGCGCTCCGATACGGTGCAGATATGGACGCCTCATCGCTTACTGTTCGACAGCTCGCCGACGAACTCGACGTCAACCCGAAGGCTGTGCGCGCGTGGATGCGGCAACAGAACTGGCGGCACACGGTGGAGTCCGGCACGGCTTGGGTCATGACGAAGGAGCAGGCTGATCTCGTTCGCATGCATTTCGGGCGCGAGGACGCTCGGCCTGCGATAACGATCCCGACGGACGTCAGCGATGAGCTCGCACAGATCACTGTGGGCCAGTTGCTCCGCCGCTATGCCGCTGTCCTCGCGGAGCTCCGCCACCGCGGACTCGTGCGTACCAACAACGCACCGATAGGAGACCTGGCCGAGTACTGCGCTGCGATCGTTTACGACGGGCTCCTCGCTCCCAACTCCGAGAAGTCCTACGACCTTGTAGCCGATGATGGACGCAAAGTGCAGGTGAAGGTCCGCACGATTCGTTCAGACACCAGCCCGTCCGCGGTGTTTTCGCCGATTCGCTCCTTCGGCTTCGACGTGTGCATCTTCCTGCTCGTAGACGGCGACAACGACGGCATCATCGCCGCACGCGAGTGGACAGCCAGCGAGGTGCAAGAGGCTGGCAAGCATCGCGCCCACACGAACGGCACGGTGGTTCGCGTAGGTCAAGTCAGATCCGCCTCCGCCCGCGGGCTCGATCGCGTCAGCGAGTTCCAGCGAGCGTGGCAGGAGCTGACGGAGCAGACCCGTTGACACAGCCTCAGCCAGCGTCGCTCCTGCGGACGTCAGTTCGAGTTCATGCCATGAGCGCGTGAGTCGAGCGCCTGTTTCCAGAAGGTCTCACGTTTGAGGATGACCTCGTCCTTGGTCTTCGGATCGAAGATCTCGAGAATCGAGTATTGGAAGTTACTGACGATATGGCCGTCTCCGAGATCGAGCCGCATCCTCTCGAGTTCGCGATTGCCACCCGTGAGCTTCTTCAGGTGCGCGTATGCCGCCCACCGCTGCCATAGACCGTTCGCCTCGCCCGAGGCGGATCCAACGTAGAGGCGGCCGTCACTGAGATCAGTAATCACGTACACACCCTTAACGCTCGAAAGCGCGTCACGCCAGCTCGGCTCGTCATTGGCGATGATCCGCTGCAGCTCGTGATGCCGAAGTCTGACGTTCTGGTAGCCGGGGAACGTTCCAAGCTTCATATCTGGTGCAAGCTCGTATACCTCCGGTGCAAGCTGATCCTGAACACTCTCGTACTTGCGGAGATAGACATTTCGGCCAATCGGACGCTCGAGCTTGATGATCAACCGCTTGATGAACTCCGAATGCAGGGGCAGACCCTCGAGCTCATAACCATACGCATCGATCGCCGCTGGAACGATAGGTGTGACCTTAAAGAACCCGCCGAATATGAAGTACTGCGGGCCGTATGGGTAGTACTGCGCCCAAGCGAGGAGGTACCGGGAGTTTCCGAGATTGTTGTTCGTCTGCTTGGTTCGCCAGCGACTCATGTTGAGCCACTCCTCGTGGTTATCGACGAGGAGGTCCCACGCTTCCCCGCCACCGCCCCCTGCTCGCATGTTGAACTTAAGCTTGGTCGAGGAGGGCTGGGGTACCGGCAGGAAGTCGGTCAGTCTGATCATCGTCACCTCGTTGAACGTCTACGACCGAAGACTATCGGCGACGGCTGGAGGACAAGGCTCAGTCCGTGCATTCAGCCGCTCGCGCTCGATTCCGCAGCCGACGCTGGCTCCACGATAGCGGCGTAATCCTCGTCTATGAGCAGATTGGAAACGTACGCGAACTCGACCGCGTCGAAGCTGTTCGGCGCCGACTCCCAGTCATCAGCGAGCCCGGTTGTCTTGTACTGCGGCTCGTAGTGCCAAGTCTTGAGGATGCGACCAACTCGTCATGATCGATCTCGCCGTGGACGGCTCGCCTCACGATGTCCATCGCAGTTTCCATAGCAAGCTCCTCACTTTCCACATTCGCACGTGCCGCCGACACCGAGCAGCGATCGCGAAGAGTCGACCGGCGGGACTGCCTGGAAGGCGCTTGCTTCCGGGCGTGGATCGGCGTCACCCGCTATCGCCCGCTCGAGGACGGCTTCGACGTCTACCTCATCACCGTTCTGTGACCCCATGTGGCACCATGGCGCGCCCCACTCTATGATTCGACGAGGCTAGGGGCGATGTTATGGGCGAACCCAACTGCTGGTTGCTGTCACGTCGGGAGGGGGGCAGTGTGAACGGAAAGCAGATCCGCGTGTATCTCGTGGACGGCACACCAGGTGGGCTCTTGACTGCCGAGATCATGAATTGGACCGGACATGTTGTGGCCGCGCCGAGATCCGATGTGGCCAGTCTCCTGGCTCGTGATGAAGTTCGCCGAACTGGTGTGTATCTGCTGATCGGTGATGACCCCGACTCGCTGTCCCCATCAGGCAGGGCGGTCTACGTTGGCGAGGGCGATGATATTGCAGTGCGGCTACGCCAGCATGCGCGGCCGGAGGACGCCGGCGGAAAGGACTTCTGGGATCGGGTGGTGGTCCTCACCTCGAAGGACGCCAACGTCACCAAGGCTCACGCGCGTTATCTAGAGGCTCGACTCATTGCCGCGGCTAGTTCCGCCAGGCGGGCCACGGTTGTGAATGGCACGGCGCCTGTTCCGATACACCTGCCCGAGGCCGATATATCTGACATGGAGTACTACCTCAGCCAGGTGCATATTGTCCTTCCGGTTCTCGGCATCACGGAGCTAAGATCAACGCGATCCGCCGGCGGCACCGAGGACGCGACGAGTAACGGCCGGACCACTAACGAGCGCACGTCGCCGACATTCCGATTCGATGTTCCCCGGCACGGTCTCACCGCGCTTGCACAAGAGATAGACGGCGAGTTCACGGTGTTGGAGGGCTCGGCTGCGCGAGCAGATTGGGTGGGTACACATCGACATCCCGGCTACCAGCGGCAGCACGCAGCGCTGATCGGCGACGGGACGCTGCAGGTAGAGGGCCAGGGTCTTGCCAGGTTCACTCAGGACGTTGTCTTCTCCTCCCCCTCCGCTGCTGCGGCTGTGGTGGCTGGCCGATCTGCAAACGGTCGCACGTCATGGATCGACTCCGCATCGGGGATCAACTTTGGTGAGTGGCAGAGCCGTGGCATCGGAGAGGAAGCCCCCGATCTCGGGCCGACCCCGGGCCGGGGACTCGGCTAAAACCACCCAGAACTGGCCACCACCAACAAGCACGACTTCCACGAGTCGCCCGCCCGGGCTTCCGGTCATCAAACCAGCACGGCGGAGACGACACGCACGCCGCGGGTGCTGTCAGCGCACAGCGGCGGTCGCGTCCGAGGTCATGGTCGCGGTGACGTAGCCGGGCTTCCGGATCGTCACCTTGCACTTCACCGTCTTGCCGCGATCGGCGGGACGCGGGACGAAAACGTCGCGGGTTGCGCCGGCGACCGCACGCCCGCCGACGTACCACTGATAGCGGATCTCCGGCACCCAGAGACTCGTACTGACGATGAGTTTGCGCCCCACCTTGGGCGTCCCGATGATGTCGACGATGGTCAGGTTGAACACGGACTTCTTCACCACGGGCTTCGTTGCCGCGGACGTCTTCGTGATCGAGACGTAGCCCGACTTCCGCCCCGTGACCTTCACCATCACGGACTTCCCGATGTGGGCTCGAGACGGCGTGAAGCTCTTTGATGTCGCTCCTGCGACGAGCTTGCGGTCGACGTACCAGCGGTAGCTGAGCGAGGTTCCGTCCGACCACTTTCCCGGCTTAGCGACAAGAGTCACACCGTGCTTCGCCTTGCCGCTGATGCGCGGTACGGAGGCGACGAGCTTCCCCGCCGCCACTTTGGCCGACGGAGCGGACACCACGCGCGTCGTCTTGTGACCGAGCAGAGAACCCGTCACGGCGAAGGTGGCCCGCTTGCCGCGATCGGACGGCTGGAGCGTCAGCTTCTTGCCCGTCGCGCCCGGCACCGGGCGACCGTCGAGGAACCACTGGTACGACAGCGCGGCACCATCGGTCCAGGCGCCGACCTTGGCCGAGAGGGTTACTCCCACTCGCGCCGTGCCGCTGATGACCGGCTTCGGCGCGACGAGGGTGCCGTACCCCACGGGCGCCGTGGGGACGGAGACAACCGTGGCGGGCGTGTAGCCGGATTTCGACCCGGAGACGGCTACCGTGATGCGCCGGTCGGCGTCGGCATGCCGCACCGTGTATGTGGTGGTAGTGGCGCCGTTGACGGGTGTGCCGTCGACCAACCACTGGTAGCTCAGCCGCGTCCCCCGGGTCCACGCACCGGCGTTGACCGCGAGGACCCCGTCGATGCGCGCCGAGCCCGTGATCGTCGGAACGGGCGCGGTGAGATCGCCGTAGGCGACCACCGCGGGGTCTGATTCGACCCCCGTGACTCGATAGCCGGTCAGGACGCCACTGAAGCTCACGGTGAGCTTCTTGCCCGCATCCTCGGGCCGGATCGTGTAGGTGCGGAGTCCGCCACCCGGCACATAGTCGCCATCGACCTGCCACGAGTACGAACCGATCGCCCTGGGGGTCCACCACACCGCGCTCGCAGTCACGACGCTGCCCACCTTGACGGTGCCGGAGATCACGGGTCGCGCCGACGGCGTGAGGCGTCCTAGGTCGACCGGCTCGGTCGGCGCTGAGACGACCGAGGTGGCGGGGAAGCCGTCTCCCTCGCCTGTGACCGTGACCTGCACGGCTTTCCCCGGGTCGCCGGCCCGCGGCGTGAAGGTCTCCGCCGTCGCGCCGTCGACGTCGCGCCCGCCCACCTGCCACTGATACGCGAGCGTCACACCGTCGGGCCACACGCCCGGGTCGACCGTGAGCTCCACTCCGACGCGCGGGGTGCCGATGATCGACACGACCGGGAGAGAAGGAGCTTCCTCACCGGCCTCTGCCGCGCCAACGATGGAGGTCATCGATGTTGGGGCACTCGCGGTGCCATCGGCCGCGACAGCAGATGTCGGCACGAGAGCAGAACCGATCAACGCGGCCACCACGAGCCACGCGGCGTGCCCGGCGAATGCACGACGCCCGACGTAAGAAGTGGACTTCATCGAAAGACCTCGGTGATCAGGCGGCGTCGAGCTTGGAAAAGCAGACGGCGCGGATATGACGTGTGCGACGGGAAAGCGCAACTGAACTTTACCGGCACCCTGTTCGGTTCGGCGAGAGAATCTGCATTGCCGACCCCCTGCGCCACGAACGCAATGAAATCGGGATCTACTCCCCCGGCCGCCGCAGGTCCTGCGCGAGCATGACGAGGATGTCGCTCGGGCCGCGCAAGTAGGTGAGCTTGTACATGTCCTCGTAGGTCGCGACGCCGCGCAACGGGTGGCACCCGTGGGCGGCGGCGATGGCGAGCGACGCATCGATGTCGTCGACGGAGAAGGCCACGCGGTGCATCCCGATCTGGTTCGGCTGGGTGGGACCGGTCTCGATCGCCTCGGGATGGAGATACTCGAACAGCTCGATCTGGCCCTGACCGCCCGGTGTCTGCAGGACGGCGATCTTCGCGTGGTTGCCGTCGAGACCCACGGCCGTATCGGCCCACCCTCCGCTCAC
>JBMDWQ010000230.1:0-42352 GCA_048594675.1 Microbacterium sp. | reverse complement strand
AAGCCCCAGTGCGATCGGCTTGATCGAGGAGTCACCCTCGGGCACGAAGGCGGCGAAGACCGCGAACATGATGACGGCGGCGGCGGTGACCACCCGCGCCGAGGCGGTGAAGCCGCTGCGGACCGCGGCGATCGCGGTGGCGCGCTCGGCGCGCCCGTCACGGGCGCGGCGGGTGTGCACGAAGTCCTCGCGCATGCGGGAGACGAGGAACACCTCGTAGTCCATGGCGAGGCCAAAGAGCACCCCCATGAGGATGATCGGCATGAAGCTGATGACGGGGCCCGTCCGCGCCACGTGGAGGACGTCGGCAAGCCAGCCCCACTCGAACACCCCGGCGACGACACCGAACGAGGCCGCGACCGAGAGCAGGTAGCCCGCGGCCGCCTTGATCGGCACCCAGATGGAGCGGAAGACGATCGTCAGGAGCACGAGCGAGAGTCCGACGACGAAGATCCCGAAGGGAAGGAGGGCGGCGGCGAGGCGGTCGGAGATGTCGATCCCGACGGCGGTGAAGCCCGTCACCTTGAGATCGACGCCGTACTCGTCGAGGAGGCGATCGTGCTGTGCGCGGAGCTCGCGGACGAGATCGGCGGTCGCCGGGTCGTCGGGGGCCGTCTCGGGCACGATCTGGATGAGGCCCGTGTCGGCGGTCTCGTTGGGCGTGGAGAGGGCCACCTCCTTGACGCCGGGGATCCGCTCCACCTCGCGCTTCAGGTCGTCCATGAGCCCCAGCGGGTCGGTGGAGGTGACGATGGTGCCGGTCATGATGAGCGGGCCGTTGGCGCCGGGGCCGAAGTGCTCCGCGACGAGGTCGTACGACTGTCGCGCCTCGCTCGAGGTCGGCTGGACACCGGCGTTCGGGAGGGCGAGGTGGAGGCTGGCGGCCGGAATCGCCACGACGCCCAGGCCGACGATGACGGACAGCGTCGTGATGATCGGGCGACGCGTCACCGCGGTCACCCAGCGTTCCGCGAACCCGCGGCGCGGGCGGTTCGCGCGGGAGGAGCGGACGCGTCGGGCTCGGCGCGGCCAGCCCCGGACGCGTCCTCCGGCGAAGCCGAGGAGGGCCGGGGTGAGGGTGACCGCGACGACGACGGCGATCGCGACGGCCACCGCGGCCGCGATGCCCATCGTGGTGAGGAAGGGGATGCCGGCGAAGCTGAGACCGATGAGGGCGATCAGCACCGTGACGCCGGCGAAGAGGACGGCGCTGCCGGCGGTGCCGGTGGCCCGGGCCGCCGACTCGGCGGGCTCGACGCCCTCGCGGACCTGGTCCTGGTGGCGCGCCACGATGAACAGGGCGTAGTCGATTCCGACGGCGAGCCCCAGCATGATCGCGAGCATGGGAGTGGTCGACGAGATCGACGCGAACGCCGTGGACAGGAAGATGAGGGTGATCGCGAGTCCCACGCCGATCAGGGCGCTCACGAGCGGGAACCACGCCACGGCGATCGAGCGGAACGTGACGATGAGCACGAACAGTGCAATGAGCACGCCCACCGCCTCGATGAGCGAGAGCGCCGGGACCGACGTGGAGAACAGATCGCCGCCGATCGCGACGTGGGATCCGGCGGGCATCGCCGCTCGCGTCTCCGCGGCGATCTCGTGGAGTTCGGTCTTGGTGGTCGCGGGGACGTCGGTGGCCTGGCCGTCGAACTGGAGGCGGATGATCGCGGCCTGCGCATCATCGGAGACGAGGCCGTTCACCATCTCGTCGAAAGGATCGGTGACCGCGAGCACACCGTCGACGTCTTCGAGCCGGTCGATCGTGTCGGCGATCACCGTGGAGACGGGACGACGGTCCACGCGGTCGCCGTCGGGGGCGACGATGACGAGCTGGGCGCTCGTGCCGCTGGCCTGGGGGAAAGTGCGGTCGAGGAGCAGGATGCCCTCCTGCGCCTCGGTGCCCGGGATCGTGAAGGAGTTGTCGGTGCCCTTCACGAAGCCCGTCGCCATCCCGAGGCCCACCGTGCCGCCGACGACCCCCAGCAGCAGCAGCCAGGTCACGAGCACGCGCCAGGGGTGGTGGTACGACCAGCGGCCGAGGGAGTACAGCAGAGTGGACACGAGCGCTCCGGTTCAGATGGGGTGTCATCGATTCGCCGGATGCCCGGTCCATCGATCCGATCAAGGACGATACAGCGGTGTATCCGATACAAAGATGTATCGTAATCAGCGGGATGAAGGCAAGGCTGAATGTCCGGTGGGAAAGTGGAGGAGCGGAAGGTGTGGAGGCAACGATGACCGACGTCGGTGAACGGCCCGCCTCGCGTCGCCGCGAGCAGACACGCGCGCGGCTGCTCGACGCGGCGCACGAGGTCTTCGCCGAGGTGGGCATGGACGCCGCCTCGGTGGAGATGATCTGCGAGCGCGCCGGATTCACCCGGGGTGCCTTCTACTCCAACTTCGAGTCGAAGGACGAGCTGTTCCTCGCTCTGATCACCCAGCTCGCCGAGGCCAAGCTCGAGGAGGTCGCCGCACGGGTGCGGGAGCTGGAGAGCGGCAGCGTCACGGATCCGTCGAGCCTCGTGCGTCAGGTCGTGGGCGTCTCTCTCGGCGAGCGCATGGAGCCCCAGCTGATCAGCGAGATCCGCACGCAGGCGCTCCGCGACCGGCGGCTCGCCTCCGCCTACCTGGATTGGCAGAACGTCATGCGGCGGCGGGTGGAGGACATCATCGGGCACGTCGTCGGGCAGTTCGGGCTCCGCTTGCGGCTGCCTGTGCCCGAAGTCGCACAGCTGCTGCTGGACGTCTCCGATGACACCTGCACGCGCGCGGCGCTGGAAGGTCATGTCCAGGGGGAGATCAACGAACTCCTCAACACCCGCCTGGAGCGTCTGGTGGGCGCGCTGGTGGAGGCGCCCTGAGGACGAGTCGTCTGGATGCTCTGCGGACTCAGCCCGCAGGATCCTCCGTCAACACCGAATAGCAGCGTTCCAGGCGACTCCGCCACCAGTCGGTGCGCTCAGGCGACGCGGCGTGCGCGCGCAGCAGGGCGGGATCGACCTCGACGCGTCCGACCGGGAGCGAGCCTGCCCGCGGCAAGAGTGGGTCCCGCGTGACGTCGGCGGCGAGGAGGGCCGCCGTCCCGAGTCCGCAGTCGTAGTCGAGCGTGTCGAGCGATCCTGCCAGCACCAGGCCCATCGACAGCCCGATGCTGGTGTCGAGCGCGCTCGAGACGACGGCGGGGAGCCCCGCCGCGCGCACGATCTCGAGGGCTCGACGCACGCCCCCGAGCGGCGCTGCTTTGACGACGAGGAGGTCGGCGGCCCCTGCGCGTGCGACGGCGAGCGGATCCGTCGCCTTGCGAACGCTCTCGTCGGCCGCGATCGGGATATCCATGTACGCCACGCGTCGGCGAAGTTCGGCGAGCTCGGGGACGCTCGCGCAGGGCTGCTCGGCGTACTCGAGGTCGAAAGGAGCCAGGGCATGCAGCGCATGTTCGGCTTCGTCGAGGTTCCAGCCGCCGTTGGCGTCGATGCGGATGCGGCCCTCCGGCCCCCACGCCGCTCGTACGGCGCGGACGCGGGCGATGTCGTCGGCGAGCGTCTGCCCGCGCTCGGCCACCTTGACCTTGGCGGTGCGACAGCCCGGGAATCGGGCGAGCACGGCGGGCACGTCGTCCTCGGTGACAGCCGGCACCGTCGCGTTGACCTGGACGCTCGTGCGCTCAGCGGTGGGGACGGCGTTCCAACCGAAGTCGAGGGCGGCGGCCAGCCACGTCGCCGCCTCGGCGTCGTCGTACTCGACGAACGGCGAGAACTCCGTCCATCCCTCCGGCCCCTCGAACACCAGCGCCTCCCGCACCGTGACCCCCCGGAATCGCGTGACGAGGGGCAGGGCGACGACGTGCGCGGAGGAGAGGACGTCGGACAACGGGGGGAGGGGGCGCGGGGTCACGTCTCCCATCCTGCCGTGGGGCTCGCTCCGGGGAGGGTGTGATTGACTATAGTGTGCGTCACACAGTACAGTGTGACGCGTGAAGCAACCACGACCCTCGTCGGAGCACGGCGGCGAACCGGACGGCCGGGAGGCGATCGCCATCCATCTGCAGGAGCTCCGTCGCGGCACGGTGGTGCTGGCGTGCCTGCGGCTCCTGGCGCGCCCCGGCTACGGCTACGGGCTGCTCGAAGACCTGCAGGCGCGGGGGTTCGACACCGACACCAACACCCTCTATCCGCTGCTGCGCCGCCTGGAGAAGCAGGGACACCTCGTGAGCGAGTGGAACACCGACGAGGCCCGGCCCCGCAAGTTCTACCGCACCTCGGCCGACGGCCACCGGTTGGCCGAGGCCCTCACCGACGACTTCCGAGCGATCGCCGCCGCGATCTCCGACCTGCCACAGGAGAACTGACATGTCCGCACCCGCACCGTCACCGACGCTCACCGACCGATACATCCACGCCGTCGTCCGCACGCTGCCGGAACAGCAGCGCACCGATGTGGCGGCAGAGCTACGGGCGGCCATCGCCGATCAGTGTGACGCGCGCCTGGCCGCTGGGGAGAGTCCGGCGGCGGCGGAGCGCGCGGTCCTCACCGACCTCGGCGATCCCGACGCGCTGGCCGCCGCCTACGGCGATCGCCCCCTGCACCTGGTCGGCCCGCGCTACTACCTGGAGTGGTGGCGGCTGCTGAAGCTGCTCTTGTGGATCGTCGTGCCGCTCGGGACCTTCGGGATCGCCCTGGGGCAGGCGCTCGCCGGGGTCCCCGCGGGCGGGGTGGCGGGGAGCGCGATCGGCGGCGCTCTGTCGATCGCCGTGCACGTCGCCTTCTGGACCACGCTCGTGTTCGTCGTGGTGGAGCGTTCGGATCGCGCGCGGGGGAAAGCCACGAGGTTCGGAGCCTGGAACGTGGATCACCTGCCCGACGTGCAGCAGGACGGCGCCGCCTTCCGCGACGTCGTCGCCGCCATCGTGTGCCTCGTGGCCGTCGCGGCCGTCGTGGTGTGGGACCAGCTCGTGGGTGCCGTCTACCTCGACGGCCGCTGGATGTCGTTCCTCTCTCCGGCCCTGTGGCCGTGGATCGTGGGCGCTCTCGTGGTGATCATGGCGATCGAGGTGGCCGTGCAGATCATCCGGTACCTGCAGCGCCGATGGACGATGCCGCTCGCGGTCCTCAACGCGGTGCTCGACGCCGTCGTCGCCGGCGGAGCCGTGGTCCTCCTCTCGCGGGAGGCACTGCTGAACCCGGAGTTCTGGCTCGCCGTGATCCCGCGTGGCGGGGAGACGGTGTTCGGCGTCGTCTCGATCCTGGCCGGCTTCCTGATCGTCGGCACCGCCGCGTGGGACGCCGTCGACGCCTTCCGTAAAGCCCGCCGCAGTCGCTGATCTCCCGTGGGAGAATCGCCCGGTGACATCGACCATTCCCGCCCGGTTCGCCCTCGACATCGACGCGGTGGCCCGCCCGGCGCGGTCGCAGGATCTGCTGGACGCCCTCGCCAGCCGAGTGGTCATCGCCGACGGGGCGATGGGCACGATGCTGCAGCGGTATGAACCGACCCTCGAGGACTATCGGCAGCTGGAGGGGTGCAACGAGATCCTCAACGTCTCCCGCCCCGACCTGATCGCCCGGATCCACGACGACTATCTCGCGGTCGGCATCGACGCGATCGAGACCAACACCTTCGGCGCCAACTGGTCGAACCTCTCCGACTACGGGATCGACGACCGCATCCATGAGCTCGCCGAAGCCGGCGCCCGCATCGCCCGCGAGCGGACCGAGGCGGCCGAGGCCGTGGACGGGCGTCGGCGCTGGGTGCTGGGGTCGATGGGACCGGGGACGAAGCTGCCCTCTCTCGGCCACACGACCTACGCGCACCTGAGAGACACTTTCGCGCAGCAGGCCGAGGGACTCATCGACGGCGGGGCCGACGCGTTCCTCATCGAGACCTCGCAAGACCTGCTGCAGACGAAGGCCGCCGTCAACGGCTGCAAGGCGGCGATCGTCTCCCGAGGCGTGCGCCTGCCGATCTTCGTCGAAGTCACCGTGGAGACCACGGGCACGATGCTCATGGGCTCCGAGATCGGGGCGGCGCTGACGGCTCTCGCACCGCTGGGCGTCGACGCGATCGGGCTGAACTGCGCGACCGGGCCCGCCGAGATGAGCGAGCACCTGCGGCACCTGTCGAAGCACTCGACGGTGCCGATCGCCTGTATGCCCAACGCGGGCCTTCCCGTGCTCACTGCCGACGGTGCGCACTATCCGCTGACCCCGGCGGAGCTCGCCACCGCTCATGAGCAGTTCGTCCGGGAGTTCGGCATCGGGCTGGTCGGCGGATGCTGCGGCACCACTCCGGAGCATCTCGCGGCCGTCGTCGAGCGCCTCGCGACCGTCCCGACTCCCGCGCGTTCCGCTGCGCCGGAACCGGGTGTCGCCTCGCTGTATCAGCACGTGCCGTTCACGCAGGACGCGTCATACCTCGCCATCGGGGAGCGGACCAATGCCAACGGGTCGAAGGCGTTCCGGGAGGCCATGCTCGACGGGCGCTGGGACGACTGCGTCGAGATCGCGCGCAACCAGATCCGCGTCGGGGCGCATCTGCTGGACGTCTGTGTGGACTATGTCGGCCGCGACGGCGTGGCCGACATCCGCGAGGTCGTCTCCCGCTTCGCGTCGGCGTCGACCCTGCCGCTCGTGATCGACTCCACCGAACCGGCGGTGATCCAGGCGGGCCTGGAGTTGATCGGCGGGCGACCGGTGGTCAACTCCGTCAACTACGAAGACGGTGACGGCGCCGCGTCGCGCTTCGGCCGCATCATGCCGCTCGTGAAGGAACACGGTGCCGCCGTGATCGCCCTCACGATCGACGAGCAGGGTCAGGCCCGCACCGCGGCCGACAAGGTGCGCATCGCCTCGCGGCTCGTCGACGCGCTCGTGGAGGACTGGGGGATGAAGGTCGAGGACATCATCGTCGACTGCCTGACGTTCCCGATCGCCACCGGGCAGGAGGAGACCCGACGGGACGCGATCGAGACCATCGAGGCCATTCGCGCGCTCGTGGCGGCCTACCCGGGCATCCACACGACGCTCGGGGTGTCCAATGTCTCGTTCGGGCTGAATCCGGCCGCCCGGTCGGTGCTCAACTCGGTGTTCCTGCACGAGGCGACGCAGGCGGGCCTGGACTCCGGCATCATCGATGCGGCCAAGATCGTTCCTCTCGCCTCGATCCCCGACGAACAGCGAGCCGTCGCGCTCGACCTGGTGTGGGACCGTCGTGCGTACGACGCAGAGGGCAACCTCACCTACGATCCGCTCGCGGTCATGCTCGATCTGTTCGCGGGCGTCGACACGGCGGCACTGCGTGACCAGCGCGCGGCGGAGTTGGCGGCCCTTCCCGTTGGGGCGCGGCTGGAACGGCGCATCATCGACGGCGAGCTCAAGGGGCTGGAGGCCGACCTCGACCTCGCCCGCGCCGACGGCATCGCGCCGCTGCAGATCATCAACGAGCATCTCCTGGAAGGCATGAAGGTGGTGGGGGAGCGATTCGGCTCCGGGCAGATGCAGCTGCCGTTCGTGCTGCAGTCGGCGGAGGTCATGAAGACCGCCGTCGCCCTCCTCGAGCCGCACATGGAGAAGTCGGATGCGTCGGGGAAAGGCCGGATCGTGTTGGCCACGGTCCGCGGCGATGTCCACGACATCGGCAAGAACCTCGTGGACATCATCCTGACGAACAACGGCTACGACGTCGTGAACCTGGGGATCAAGCAGCCGATCGCCGACATCATCGCGGCGGCCGAAGAGCACGACGCCGACGTCATCGGGATGTCGGGACTGCTTGTGAAGTCGACGGTCGTCATGAAGGAGAACCTCCAGGAACTCCAGGCTCGCGGTCTCGCGAAGCGGTGGCCGGTTCTCCTGGGGGGCGCGGCGCTGACCCGTGCCTACGTGGAGGACGATCTGGCGGGGCTCTTCGACGGCGAGGTGCGATACGCCAAAGACGCGTTCGAGGGACTCGCCCTCATGGAGCCACTCGTGCGGATCGCGCGGGGGGAGGACCCCGACGCCGTCGGGCTTCCCCCGCTGAAGAAACGCATCCACCGGGCCGGGTCGCTCCTCACGCTCACCGAACCCGATGCCATGCCGGCACGCTCCGACGTGGCGCGGGACAATCCCGTGCCCGCGCCGCCCTTCTGGGGCACGCGCATCGTCCGCGGGATCGCGCTGGCCGACTATGCGGCCTTCCTCGACGAGCGGGCGACCTTCATGGGCCAGTGGGGTCTCAAGCCCGGCCGCGGTGAGGACGGTCTCTCGTACGAGACGCTCGTGGCGACGGAGGGGCGACCGCGGCTGCGGTACTGGCTCGACCGCATCCTGGCGGAGGGAATGCTCGACGCCTCCGTCGCTTACGGGTACTTCCCGGTGGTGTCGGAGGGGGACGACGTCGTCGTCCTCCACCACGGTGACGATCCGGCGGGACTGCTGGGGCGGGCGGGTCTTCTCGCGCCGGACGGCGGCTCCGGCGGGGCGCTGGGAACCGATCGGCTGCGCTTCTCCTTCCCTCGTCAGCGACGTGATCGGCATCTGTGCCTGGCCGACTTCGTGCGGGCGCGGGACACGGGGGAGATCGACGTCCTGCCCGTCCAGCTCGTGACCGCCGGCGCCCGCATCGACGAGGTCACGGCGAAGCTCTTCGCGGAGGACCGCTACCGGGACTATTACGAGCTCAACGGCCTCGTGATGCAGCTGACGGAGGCGCTCGCCGAGTTCTGGCACGCCCGCGTTCGGGCCGAACTGGGCCTGGCGGATGAGGATCCGGCCGATGTCGCGGGCCTGTTCGCACTCGACTATCGCGGAGCCCGCTTCTCCCTCGGTTACCCGGCGTGCCCCGACATGGAGGACCGTCGCAAGGTCGTGGAACTGCTCCGGCCGGAGCGCATGGGCGTGGAGTTGAGCGACGAGCTGCAGCTGCACCCCGAGCAGTCCACCGACGCGTTCGTCTTCCACCACCCCGAGGCGAAGTACTTCTCGGTGTGACGGCGGTGTGACGGCGGCGCGACCGGCGCTTCCATCGGTGGAGCACTCGCGCCGGACAGGCGGGACAGCGAGGGAGCTCAGGCCGGCGCGGAGCGGGCCATCCAGACCGTGGGGCCGGACAGCTCGGTGAACCCGAACTGGCGGTAGAGCTCCTGCGCGTCAGCGGTGGCCAGGAGCATGCGCTTCAGGCCGAGTGCGTCGAGTTCGGCCAGCACACCCGCGAGGAGGGTCTTTCCGATCCCCCGTCCTCGCGCGGACGGGTCGACGAACACATCGCAGAGCCACGCGAAGCCGACGCCGTCCGTGACGACGCGGGCGTACCCCAGCTGGGCGCCCGTCGCGTCGTCGTAGACGCCGTAGTTGCGGGACGCATCGATCGCCGCGTCTTGGTGGGCGCGAGTGCGTCCTCGCGCCCAGTACGCCTCTTCGCTCAGCCAGCGGTGCACGCGGTCCCGATCGATCCGCTCGACATCAGCGGAGAACGTAACGGCGGCGTCGGTGGCGGTCTCGGGCGAGGTCATGAGTCGACTGTAGAGCGTGATCAGAAGGGCGGCGGGTCGGCGTCGGAGACGAACCGAACCATCGGCGTGGGTCGATCGACGTAGGACCTCCCGCCGGGGCTCTGCCACCGGAGCAGGCCTCTTCCCACCTGCTCCACACGCCACTGCGTACAATGCTTCAGCACGTGGTGCCGTCGGCACAGGGTGGCGAGGTTGTCGGCGCGGGTCTGGCCTCCGTGCGCATGGTCGATCGTGTGGTCGGCGTCGCATCGGGTGACGGGGAGACGGCAGCCGACGAAACGGCAGTGCTCATCCCGCGCGCGCAGGAGCCTCCGCAACGACGAGGAGGGTCGGTAACGGTCGACAGCCAGCACGGCGCCGTCGACGGGGCTCGTCAGGACGCGATCCCACCCCGGTGCCGCAGCGGCCAGTTCGAGCGCGTCGGAGAGTGGGATCGGCCCGTAGCCGGCGAGGAGGCACGGCTCGCTCGACCGACCGAGAACGGTGAGGACGGGGACGGTCACCTGGACCTGCGCGGAGATCGTCGGGCCCATCTCCCCGTGAGCGGTCGGTGCACCGCCGAGCAACAGATCGGCGAACACGTCGGCGCGGATCTCGTCGAGCGATCGGGCGTCGTCGGCGTCGGGTGCCCGTGTGCGGCCCTCTGTTCCCTTGCCCTCTGCTGCCTCTCTCGCGTGGTGCGCGAGGGTCGTGAGTCTGTCGCGAATGCCGTAGGCGAGCACGGCCGGGAGATCGGCGATCAGTCGCGCCATCCCGTCGTCGAGGTCGGTCACCACGACACGTCGTCGTTGCCGTGCGCGCACATGCCGTTCGTCGAGCGAACGAGGCTGCGCGTGTTCCGCGAGCGTGCGCGCGACGAGCCGGAGCTGGGCCGGGGTGAGTCCGCTCGCGCGCTCCAGCGCGTGGCTCTCGAACCACTCGCGGGCCTCGGCCTGGGTGAGAGGCAGCCCGGCCTCGACGATCGCAGAAACGTGGCCGCGATCGATCTCGCCCGCTGACCAGGCTCGAAGAGTGCTCGGGAAGAGCTCCGACACCGTCGCGGCCTCGTCCATGCGCCGTTGGATCGTGCGGTCGGAGACCCGGAGCGCGGCACCCACCTGCGCGGCCAGGTCACGCAGTTCGAGGGCGCCCGTCCGCGATGTGGCATTCGGCCGACTCGCCGCGACCGAGCGCGCCCAGGCATGCGCTTCGGCGAGCACGGCGACGTGCGCGGCCTGCGCCGCGGCGACGGCCCGATGCGCGAGGAGTGCCCGCTCGACGAAGCGGTCTGCCGCGGCAGCCTCCGCCGCCGCGATGCCGGATTCGTCGTGCGTCATACCTCTATTCTCGCGCTCCGACCGCGCGAGTTTAGAACAAATCTTCGATCCGTGGATAACTCGCGAGCGTCAGCCGACCGGTTGCCCACACATCCCGCAGACTCCGGTGGCGGGCACCTCCACGAAGCAGTCGGGGCACATCACGGCCGGTCGCTCGGCGATCGTCGGAGCGGGAAGCCGGTTCGACGCCGCCCGCGGGGCGCGTCGTTCCCGCGGGGCCTTCGGCGGCACCGGGTCGGGCCGGGCGGCGACGACGGGGCGATGGGCCGCGCAGTAGAAGCGCACGAACCCGGCCGGGTTGTTGGGGTGGCGGTGCTTGACGACCCAGAGGTCCTCGCGCTCACGGCTCTCCGACGAGGGGCCGCAGCCGGCACACCGCGTGGGCTCTCCCGGCACGGCCTCCGAGGCGCGCAAGGGGGCGTCGAAGGGAAGCGCGTCGCGCCAGTCGGACGAGGTCCTGATCTTCACGTCTTCCAGCTTCGCACGGCCCGCGGGTCACCGCGCCCGGAGGCGCTCGTTCCATCCGTCCCAGTCGGCAGCGTCGATCACGCAGAACCGGTGTCCCTCGGGGTCCTCCATGATCACGTAGTCAGCGTCGGCGGGACGCTTGCGCCACGGCACTTCGCGCGCACCCAGGCTCGTGAGGCGCGCCACCTCGGCGGCCTGGTCCTCGGCGTAGAGATCCAGGTGGATGCGAGGAGGAAGACTGCGAGGGGCGGCGACGGCGTCGAGCGACAGGTTCGGTCCGCGACGGTCACGCGCGCGAAGCACGGCGAAGTCGTCGTCGCGGGGCTCCCGCACCTCGTAATCCAGGGCGGCCGTCCAGAAGGCGATCTCCGCCTCGATGTCCTCGACGCGCAAGACGATCGATCCGACGATGAGCATCAGCGTCCTCCCGTTCCGGGGTCACGTTAGCGCGACGGTGCAGCCCGGGACACCCCCTCCGACGGGCCGGCGAGCCCGGTGGCCTGCGTGAGGAGGTAGGCCGGCGACGCGGCGGCGGTGGTGCGGCGGAGGGACGACAGCACCGCTCGGCCGACGACGAGGATCCCGATCACCGTCGTGACGGCGCGGAGGGTGTCCCACGACGCGGTGGAGGTGACGAGGGAGTACACGAGGAAGTTCCCGAGGTTCTCTCCCAGGCCACCGCCGGGCACGTAAGAGATGCTCGTGTCGCCGCCGACGGCGAACGGCCAGAACCACAGGTTCATGACGAGGCCGAACAGGTAGGAGGAGATGACCCCGTACACCGCGAGCATCGCGATCTCGGCGGCCCCGTGCGGGCGCCGCGGCAGCAGGGCGGCGCCTGCCCCGACCCACCCGCACGCGAACATCTGGAAAGGAAGCCAAGGGCCGACGCCTCCCCACAACACCGCGGAGAGGCCGATCGCGGCGGCCCCGAGGAGCAGCCCGAATCTCGCGCCGCAGACACGACCCGCCAGGATCAGCAGCACGAACAGGGCCTCCACCCCGCCCACACCGGTGCTCGCGATCCTGACCGCGGCACCGACGGCGGCGAGCACCGCCAGGAGTGAGAGCGTGTGCGCCGAACGCACGGTTCCGTCGAGGGCGGCCAGCACCAGGACGACCGCCAGCGGTGCGGCGGCGAGCGCGATCACGGGAACGGCGGAGGAGGCGTCGGGCGGCAGCGCCGCGACGACGAGCGGCCAGAGGAAGCTCGCCGCCGCGAGGAGGTTCGCGGCGACCAGCAGCACCGGGCGGGCGCGGTGCTCGAAGGTCGTCCCGAGAGCCGTTCGTGCCCGCGCGTGCCGGTCGTCCGGGACTGCGGAACGCGCCAGCGCGGACGGGCCCTGCGCGGCGGAGGAATCCTCCACCGCGGACGCTGTCGCACGGGGCGAGGGCGGCGCGACGCTCGGCGCGGGGTCTCCCGGCGACGCCGTCGCCGCGGCGGTGGTCGGGGGCGTGAATGCCTCGATCCGCTCCAGCGTCCCGTGGTGCATCGCGAGCAGGCGGTCGGCGAGTGCCGCACAGAACCCGGCATCGTGGGACGCGAAGAGGACGGCCGTGCCGGCATCCGCCTGCGCCGCCAGGGCGTGCATCACCAGGCGTCGGGCCGACGGGTCGAGCCCGCGGGTCGGCTCATCGACCAGCAGCACGCGAGGCGACCGTGCCGTCTGCAGGACGATCGCAAGGCACCGTCGCTCTCCCACCGAGAGATCGCGCGGGTGGAGGCCGAGCCGGGCGACGAAGCGTGGATCGGAGGGGTCGAGGCCCAGGAGAGCGGCGAACCGGGCGGGGCCGGCCCCCGGGGTCTTCGCGCGGGCATCCTCCCGGCGAAGTTCCGCCCGCACCGTGTCGCGCACGAACAGATCGTCCGAGGCGTCCGGGACGAGCGCCGTTCCCGGCTCGCGGCTCAGCGCCTGCAGAAGACTCGACTTCCCCGCACCGTTGGGTCCGGAAACGGCGATGATCTCGCCGGCGGCGAGCTGCAGGGAGACGTCGTCGACCGCAAGCCGCTGGCCGTGCCGCACCGACACCCCGCGCACGTCCAGGACCATCCCGGTCTCGGGTGCCGGAGGGGGCCCGACGGGCCGCGAGCGGACCTCCTGTTCTCCGTCGGGAAGGTGCTGCGCGAGGGAACCGTCGACGATCGCGCCGTCGTCGGCCACGTGGAGGCTGCGGTCGGCGACGGCGCGGAAGTCGTCGGTGCGGTGCTCGGCCACGACGACGCACACGCCGGCCTCGTGCGCGAGCGCGCCGAGGAGCGACACGATCCGCTCGCGAGCATTCCGGTCGAGGTCGGCGAGGGGCTCGTCGACGACCAGCAGCACCGGGTCCTCCACGATCGCTGCGGCGATCGCGACGAGCGTCGCCTCTCCCGCCGAGAGCTCCGAGGTCCGTCGGGTCCGCAGATCCGAGATGCCCACGCGGCGCAGGACCTCGTCGACGCGGGCGCGGCGCAGGACCTCGTCGACGCCGCGCAGCTCGAGCGCCAGCCCGACCTCGTCGTCCACCCGATCGGCCGCGAAGGCCGTGCGCGGCTGCTGCAGCACCGCCCCCACCAGCCGCGCCGTGTGTCGAGGGGCGGTGAGGAGCCGGTCGTGGCCCGCGACGGCGATCCTCCCCTCGGCCACCCCGCCGTCGATGTGGGTGTGGAGGCCGCTGAGAGTGCGCAGCACCGTCGACGTGCCTGAGCCTGTCGCGCCGCTGATGACGATGAGCTCTCCGGGAGAAGCCGAGAGCGCATCCACTCGCACGATGGTCGGTCCGCCGAACCCGGCACGCATCGAGGCGAGCTCGACCGGCCGGGCGCAATCGCCCTCGAGAGGCCGACCGGCGTAGCCGCGGAGCTCGAGGGCGGCCCCCAGAGCGGTCGCACGTTCCAGCGTGTGCTCGAGGACGGGTGCGAGGATCCGGATGCCCGCCCGGTCGCCGCGGAGGCGCGGGGCGGTCGCCACGGCGCGCGCGGCAGCAGCGAGCGCCGGCAGGGTCGCCCACGCCACCGCGAGAGAGCGCGCGAAGCCCTGCAGTGGTCCGCGCTGCGCGCCGCGGGCGAGCAGTCGGGGCACGTCGACGAGCGCATTGAGCACGCCGAACGCGAGGATCACTCCCGCGATCGGCAGCGCGGAGAGCGCGGCGGCAGCCAGCCCGCCGCTCGTGACCGGACCGAGGATCTCGACGTGACCGAACGGCGGGGCGAGCCTCACGGCGGGAAGATCGAGCAGGACCGTCCCGCCGCCGTCGACGCCGTGGAAGAGGACGCGGTAGACGACCCGCACCACCACGAACCCGGCAGCGAGGAACGCCGCGGCACGCAGGGGAGCGGGTCGTAGGGTCACGACGCGGGTGAGGCGGGGGCGCCGTCGAGGGTGAACAGCAGCGCGAGGCTCTCACCCGGGCTCACGGTGAGTTCCGAGAGGCCCGTCGTGGCGTAGCCCCACTCGCCGCCCGCCGGCTGCACCCACAGCGACCAGTACGCGAACGCGGCCGGCATGGTCGCGCACGACTCCACATACGCCGGGTCCTCCGTGGAACCCACGGGAGCGTCGGCGGTCGGCAGTCCGTTCACGCGACAGATCACCTGGTCGCCGTACTCGTCGGTGCCCTCTGTCGTCACCCCGGCGTCGGAGACGATGTCGGTCGCCGCGGCGTCGCCGTCGGTCGGCACGCACCACTCCTCGCGCTGGCCGTCGGCGAGCGCAGAGGAGTCGACGATCAGCGTGACACCGGCGTCGTCCGCGCACCCCCCCTCGACGGGTCCGGCGTCGGCCGACGCGGTCGCTGCGGGGGTGGGCCCCACGCCGGACGGCGCGGGCGACGCCGGGGCAGCACACGCGGAGAGGGAGAGGGCGAGAACGCTCGCGGAGGTGAGGGCGAGGATGCGGGAGAGGGTCACCGATCCAGGGTAGGGGGCGGTGTGCGGCCGGTGTCGCCGTGTGACGGCCGCGTAGGCTGGAGGAGTGGACGAGTCCGAGGTTTCCCGCGTTTCCGACCTGTTCGATCCGGCCGAGTGGGTGCTCGCGCCGGGTGCCGACGCCTACACCGACATCACGGCGCACGTCTCGCGTGACGGGCGGATCGCCCGCATTGCCTTCGACCGGCCGGAGGTGCGAAACGCCTTCCGGCCTCACACGGTCGACGAGCTGTATCGCGCGCTCGACCTTGCCCGGCAGGACCCCGCGATCGGCGTCGTCCTGCTCACCGGCAACGGCCCCAGCCCGAAGGACGGCGGCTGGGCCTTCTGCTCGGGCGGCGACCAGCGCATCCGTGGTCGCGACGGCTACAAGTACTCCGACTCCGACACGTCGGTCGCCGATCCGGCACGGGCCGGCCGACTGCACATCCTCGAGGTGCAGCGCCTGATCCGCTTCATGCCGAAGGTCGTCATCGCCGTGGTCCCCGGGTGGGCGGCCGGGGGCGGGCACTCTCTCCACGTCGTCTGCGACCTCACGATCGCCTCGTCCGAGCACGGGCGCTTCAAGCAGACCGATGCCGACGTGGGATCGTTCGACGCCGGATACGGTTCGGCCTACATGGCGCGCCAGGTGGGCCAGAAGTTCGCGCGGGAGGTGTTCTTCCTCGCCGAGGAGTACTCCGCCCAGCGCGCGTACGAGGCAGGCGCCGTCAACCGGGTGGTGCCGCACGCCGACCTGGAGCGCGAGGCGATCGCGATGGCGCGGACGATCCTCGGGAAGTCCCCGACCGCCATCCGGATGCTGAAGTTCGCCTTCAACGCGGTCGATGACGGACTGGTGGGCCAGCAGGTGTTCGCGGGTGAGGCGACGCGGCTCGCCTACGGCACCGATGAGGCCGTGGAAGGGCGCGACGCCTTCCTCGAGAAGCGCGACCCCGACTGGTCCGCCTTCCCGTACCACTACTGACCGGCGAACGCCGCCGCCGACGGGATCGCGTCACTTCCGCCGGGAGCACGTGAGGGAGCCTTCGCCGCATGAGGATCGAATCGATCGACACCACAGACCCGCGCAACGTCGTGCGGGGGCTGCGGGGTGCCGTGCTCGGCGCCGGCCCGGCGATCGCGCTGGGGGCGGCGGCGGACCTGCGTGCGGACTCGGTCGTGGCGCCGGGGACGGCCGTGGTGCTCACGACGTCGGGATCGACGGGGGTTCCGAAGTCGGTCGTTCTGAGCCGATCGGCGCTCACTTCCAGTGCCCTCGCCACGATCGATCACCTCGGCGCGGGGAGCTGGCTGCTCGCCCTCCCCGCGGGCTATGTCGCGGGCGTGCAAGTGGTCGTGCGCTCCCTCCTCGCGGGACGGGAACCGGCGATCCTCGCGGGTTCGTTCACGCCGCAGACCTTCGCGGCGGCGGCGGGGTCGATGGCGGCGAGCGTCGGGGGCCGGCGTCTTGCGACCTTCACCTCTCTCGTGCCCGCGCAGCTGCAGACACTCGTGGCGGCGGAGGAAGGGGGGCAGGACACTCGGATCGGCTCGTTCGAGGCGATCCTCGTGGGCGGCCAGGCACTCTCCGCGGCGCTCGCCGAGCGGGCGGCCGCGGTCGGTGCCCGCATCGTCCGCACGTACGGATCGACCGAGACGAGCGGCGGCTGCGTCTACGACGGTCGTCCCCTGCGCGATGTGGCGGTGCGCGTGCGAGACGGCGAGGTGCAGCTGAGCGGGCCGATGCTCGCCGACGGCTACCTCGGCGACCCGGCACTGACCGATTCCGCCTTCATCCGTGACGCCGACGGCGTCCGGTGGTACCGCACGGGCGACGCCGGTGCGTTCGACGATCTCCTGCGGATCACCGGGCGCCTCGACAACGTCATCGTCTCGGGCGGCATCAACGTGTCCCTCGACCGCGTGGAACAGGTGGTGCGCACCGTGCCCGGGCTCGACGCGGCGATCGTCGTGGGCGTGCCCGATCCGCGCTGGGGTGAGGCCTCGGCGATCGTCGTCGATCGCGGCGACCTCCGCACCGGCCTGCTGGACGAGGCCCGGCAGGCCGTGGCCGCGGCCCTCGGCGCCCCCGCGCGTCCGCGCGACCTCGTCGTCGTCGACGCGATGCCCCTCCTGCCGTCGGGCAAGCCCGACCGTCGTGCCGCGCGAGCCCACGCCGTCGACCGGGGCGGTTCGACCGGCGACGGCGGCGCGGCCTAGGATTTCGGTCGTGGCAGCCAGCAGCTCGAGCAAGAAGTCCCGTCGCGCGAAGACCTCCTCCGCGAGGTCTTCCGGGCAGCCCGCCCGTCGATCGGGCAACCCGCAGAAGCCGCTCGTATCGGGCGATCCGCGACAGGTCGAGCCGGCCACCCTGCGCGACTGGATCGGCGCCGCCCGGCTGCGCACGCTGCCCCTGGCCGTCGCCCCGGTCGTCATCGGCACCGGTGCCGCCCTCGTGGTGGAGCGTCGGCTCCACTGGGTGCTCGCCCTGGCGTGCCTCGTGATCGCACTGGCGCTCCAGATCGGCGTCAACTTCGCGAACGACTACAGCGACGGCATCCGCGGCACCGACGACCACCGTGTCGGGCCGGCGCGGCTCACGGCGTCGCGCAAGGTGGCCGCCAAGACGGTGCTCATCGTCGCCCTCGTCTTCTTCGCGATCGCCGCGATCGTCGGCGTCGCGGTCGTCTTCCGCACGCAGCACTGGTGGCTGCTGGCCGTCGGTGCGGTGTGCATCGCCGCGGCCTGGTTCTACACGGGGGGCAAGCGCCCCTACGGCTACTACGGGCTCGGCGAGGTCGTCGTCTTCGTCTTCTTCGGCCTCGTCGCCACGGTCGGCACGACCTACGTGCAAATCGGTGTCGTGCCCGACGAGGCCTGGCTCGGTGGCGTGGCCGCCGGCTTCCTCGCCTGCGCCGTGCTGCTCGCAAACAACCTGCGCGACATCGAGCAGGATCGCCGCGCCGGAAAGCGCACGCTCACGGTGCTCATCGGCAAGCGCGCGACGCAAGTGCTCTTCACCGTTATCCTGCTGATCCCGTTCGCGATCGCCGTCGTGCTGGCGACCGTCTACCCGATCGCGTGGCTGTCGCTCCTGGCTCTGCTTCCCGCGCTGGCGGCGATCCTCATCGTCTGGACCTATGGCCACCCGAGGGAGCTCGTCGTCGCGCTCGGAGTCACTTCTCTCACGTCGCTCGCCTACGCGGGCTTCCTGTTCTGGGCCTACGCGCCCAGCTTCTGAATCAGCCTGTTGTGGGCCGACGCGCCCCGCTTCTGAATCAGGGAGCGTCGTCGAGGGCCGCGTCCTCCGCGTCCTCGTCGGTCTTCTCGCGCTGCCGAGAGCGGCGCGCAGCGAGGTCGGTCGTGAGGTCGTCGAGGGGTCGGCGCAGGAACAGCATCGACAGGCTCAGACCGATGAGCGCGGCGAAGATCGCCGTCAGCCAGTAGTACTCGCGCATCACCGGGACGAGCATCATGATCCCGAAGGGGATGAGGAACGCCGCCAGTCGCAGCACCGTGAACACCAGAGCCGACCGCGCACGCATACTCCCAGCGTACTCGGGGGTGGCCGGGCCACCGGCCGGGACCGGGCAGCCGAGGACGCGCCTAGGATGGAGGGGTGGCGCGCGTCTATCTCGTCCTTGCGCTGTTGGCCGTCACGTTCTGGGTCTACAGCATCGTCGATTGCGCCCTCCAGCCGCCCACGCGGCACCGTGGCGTGAGCAAGCCGGTCTGGATCCTCATCGTCGTGTTCCTGCCTGTCGTCGGGGGCGTCCTGTGGTTCGCGATCGGTCGCAGCCGTGGGCGTCAGGGTGCCGCGATGTTCCGAGCGCCCGACGACGACCCCGAGTTCCTCGGCAGCATCGGCGTCATGACCGACCAGGAGGACCGCATCCGCCGCCTGGAGCAGGAGCTCGCGGCCCTCGACTCCGAGGGCGACGACACGACGGGCGGCCCGACGGCCGAACCCGATGCCGACGCCGACGGCACACCCGGACCGCGCGGCACGCACAGCTGAGATGACCCACGACGCGGCGCTGCGACGCGCTCCCGCGACCGACGCGGCGGCAGCCCTCCTCGGACGGCTCGTCGAGCGCGGTGTGGCGCATGTCGTCGTCAGCCCCGGGTCGCGCTCGCAGGCGCTCGCCCTGGTGGCCGCCGAGCTCGAGGAGCGGGGCCTGGTGCGCCTCCACGTGCGGATCGACGAGCGCGTCGCGGGCTTCACCGCGCTCGGCATCGGGCGGGAGACGGGGCTGCCCGCCGTCGTGATCTGTACCTCGGGCACCGCGGCGGCGGAGTTCGCGCCGGCTGCTCTCGAGGCGCACCACTCGGGTGTTCCCCTGATCCTCGTGACCGCCGATCGTCCCCCCGAGCTGCGCGGAGTGGGGGCGAACCAGACGACGCGCCAACCCGGCATCTACAGCCCGAACGCGCGGTGGGAAGCAGACCTCCCCGTGCCCGAGGCAGTGGACCCCGACGGTGAGGATCCCCAGACACGAGTCCTGCGCTCGGTCGCCGACGAAGCCTTCGCCGCCGCTGTCGGAGTGGGCGCGCGCTCGGCGGGCCCGGTGCACCTCAACGTTCCGCTCCGGGAGCCGCTCTCGGGGGCGATCCCCCCGTGGTTCGATCCCGCAGCCGCCGATCCCGCTCCCGCCGAGCCGCAGGGCATCGAGGGTGATCGGAGCCACGGGGCGGAAAGCGCAGGCGAGGTCGCTGACGGCGCCCCCGACGACGACACCGCCGCCAGCGGCGGCGCCCTGTATCAGGGCGGCGGCGGTATCGGCGAGTCGGACCTTCCGGCGGGCGCCGACGAAGATCCGCTGGTCCTGGAACGCGGACCGCGGACGATCGTCGTCGCGGGCGCAGATGCCGGCCCCGGGGCGGAAGACCTCGCCCATCGGGGCGCGTGGCCCCTCGTCGCCGAGATCGTCAGCGGCGCCCGGTTCGGGCGCCATGTCGTCCACGGCTATCGGCAGCTCGTCGCCGACCCCGAGCTGGGGGGCAGCGTGGAGCGCGCGGTCGTGTTCGGACACCCCACGCTCAGTCGCGAGATCGTGGCCCTGCTGTCACGCGACGACGTCGACGTGATCGCCGTGCGCGGGCCGGGGGAGCCGCTCAACCTCAACGGCGCGACCCGGGCCGCCGACGCCGTGACGATCGCGACCGGTCCTTCCGACCGCGAGTGGCTCGGCGCCTGGATGCGGGCCTCTCGTGCGCACGCGGTCGACCTCAGTCCCGCCGCTCCCGACGCCGATGGTCTTGCCTCAGCCGAACCTCGCCGCCGGCTGGGGGCGATCTCCGCCGAGCTCGACGCGATGCGCGCCCCCGTCGAGCGTGCGACGCTCGTCGACGCGGTCTGGCGCGCGAGCTGGCCGCACGACCGGCTCCTGTTCGCCTCCTCGCGCCTCGTGCGGGTGGCAGACCAGGTGCTGCCCGGAAAGAAGGTGCCCGTCCATTCCAACCGCGGCCTCGCGGGCATCGACGGCACGATCGCCACCGGAATCGGGATCGCCGTCGCGAGCCAGTCCGCGGGCGCACCCGGTGTCACGCGGGTGCTGATGGGCGACCTCGCCTTTCTCCACGACGTCGGCGCGCTCCTCCTTCCCGTCGGTGAGCAGGCGCCTCGCATCCAGGTGATCGTGGGCAACGACGGCGGCGGCACCATCTTCGACGGGCTGGAGGTGGCAGACGTCGCCTCGGCCGCCGCGATGGACCGCGTGCTCTACACGCCGCAACAGGTCGACCTCCGGGGGCTCGCTGCGGCCTACGGGTGGGAGTACGTTCGCGTCGAGACGCGGACCGCGCTGGATCAGGCCCTCACCTCGGCCGTCACCGGCTGCCAGGTGATCGAGGTCCTCCTCCCTCGCTGACGTGCCCGCGACGATCCATGGTGTGGGACGTGCGGCTCGGTCATGATGGGTCCATGACGGCGAAGAGTCAGCAGAACTGGTCCGACGACCCCGCGACGACGCTCCGGGTGGGAGAGGGATTCCGTCTCGACGACGTCGACCCCGACGCCACCCCGGGGTACGACGGGGACAAGCGCGACGCGGCGACTGATCTCGAGGCCGGCGCCGCTCAGTTGGATGAGCTGCAGGAGCGTCTGTACGCGCAGAGCCGCTCCGTCGACTCGGCTCCCGCGCTGCTCCTGGTCCTGCAGGCCATGGACACGGCGGGCAAGGGCGGGATCGTCCGTCACGTCATCGGCGCCACCGACCCGCAAGGCGTCCACGTGAAGGCGTTCAAGAAGCCGACCGAGGAGGAGCTCGCCCACGACTTCCTCTGGCGCATCGAGAAGGAGGTGCCCTCGGCGGGGTACATCGGCGTGTTCGACCGCTCGCATTACGAGGACGTCCTCATCGGGCGCGTGCGCGAGCTCGCCCCGCCCGACGAGATCGAACGCCGCTATGGGGCCATCAACGACTTCGAGGCCCGGCTGACGCAGGCCGGCGTGCGGATCGTGAAGGTGATGCTGCACATCTCGGCCGACGAGCAGAAGGCGCGGCTCGGCGAACGGCTGGAGCGGCCCGACAAGCACTGGAAGTACAACCCCGGAGACGTCGACGAGCGCGTGCTCTGGCCCGCGTACATGGAGGCCTACCAGATCGCGTTGGAACGCACCTCGACCGAGGCGGCGCCGTGGTACGTGGTTCCCGCGAACACCAAGTGGTACGCGCGGCTGGCAGTCCAGGCGCTCCTCCTCGACGCGCTCGAGGGGATCGATCCGCAGTGGCCCGCCGCGATGTTCGACGTCGAGGCCGAGAAGGCCCGCCTCGCCGCCACCTGAGACACGTTTCGTTTCGTTTCGGCCCTCCGCCGGGTCCGCCGGGGTCCGCCGGCGAGAGCACATGCTGTCATCCAGCGCATACCGAACACGCGTGAGTAAGGGGTGCGCTCGGTGGGAGCATGTGCTCTCGGCGGACCCTCGGGGGATCGGTGGGGGAGGGGGATCAGGCGAGGGCGTCGACGATGGGGCGGAACTTGACGCGGGTCTCCAGCATCTCGGACTCGGGGTCGCTGCCGGCGACGATGCCTGCCCCGGCATGCGCCGTGAAGGGGATGCCGTCGGCCGCGTCGGCCGTTGCGGTGTCGCGGTCGAACTGAGCGCAGCGCAATGCGATCGCCCACTCCCCGTTGCCGTTCGCGTCGGTCCAGCCGACCGGACCCGCGTAGCGTCCGCGGTCGAACGGCTCCAGCCCGCGGATGACCTCCATCGCGCGAGCGGTCGGGGTTCCCGCCACCGCCGCCGTCGGGTGGACCGCGTCGATGAGGTCGAGAGCGGACGCCCCCTCACTCAGACGCCCCTCCACGTCGGTCGCGAGGTGCCACACGTTGGGGAGCTTGAGCATGAACGGCTGTTCCTGCGCGACGAGCGCCGTCGTGTGGGGACGCAAGGCCGACAGCACGCTCTGGACCGCGTATTGGTGCTCGTCGAGATCCTTCGTGCTCGTGGACAGCGCTACGGCGGCCAGCGTGTCGGCGTCGGGATCGGCTCCGCGGGCTGCGGTGCCGGCGAGCACGCGCGCCGTGACATCGCCACCCGAGACCGTGAGCAGGGTCTCCGGGCTTGCGCCGATGAGGCCGTCCACGGCGAAAGTCCACGTGTCCGGGTAGGACGAGGCCAGCGCGCGAACGAGCCGACGCAGGTCGGAGCCGGCAGGCACCGTCCCGGCGAGGTCACGCGCGAGCACCACCTTGCTGACGGTCCCCGCCGAGATCTCCTCCAGCCCGGCGGCGACGATCGACTGGTAGTCCTCGGGGGTGAGGGTTCCCGGCCCCACGCGCGCCGACCAATGCGGTCCATAACCGGTGCGGGCGGGAAGGTCCCCGGCTCCGGCTTCCGCAGCCGGTTCCGCAGGGTCCGCGTCGTCGGTCGAGGAGACCCGCGTCAGCCAGGTCCGGCCGGCACGGCGACCGATGATCGTCTCCGGCACCACCAGGAGGGCACCTCGACTCGACTCGGCGTCGAAGGGGAGGGTCGCGAACGCGACGAGGCCGGTGCCGGGCAGGGACAAGGGATCGTCGATCTCCGCACGGGACGCGACGTCTCTCCACGCGCGTGCCACGTGGCGCGGCTGGACCCCGGGCGATCCGACGTACACGAATGCCGATCCGACACCGATGAGCACATCGCCTCGGCGCGACCACACCAGAGGACTGCGCGGGTCGGCGTACTCGAGGAGATCGGCGTCGGCACCCAGGCCGGAATCT
Organism: Microbacterium sp.; assembly: GCA_048594675.1. Taxonomy (GTDB): domain Bacteria; phylum Actinomycetota; class Actinomycetes; order Actinomycetales; family Microbacteriaceae; genus Microbacterium. The sequence goes on along the minus strand of JBMDWQ010000230.1, from coordinate 18,974 downwards.
GCGGGGATCTCGCGGGTCACCGCGCGCAACCGGGGGAGGCGGGAGGGGGCGGCGCTCACCCCTCCAGCCTATCCGCGCGCCCCCGGCCCCGGACGCAGGGCGGGGCCTGTGGCGCAGCCCCAGAACGTAGGATTGCGGGGTGACAGACGAGCGCCCCGCAGACCTCCACCGAGCCGATCTCGAGAAGGACCCCGCGCGCGTCAGCGGCATGTTCGACGAGGTCGCCCCCGCCTACGACCGCAGCAACACGATCCTGAGCCTCGGCAACGATCGGCTCTGGCGCGTGGCGACGACGCGGGCGATCGCGCCGCGCGCGGGACAGCGCATCCTCGACCTCGCCGCGGGCACGGGTGCCAGCGCCGTCGCGCTCGCGCGCAGCGGTGCCGAGGTGGTCGCGGCCGACTTCTCACCGGGCATGCTCGCCGAGGGGCGCCGGCGTCACGGCCACCTCCCCAACCTCTCTTTCGTCGAGGCCGACGCCATGGCGCTTCCCTTCGACGACGACAGCTTCGACACGGTCACGATCTCGTTCGGCCTCCGCAACGTCAACCAGCCGCGGGTCGCCCTGGCCGAGATGCTGCGGGTCACCGCGCCGGGCGGCCGGCTGGTCGTCTGCGAGTTCTCCCACCCGCGCTCCGCGGCCTTCGCGGGCCTGTACCGCTTCTACAACGACCGGGTTCTGCCCACCGTGGCCCGAGTGGTGAGCAGCAACGCCGAGGCGTACGACTACCTCAACGAGTCGATCCGTGACTGGCCCGACCAGGCGGAGCTGTCGGCGTGGATCCGCGAGGCCGGATGGGACCGCGTCGCCCACCGTGATCTGTCGTTCGGCATCGTTGCGCTGCACCGGGCGACCAAGCCGCTCGTCGGCGAGCCCCGGTAGGCTAGACGGGTGACCCCGCGCCCCTCGACGCCCGGCTCGCAGCTGACGAGCCACCTCGGCCTGACCGAGCGCATCTTCGTCGGTGGCAAGATGCGGCGGCTCGCGGCGACGGTGGAGGAAGGCCTCACCCTGGTCGAGCAGCGGCTGGCGGAGGAACTCCACGTCGGCGACGCGCTGGCCGATGTGACGAGCCGCTACCTCTACGAAGCGGGGGGCAAGAGGCTTCGCCCCATGCTGTCGATCCTCACGGCGCAGCTGGGAGACGGGGCGACCGACGAGGTGATCGCCGGCGCGACCGCCCTCGAGATGACCCACTTGGGCTCGCTCTACCACGACGACGTCATGGACGGTGCCGACGTGCGCCGCGGCGTGCCGAGTGCCCACGCGGTGTGGGGGAACAACGTCGCGATCCTCACCGGCGACCTGTTGTTCTCCCGCGCCAGCCAGCTCATGGCCCGGATCGGCGAGCGCGCCATCCGCATGCAGGCCGACACCTTCGAGCGTCTCGTCCTCGGGCAGATGCACGAGACGGTGGGAGCGCAGGCCGGCGATGATCCGGTGGAGTTCTATCTGCAGGTCCTCGCCGACAAGACCGGTTCGTTGATCGCGGCCGCGGGCCAAGTGGGCATCCTCTTCTCGGGGGCTCCGACGGCGTATGAGCAGGCGGTGCTCGACTTCGGTGAGCGCGTCGGCATCGCCTTCCAGCTCCTCGACGACGTGATCGATCTGTCGGCCGATCCCGACGAGACCGGAAAGGTCCCGGGCACTGATCTGCGTGCCGGGGTGCCGACGATGCCGTACCTGCTCCTCGGCCGCGCCGCCGATCCGGGCTCTGCGGCGCTGAAGTCGTCGATCGACGACGGTGTCGCCCGCATCGCCGACGGGGCCGACCCGGCCATCCTCGACGACGAGCTCGCGCGCCTGCGGGAGCATCCGGCCACGGAGGCGACCCGACGCCTGGCGGCGGAGTGGTCCGGCGACGCGGTGGCGGCGCTGGCTCCGCTTCCCGACGGAACCGTGCGAGAGGCGCTCACGCGGTTCGCGCACGTCGTCGTCGATCGGTCCCGCTGAACTCTCACCCGCGGACGGCCGGGGAACGGCCGTCGCCCATCCGGGACGTCCCGAAAGGAACAGGAATGACCAAGCTCAGGCTGGCCATCGTCGGAGCCGGTCCGGCAGGCATCTACGCCGCCGACATCCTCTTGAAGGCCGAGCGCAAGTTCGATGTCTCGATCGATCTCTTCGACCAGCTGCCTGCACCGTACGGGCTCGTGCGATACGGCGTCGCGCCGGATCACCCCCGCATCAAGGGCATCATCACGGCGCTGCGCGACGTGCTCGACCGCGGCTACATCCGGATCTTCGGCAATGTCCGGTTCGGCGAGGATCTCGTGCTCGAGGATCTCCAGCGGCACTATCACGCCGTGATCTTCGCGACGGGCGCGATCCGCGATGCGGCGCTCGAGATCCCGGGCATCGACGCGGAGGGCTCGTTCGGGGCCGCCGACTTCGTGAGCTGGTACGACGGTCACCCGGACTTTCCGAGGGAGTGGCCCCTGGACGCCTCGTCGGTCGCTGTGCTGGGGAACGGGAACGTCGCGCTCGACGTGGCCCGCGTGCTCGCCAAGCACGCCGAAGACCTCCTCGTCACCGAGATCCCGGCGAACGTCCAGGCGGGACTCGAGGCCTCCCAGGTCACCGATGTGCACGTGTTCGGCCGGCGCGGCCCCGCGCAGGTGAAGTTCACGCCGCTCGAGCTGCGGGAACTCGGTGAGCTCCGCGACGTCGACATGGTCGTCTACGACGAGGACTTCGACTACGACGACGCGAGCCGTGCCGCGATCGCCAGCAACAAGCAGGTGATGGTGATCGATCGAGTGCTCCAGTCATGGCGCACCCGCCCGAGCGTGAACAACGCGGGAGGCGAGGCGAGCCGCCGGCTCCACCTCCACTTCTACGCGAAGCCCATCGAGATCCGGAAGGACGAGGCGGGTCGCGTGGCGGCGATCGTCTACGAGCGCACTCGTCCGGACGGACAGGGCGGCGTGGTCGGGACGGGCGAGCTGCGCGAGATCGCGGTCCAGCAGGTCTATCGCGCGGTCGGGTACTTCGGTTCCCCGCTTCCCGGTGTCCCGTTCGACAAGCGACACGGCGTGATCCCCAATCACGAGGGGCAGGTGCTCCAGAAGGACTCCAACGAGCGCGTGCCGGGCGTGTACGCGACCGGGTGGATCAAGCGCGGGCCCGTTGGGCTGATCGGTCACACCAAGTCGGACGCGATGGAGACAATCCGTCACCTCATCAACGACCAGGGTTCCTGGTGGACTCCGGAGGACCCGTCGGACGAGGCGATCCCCGCCCTGCTCGCCGAGCGCGGGGTGCGCTGGACGGATCTGGACGGCTGGCACCGACTCGACGAGCACGAGCAGGCCTTGGGGGCTGCGCAGGAGCGCGTGCGGATCAAGGTCGTCGAGCGCGACGAGATGGTACGCGTCTCCCGAGGCGAGTAACCCTCAGGGGAGCGCCGGTGCCGAAGCCGGACTCGGCTCGGCGCTCGGTCGCAGCGCGGGGCCGGTGAAGCCCACGAGCAGCGCCGTGACGAAGGCGACCTGGCCGACGATTCCGAGCAGAGCGCCGCTCCAGGCCGCGTCGCTCCCCGAGGTGGCGAACGTGTCGGCCAGTGCCATGCCGATCCCGAATGCGGCGAACCACTGCGTGAACACGATGCCGCCCACGAGCAGACAGCCGAGCACGATCAGTCGCCGCAGCGGCACGGTTCCGGTTGCGCGGGGGAGGAACGCGACGACCGCGAACAGGACGATGGCGCCGATGCACAGCGCCGCCCACACGCCGATCCCGATGCCGAAATCCGGCATGAGCTGACGCTGCGCGATCATCTCGGCGTAGATCTGCTCCAGCGGCACGCCCGGAACGCGGGCGGAGGGGTTCCACACGGTGGTGTGGATGATCGCGACCGTCAGGATGAGCAGGGCGAGTCCCGCGAACGCGAGACCGCTGACCGCACGGCTCTTTCGGGTGCCGGCGCGACCTCTGCCGGTGGCGACCGCGAACGCGAGGAGCGCGCCGACGAGGGGGACGGCCAGGAGCGCCAGCCCCCGCTGTGCAATCGCCGCCGCCACCACAGCGCCGAAACCGAGGATGACGGCAGCGAAGAGGAGCGCGCCGCGCGCGGTTCGACCGGCCAGAGCGGAGACCGCGCTGAGGCTCAGGACGAGTGCCAACGCCCCGAACGCCACTCCGAGGAGACCGAGCCCCGCTCCGAGCACCGCGAACACCGCCCCGCCCGGCAGCCCCTCCGCCCACAGCGAGCTCTGCCCGCCGGTGAGCGACCACCCGGCGGCGAGGACGGCGGCCGACCCGCCCGTCGCGACGGCTCGGCGGGCGTTGCGGGCAGCGAGCGCCGTGCGTGGCATCCCAGTGTGAGCAGGATCGCCGCGGTCGATCGTGAGGGCGGTGACGGCGGCGCCGCGGACGATCGCCCCGCGCGCCATCCCGAGCTCCGCCGCGCCGTCGAGGTCGGCCGTCCACTCTTCGCGGTAGCGGTCGCGCGCGTGGCGGGGGAGGGTCGCCGCGAAGATGCGGACGAGGCGCTCGGCCGCGTTCACGCGATGACCCCTCGCGGTCGTGCCGGCAACGCCGCGCCCCGCCGGGCTCGGGCGATCGCCGCCCCTGCGGCCGTGCGGGCTTCGCCGCTCAGCACATAGAGGCGCCGGCGGGCACCCCGTCGCTCCGACGGCTCCTCCCACTCCGACGTGATCCATCCGAGGCGCTCCAACCGCTCGAGAATCGGATACACCGATCCGGCCGGGCGGCCGGTGAGTCCCACGACTTGGAGTCCCCAGACGGGGTCGTGTGCCTGCAGGAGGACGTCGAGCACGTCGGCGGTGGCCTCGGTGACGCGGGCGAGGGGGTCCATGGCGCAATCCTACATATATAGAGATAGCGATGGCTAGGCTGACTCCATGACCACCGACTGGGTTCCGGACGTCCTCGGCGCCCCGTTCGAGCAGCGCACTCTGCCGCTCGCCACCGACGCCGGGGGGCCGGTGGTCGCGACGATCGTGCGGCGACTGCCCGGCGTCATGCCCCGGCTGTTCGCCCCGCTCCGCGACGTCGACGTGCTCTACGTCCATGGATGGTCGGACTACTTCTTCCAGACCGAGGTGGCACGGTTCTGGAACGAGCTCGGCGCGCGCTTCTACGCCCTCGACCTCCGCCGATACGGGCGCAGCCTGCGCGAGGGACAGATCCCCGGGTACACGAGCTCGCTCTCCGAATACGACGCCGACATCGCCGCCGCGATCGAGGCGATGGGGCCGCGTCGGGGTCGGCGGCTCGTGCTCGTCGGGCACTCGACCGGAGGACTCATCCTCACCCTGTGGGCGGCCCGCAACCCGGGGGCGGCCGCAGCCCTCGTCCTCAACAGTCCCTGGCTGGAGCTGCAGATCGGGTCGCTGGGCCGTCAGGCCCTCGCGCCTCTCGTCCGAGCCGCCGCGTGGGTCGACCCGCTCGGGCGGCATCCCGAGGTCGACCTCGGCTTCTACACGCGGGCGCAACGCGAGGTGGGCTCGCTTCCCGACGGGCCTGAGGACTGGCGCCCGGCCCGCGGATTTCCGACGCACCCGGGGTGGCTCGCGGCGATCCTCGCCGGTCACGCGACGGTCGCCGCCGGCGTCGACGTCGGGTGCCCGGCTCTCGTGATGCTCTCGAGCGCGTGGACGGCGCCCCTGCAATGGTCGCCCGCGATGACGTCGTCGGACTCCGTGCTCGATGTCGACGACATCGCTCGCGCGGCCACGCGTATCGGGCGACTCGTGACGGTGTCCCGGATTCCCGATGCGCTCCACGACGTGTTCCTCTCCGCACCCGAACCGCGCGCCCGCGCGTTCGACGACCTTCGACGCTGGCTCACAGGAGGCGCTCTTGCGCGATGACGAACCGATCGCCGACGCCGAGGTCAGCGAGCTCGAGCAGGCGGCGGCGTGGTTGGAGCGCCTCACCCGCGACCCTCTGGCCGATGCCGTGCCGGCGCGGCTCACCGTCGTGCGAGCCAGTGATCCCGCACCTCGCGGGCGTTATCAGGAATGCGAACTGGAGCTCGAGGTGACGCTGCCGGGGCGACCGACGGTGCGGGTGACCCACGCGGCGGTCTTTCCCCGTTCCCTCTGGCCGCGGGTCGGTGATGTGGTGCCGGCGCGCGTGTCGGTGTCACGCCCGGAGGTGTTCGAGGCGCAGTGGGAGCGTCTTCGCGATCAGCGGAACCCGGACGGGGTCACCCGCTGACGGCGCGCGGGTGCGTCGCCACTCGCCACGATCCCGACGGGGCGCCCCATCCGAAGTCTTGTGACCAGTGCGTCGCCGCACCGAACCGGGAGCCGTCGCTCAGCGCGACGTGCACGCCGTCCCGGGCGAAGCCGACGATGTCTGCGCGCCCGTCCCCGTCGACGTCGACGACCGAGCGGGGCATCCATCCCGCCGTCCATTCTCGGGAGCCGAAGTCCGCCGTCCACCGCGAGCTGCCGCCGAAAGAGGTACTGCGGTTGAGCGAGACGTAGACCCCACCGTTCTGGAAGCCGACCACGTCCGGTCGGCCGTCACCGTTGACGTCGGCGAGGAGTCGGGGATGACGGCTCCCCTGCCACGCGCCGGCAGCCGCGTTCGTCCCGAACGCTCCCACCCATACTCGGGGGGACGCGAAGGACGATCCCGTGTTGAGGGCCACCGTCACGCCGCGCGATCCGAAGCCGACGATGTCGGGACGTCCGTCTCCGTTGACATCCATGACATAGCGCGGATGAGACGCGACCGTCCATCCCTGTGCGGTGCCGAAGCTGGACACCCACAGTGCCGGCGCGGCGAAGCTCGAGCCGGTGTTCCGTGCGACGTACACACCTTTCGCCCCAAAACCGACGAGATCGGGACGTCCGTCGCCCGTGACGTCGATGAAGGTGCGGGGGTGACGGGAGGCCGACCAGCCCCCCGTCCGAGACGACGACCCCATCGCTTGTCCCCACGATTGCGCCGGCGCGAAGGAGGAACCACGGTTGAGGGAGACGACGACGCCGTCCTCGCCGACGCCGACGACGTCCGGCCGCCCGTCGCCGTTGATGTCGACGATGGTCCGCACGTGACGACCGACCTTCCATCCCGCCGCCGACCCGAAGCCTGACACCCACTGGCGAGCGGCCCCGAACGTGCTGCCAGAGCTCGGGGCGACCGCGACTCCCGACGTCCCGAAACCCACCACGTCGGCTCGACCGTCGCCCGTGACGTCGATGAGCATCCGAGGAGTCTTCGCACTCGTCCATCCCTTCGCGGTGCCGAAGGTGGCCACTGCCGCCCGTCGAGCCGTGAAGCCGTCGCCGCTGTTCCGGGCCGACATCACGTTCGATGCTCCGAACCCGACGAGATCGGGGCGTCCATCCCCATCCATATCTGTGGTCCATGGCGTCGACTGCGCGTAATCGTCGATGCCGTCGCCGTTGGTGTCCGGGAGAGAGGAGGAGACGTTGGTGGGACCGACGCGGTCGTCCGCACGGAGGCAGCAGGTGACGTGCCGAGAAGTGAGCACCGTGTTCCCGGCGAGGTTCCGCCAGACTCCGTTGTAGGCGCCGCTGGAGTCGTGGAGCGTGTAGTTGTCGAACTGGATGCCGTTGAGCGAGATGTAGTGGCGCTTGCCGCTGGGCACATCGGTCGCGAGGTTCAGGATCGACAGGTGCACGTGCGCGCTGTTGCCCGGCGTCCCGCCGCAGGGGAGGGTCTGACCGGCGTTGCCGAGGTAGGTTCCCGCCTGCACCCAGTCGCCGATCAGCGACGACTGGGCGTTGGTGAGGTGGTAGTACTCGCTCATCCAGCCGCCACCGTGGTCGACGCCGAGGAACCAGCCCTTGCTGCAGGTCACGCGGTAGACGCGGCCCGCCGCGACGGCCCGCACCTTCTTGTCGGCCGAACTGAGAGGGGCGAAGTCGACGGCTCCGCGGTGGATCCCGTCGCTGTCGGCGTGTGAACCGCTCGCGCCCCAACGCTGGTTCGGGGCGAACGGAAAACGGAAGACCGGTTGCGGACCGTACTTCGTCACCAGACGAGCCGACGGTCCGCCCGGCAACTCCCGCGTCAGGGGGAGGGTCGGGCCGTCGTGGCCGAGATCGTCGACGGGGACCGAGGGCGTCGGCGACGGCTCTTCGGAGGGGGAGGGATCCGGTGCCGGCGAAGCCGGCGTCTCGGAGACGGTCGGCGCGGGCGAGGACGGGGTGTCGTCCGTCGGCTCGGGTGTCGGTGACGCGACCTCACTCGGTGTCGGCGTGGGAGGCGCCGGCGACGCCGATTCGTCCGGCTCGGGAGTCGAGGTCGGGCTCGGAGGCGGCGACGAGGGCGGAGGAGTCGCCGCGAGCGATCCTTCCGCGGAGACGAGCGTGACGGCGAGAAGCCCCGCGACGCACCAACTGATGGACTTCACTCGCCTCTTGTGCATCCGCCTTCTCCGGAATCTCCCCGAACGGGATCTCCCCAGGTCACTCACCCTAGGCGCGGGAACGGCACAGCGCAGGGGCTTGACCCGTGTGGTGCCGAGACGCTAGCGATGGTCGGCGAACAGCGGACACCGGTCGCGAGCAGTCGACCCGGCGGCGACGCCCGCTAGCCTCACAGGATGGCGGGAGACGCATGAACGACGACACGGCATGCATCGCGGCGCAGGTGGTGGACTGGCGTCGCCGCGTCTTCGCTCTCTACGCGGCGGTGCGTGCGACGGATGATCCGGAACGGGCGCACGAGACGTGGCGGCGCGGGCGAGACAAGCTGTTCGCGCAGCATCCCGCGAGTCCCCTGCTGCCCGCCGACCGGCTGTCGTTTCGCGGGCTGACGGTCGCGCCCTACGACGCGGCCTGGCGTTTCGAACTGGCCCTGCTGCCGTCGGAGCCCGAGCGATTCGAGTTCGCGACGGGGACCGACGGTGTCGTCGCGTTCGAGCGCGTCGCACACGTCGAGGTGCCGGAGGCCGGTCGCCTTGATGTGTGGAGGCTCACCAGTTACGGCGGGGGATTGTTCATCCCGATGCGCGACGCGCTCGCCGGGAGACCCGGCGGCACGTACGGCGGCGGTCGCTATGTGATCGACACCGTCAAGGGCGCCGACCTCGGTTCGGATGCTGACGGCGGCACGATCGTGCTGGATCTCAACTTCGCATACAACCCCTCCTGCGCCTACGACCCGGCCTGGGCATGCCCCCTCGCGCCGCCGGGGAACGTCCTCGACGCCCCGGTTCCCGCCGGAGAACTCGCCCCGGAGCGCGAGCACGCGGTGCCTAGGATGGGGCCGTGAATCGACCATTGACCAACTGGCACACACACGCCAAGGAGAGCCTGACACCCGGCCAACGCGCGGCGGACCGCCTCCGCAACTGGATGGGTTCGTGGGCGTTCATCGGCGGATTCGTCGGTGTGATGATCGCGTGGGCCGTCATCAACACGACGTCCCTCACGTGGGATCCGTACCCCTACATCCTGCTCAACCTGTTCCTGAGCATGCTCGCCGGACTGCAGGGCGCGATCCTGCTCATCGCCGCCAAGCGTCAGGATGCGATCGCTGCCGCCCTCGCCCAGCACGACTTCGAGACGAACCGCGCGGCCAAGATCGAGATCGAAGAGCTCATGGCCGTCAACCGGCGGCAGCTCGAGTACATCCAGCTCCTCTGCGTCCAGCACGGCATCACGCCCGAGCAGGATGCGGGAAAGCCGTGACGGTTGAGCGGTAGTTGACGAACTGCAGATCCACGTCGAGGGCTGACGGCGGGCGTCGGGGTCACGAAATTCCAGTTCTGGTGATGTCCGGTAATTGCTCATGCTGTGCCGTAATGGCATTCGTGCGGACTATCTGAAGACTGAGGCGGGACGATACGCTCTGCTCCATGGATCTCTCACCTTGGCTTTTGCTCTACGGGCTCGGAGCAATCCTGGGCCTCCTGCTGACCTACTGGGTCATCCGGCAGGCAGTAACTGATGCACTTCGCACAGTGCGCAGGGAGGAGCAGCGGAACGCCGGCCCCATCGCCTAGAGAGCACGCTCTCGTTCGACGGCAAGGCGCCGTCGGGTCTCGGGAGCTTTGTGCCCTGCGGCCGAGAGAAGCGATCGCTCCCACCATTCCTTCTCTCGCTTCGGGGGATTCAGGTGGGTGAGCACCTCTGAACGGAAGAGTCTCCACCATGTACCCGCCTTCATTGCTGGCATCTGACCCGCCTTCGCCCGAGCATAGGCGGTCTGCATACTCACGCGGAGCAACTCCGCGATGCCGGCCGCGTCGACTGTCTCCTCGTCCTTCTCCATGGCGTCAAGGTAGCGGCGGCTCCGGCGTGTCCAGCATCGACGGCTTCCCTCGACCTGACAACGTCCCCGACGTCAGAGGCTCTCGGCATGCCAGCGGCCACGGGCGTTGGATTCACGCAAGCGAGCACTGCGCGTTTCGCCGGCACAAGAGCCATCGGCTGGAGTGCGCGCTCATCGTCACCCCGGGCCGACAGTACGACGACGAGATCGTGTCCGGTTCCTCGACGCGCTCCCTCCACGAGATCAATGCGCGGCGCGCCAGGCTTCCCCGCAGGGTGGGAGGATATCGAGGCGCGCCCCGAGGCGCCTCGAAGTGACCAACTGGCTACACGGGCGGGACCGGTCCGCATTGTCCACACCACCAACGAGCTGCGAGCGATCCTCTATGAGGAGGTGCGGAACACGGTCGGTGTTGTCGACAAGGTCGCATACAACACACACGCGGCGGCTATAGCGGTGGGCTTCAGCCCCTTCTCTATCCAGTCCACGGCTAGCCGAACGAGCTAGCGGTGAGGTGCGTCGGGAACAAGCCGCTCTTCACGGGCGCCGAGCTGTTGCGATGGGTGGAGTCGCTACCCGAGGAGGCAACTCACTCAGGGCGGCACTAGCCCGACCGCCGGCGGCCCTCTAGACCTGGGCCTCTATGCGCGCAATGATCTCCTAGAGGCTCAACGGTGAGCCAGGATCGGAGTGCTGACATGGGGAAGTACGAGCTCTACCGCGACGCGCGCAACAAGTATCGATTTCGGTTGAAGGCGGGTAACGGTGAAGTGATCGCATCATCGGAGGCGTACGAGTCGAAAGCGGGCGCACAGAACGGAATCGCATCTGTAAAGGCGAACGCAGAGTCGCCAACCGTCGACCTCACCTGACCTCGATCGCCGGGCGGGGCGCACCACGAGTAACGTGCGGTGCGCCCTAGTTCCTCCTGTGTGTGACGGCGTTCCGCGACACAGTCGCTTGAGCGAGCCCCCGTTGCGAGTACGACTGCACGAACACGGCCCGGTCGTTCCAACCCGTCGCCTTGTGCGGCAGCTTCTCCGCCGGCCGATCCGGCCAGATGATCCATGCCTACACCGGCACCGCTTCACGTGCCCACACGATCTAGGGCCCAAGCCGCGAGTCCCTTGCTAAAGTCCGACGCAATCCTCGCCGCCTTTGAAGCGATTCGCCATCATGCAACGAGATGAACCTTCGCGCGCAGTAACGTTCAGCCAAAGGAACCGGAAGGAAAAATGAAGCTCAGTGAGTTCGAATCTCATCCGCTGTGGGGTCGCCTTGACGACGTCGAGTCCTGGCTCGATCTGATCCGCGGGCAGGATGATGGACGCAACATCGACTATCTCGATGAGCTCCGCACGCGCGCGGGACAGCTCCGCGCTGCCCACAAGACTAGGCGGAGGCTCGCAAGCCTGATAGTGCCGCCGCAGCTGAGCGCGGTCGATGCGCAGTATCAGCACGTGTGGAACAGCGTCCATTCAGCCGTTGACAGCGATGCGGCTGCCCGCACCCAGTACCTTGTACAGGCCATCTCCCACGCGCAAGCCGCCACCGAGCAGCAGGGCACGTGGCCATCTCCGACGCCGACTCAAACAGAAGAGCGGCTAGAGGTCGCCGTGGTTGATGAGCTTCTGGCGAGAGATAGGGAGTCGGAGGACATCGCGCGGGCGCGGATCGAGACGATAAATCAGCGGCTCCACGAAGCCGAGGAACAGGGCGCCTCGATCGCAACGCAGGTCGGCCAAGCGGAGAAGCTGCTCGCAAAGCTCGTCGACCAGGCTGTGTCCGCGGTCAACGCCGAGAAGGCACGTATCGCAACGGTCATAGATGAAGGCCAGTCAGCGATATCGGGCTTCGAGAAAACTCTTCGCGACCATCTCAGAGACTGGCAGAAGGAGCTGACCGAGAGCTTTAACGAGGAGACCGAATCACTACGGACGCAGGAGCACACGTTGCTAGTTCAGTCGGAGGCGCAGTACGAAGCGCTCACTCGTACGATCGCGGACTATGAGTCCTTGGTGCAGGCTGACTCCGCCGATCGCTTGGCCAAGCACTATGAGGATGAGGCCAGCCGGGCGGCCCGTGCCGGGTGGCTGCTGACGATTTTCGGATTCATAACGCTCCTCGCCGCAGCTGTTCCTCTTGTGCTGGTTCTACTGACGCCGAGCGCTGAGCCCTCGTGGCAGTCGCTGGCTAGTCGGGCGGGCATCAGCGCCGTCCTAGTCGGTGCAGCAACTGTGATGGTTCGTATGGGATCAGGTTTCCAGCGGCGAGCAACTGAGTACAAGCGGCTAGCGATGGAGCTGCGGACGATGGGACCGTTCCTAGCCGCGGTAGCTGATACCGAGAGCGTGGATCAAGCGAGGCTGGATCTCGTCAACCGCACCTTCGGCCAGAATTACGCGGATCCCAAGGACGACCGACCCGACGACTCGGTGCCGGTGACAGTTATCCAACAGCTGCTAACGCTGCTCACGAAGACCGTTTCGCGCTGAGAGTGCCCCAAGTCTCTGCACGGCACTCCAAGGGGCTTTGCCGTGCCGGCTGCCGGTGATGCCGCTGGGCTGCAACTGGGCGATGCCAACTTTCCTTGGTTGGGCGATCGGCGTCCGCCGCCAGGTGCAGGGCACGTCGATCCCCTCAACGAACGAACTCACTTCCGCGCTGTCGGCTCACATCGCCCGGCTCGCATCGCCGCGGAAGACTCACCGGTCCCGGCGAGCACCTGTTCAGGACGCGGTTGGGTCACCTGTGGCAGAGGAACAACGCGGCAGAGGAACGTAGGCGGATCCGCGAAGCCGCGGGTCTCCCAGGAGAGATCAGGCTTCACACCCTGAGGCACACGTCCGCCTCGAACCTGATCGCGTCTGGGTCTGACGTGTCACGGTGCAGCGCGCGCTCGGGCATGCGCAACCGTCGATCACGCTGAACACGTACAGCCATCTGTGGCCTTCGGCGGAGGACAAGACACGCGCGGCGACGGCTGGTTTCATGGCCGCAGTCGCGGGTTCTGCGGACTCCTCGCGGACTCCAGAAAAGAAACCCCAGATCAGCGGTTAGTTTTACCGGTAGTTGACGAACTGCAGATCCACGTCGAGGTCGGCGGCCTTCAGCATGCGCTGGACCTCCTGAAGGTCGTCGCGCGACTTGGACTGCACGCGCAGCTCGTCGCCCTGGATCTGCGCCTTGACCGACTTGGGGCCCTCGTCGCGGATGAGCTTGCTGATCTTCTTGGCGTCTTCGGAGGAGATGCCCTCCTTCAGCGTGGAGGTGATGCGGTACTCCTTGCCGCTGGCCACCGGGTCGCCCGAGTCCAGCGACTTCAGGGAGATGCCGCGCTTGATCAGCTTGGACTGGAACACGTCGAGCACCGCCTTGGCGCGCTCCTCGCTGTTGGCCTTGATGAGGATCGCCTCGCCGCTCCACTCGATCGAGGCGTCGGTGCCCTTGAAGTCGTACCGCTGCTCGACCTCCTTGCGGGCCTGGTTGAGCGCGTTGTCCGCCTCCTGGCGGTCGATCTTGGAAACGATGTCGAACGAAGAGTCGCTAGCCATACGTCCACCGTACTGCGCCCGCCCGGAGAGCGCGGGACGGCCTCGGGTAGTCTGCCCGGAACGGGCCTCTGCCCGCGGCGAGCACCGAGGAGGACGGTCCGTGAGAGTGTCGCACCTCTTTCCCTCCCCGCCGCGCCCCGAGGGGATGCCCGGGCGGCGGTCCGGACTCCGCCTCTCGTGGGCGCTGGCCGGCCTCGCCGTGAGCGTGGCGCTTCTCGCCGGCTGCGCAGGCCCGAGCACGCCGTCGTCTGCCCCCTCACCGTCGCCGTGCATCGTCGCGGAGAACCCGCATGCGGAACCGCCGGAGGGGTGCGACACATATGACCCCGAAGCGAACATGGCCCTCAACGAGTCGTATCGCGACCGTTACCCCGTCGGCGATGACGTCGTCGCGGCGGGCGAGCCCTATGTCGAGGCGGTGAAGGCGGGGCTCGCCGATCTCCAGGACTCCTCCTCTCTCGCGGCCGAGGGTGTTCGGGAGGTGCTCACCGGTGCCGGGTTGACTCCGGAGGGCATCCAGACGCTCGGCGACGCCGGATCCGTCGCGTTCGGCGCGATCCTTCCGGCCGAGGTGGGCTCGTCGTCGATGGCGGTGTGCCTTTTCGGAGAGGTCGCCACCGACCGACTCACGGTCGAGGTCGGCGGCCTGGTCCAGGACGGCGGCTGCCTCGCCGGGCCCGGAGGTCACTGAGCCGACGGCGTCGATTCCGCGCCGGGCGGTTTCGTAGGGTCGAAGAGTGGACACCGATTTCGCCTCCCCACCCGAGGACGTGATCGACGAGTTGGTGGCCGCCGCGCTGTCGGCGGCGGGAGAACGTGTCGGACGCACAGGCTGGCGGCGGGTGACGCACGGCTCCGCGCACCTGGTCGTGCTGGCGGGCGCCGTGGCGGTGCGCGTCACTCGCACCCCGGCCGCCGCGGTCGAGACCGTTCGCACGCAGCGACTGATCGACCTGCTGCCGCCCCTTCCCTTCGCGGTGCCCCGGTCGCTCGCCGAGCCGCTCGAGACCCACGGCGTCCTCGCTGTCGCGCAGCAGCGACTCGACGGCGAGCCGCACCCGAGCGGCCGTGGCGACGGCACCTCGCTGAGGTCATTGCTAGATGCCCTGCGGGTCGTGGATCTCGCCCCGCTCCGCGACAGCCTGGCCCACCCCCACGCCTTCTTCGGCGGCCGGGAGGGCTTCCGGGTGCTGGTTCAGGACGCGATTGCGCTCCTGGGCGCCGGAGCCCGCGACCGCGCACGCCGGGCCGCCGAGGGGATGATGGCGATGGAGCCGGGCGTCGAGGTGCTGACCCACGGCGACCTCGCCGGATCGAATGTGCTGTGGGCGGCGGGTTCCGTCTCCGGCGTGATCGATTGGGACCTCGCTGCTGCCGCCGACGAGGCGAAGGACGTCGCGGCGCTCGCGACGTGGCATGGGTGGGAGGCGCTGTCGCCGGTCGTGCCGTCGGCCGTGCTCCGCCGGGCACGGACGATCGCCGCGACCTATCCTCTGCAGCTCGTGGCCTTCGCTCTTGAGCGTGGCCGCACCGGGATCGAGCTGGAGCGTGCCGTCGAGCGCGCCGCCCAGGCCTACAGCCGGTGACCGCCGCGCGAGCCCGCCTCGTCAGGTAGCGGGTTGGATGGGAACCGCGATCTCCATCACCGTGCCCGGCGCGCCGCTTCCGAACGTGGGGAAGTAGACCTCGCGGTTGGGGCCTCGTCGCCGCGCGCCGACGTCGCGGGAGAGGTGATCGTGCACAGCCACCACGAGCCGCTGGTCGTCCGCCTGATCCTGTGCCAGGCCCACGATGACTTCGGTGTGGGCCTCGTCGAGCGCGATGTGCATGCCGGGCGGGGGTGGGATCAGGCCATCGAAGGGGACGTTGAGGGTGAGCTTCGCCGCCGACATCTCCGTGGCGCGGGTGCGGATTTCGAGAAAGGGCGGTGCGGCGAGCGGCACATCGGCGGCGGTCAGCGCAGCGAAGGCGCGCTGAGTGAGGGCGGTGATCGTCGAGCCCATCTCGGACAGCGTGGCATCGCCGTCCACGCGCAGGACGACTCGGTCGGGCAGGTGCCGCCGGTCCACGCTGAGGCCGGCGGGAAGCGCGGAGATGCCGGAGAGCACGGAGCGGGCGTACTCACCGGCGGCGTCGATGCCCGCGGCATGAGTTCTGCGGCTCTCCCAGACGGCGTCGAACGCGCGGAGAGGAGCGGGCGCGTCGATCACCTCGCCGACGTCGGCCAGCGAGAGATCGAGGGAACGCAGAAGCGCGATCGTACGGGCCCGCTCGGCCTGGACGTCGTCGAAGAGCCGGCGCCCCGATGCGTCGCGCTGCGCCGTGAGGAGGCCCCGATCCGCATAGAGCCGAACGGCCTTCTCGGAGATCGCGGCGTGCGCGGCGAGCTGTCCGGTGGTGAGCATGCTCTCACCGTAGAAGCTGCCCCAGGGGAAGGTGCAAGCCGTGGGCTCGCCGTCGTCATCCGCGGCGCGAGTCGACGCGATGTTGACGGAGGCGCGTGGTCTGCCCTAGCATTTCGGTACGGCGATAAAACGTTTTATCAGCACAAGGGTGTGAGGTGGAGCATGGGACGGGCGAGGATCTTCGACGTCGCCGCCGCCGCGGGCGTCTCCGTCACCACCGTGTCGCTGGTGCTGAACAACGCCGAATCCCGCATCTCCGAAGAGACCCGGCAGCGCGTGCGCGACGCGGCAGAGGCCGTCGGCTACTCGGCGAGTGCCGTCGCTCGTGGCTTGCGCACCCAGCGCACACGCATCGTGGGGCTCATCTCCGATCAGATCGCCACCACGCCGTTCGCCGGACGGATGCTCGCCGGCGCGCAAGACGCGGCTCGCGAGAGCGGCCACATGGTGATGCTCGTCGACACCGGTGGCGAAACGAGCATCGAGACCGAGGCCGTGCGAGCCATGACCGCTCAGCAGGTGGACGGACTGCTCTACGCGGCCATGTGGCACCGCGGTGCGACACCACCCGCAGGCCTGCCGAAGGGCACGGTGTTCCTCGACTGCTACCCGATCGGCGGCGGGTTCCCGAGCGTCGTTCCGGATGACTGGGCGGGAGGACACGCGGCGGTTCGTGAGCTGCTCGCCGCGGGGCACCGCCGAATCGCCTATCTCGACACGAGCGACCGCGAGCCGATCGCCTCTCGGCTCCGCCATGACGGCTACCTCCACGCGCTGGGAGAGGCGGGGATCGAGCCCGACCCGGCCCTGCACGTGCACGGCGAGACGTCGGCGCAGGGTGGGCGCGCGGCCGCCGATGAGCTCCTCGACCTGCCGGAGGATCGCCGTCCCACGGCGATCTTCTGCTTCAACGACCGCATGGCGATCGGTGTCTACACCGCCGCTCACCACCGCGGCCTCGAGATTCCGCGCGACCTCTCCGTCGTCGGCTACGACGATCAGCAGCTGGTCGCCGCGGAACTGGATCCTCCCCTCACCACCATCGCCCTTCCCCATTACGAGATGGGTCGTTGGGCGATGGAGGTCGCGCTCGGCGTCCGCGCGGAGGGGGATGAGGACGCCTCGCACCGCATGGAGTGTCCCGTCATCAGACGGAGCTCCGTGGGCCCGCCGCCGGCGCATGTCGGCAAACAGAACCGGCGACGGGCTTCACATGTAACCGAAGGGCCGCGCGCAGCGGCCCCCGATCGGGTGACCGACGTGGGCGTCGGCCACCAGGAATAGGAAACCACAATGATGCGCAGAACGGTGCCGGTCTTCGTGGCCGCGGGGCTGGCGACAGCCCTCGCTCTCACGGGGTGTGGCCAGGCGGGCCAGGGTGGGACGACCACCAAGGACGGCCGCACGCAACTGACGATGTGGACGCACTCGGCGGGCAACGCCGCCGAGCTCGCGGTCTACGAGAAGATCATCGACGACTTCAACTCCTCGCAGGACACCTACGAGGTCGTGCACGAGTCGTTCCCGCAGGGGGCGTACAACGACGCCATCGTCGCGGCCGCGGCCTCGGGCGACCTGCCGTGCCTCCTCGATCTCGACGGACCGATCATGCCCAACTGGGCGTGGGCGGAGTATCTCCAGCCGCTGGGGATCTCGACCGACATCACCGACAAGCTCCTGCCCACGGCGGTGGGCACCTGGAACGGGGAAATCTACTCCGCCGGCTACTGGGACGCTGCGCTGTCGATCTTCGCCCGCAAGTCGGTGCTGGAGGCCAACGACATCCGCATCCCCACGACGGAGCAGCCGTGGACGAAGGACGAGTTCGACTCCGCGCTGGACACCCTCAAGAAGGCCGGCTACGACACCCCGATCGACATCGGTGCCGAGGACACCGGCGAGTGGTGGCCCTACGCGTACTCCCCGTTCCTGCAGAGCTTCGGCGGCGACCTCATCAACCGAGACACGATGCTCACCGCCGACGGTGCGCTCAACGGCGACGACGCGGTGGCGTGGGGAACCTGGTTCCAGGGCCTGTTCGAGAAGGGCTATGCGAGCAACGCCGGCACGATCGGCAACCAGGAGTTCGTCGACGACAAGGTCGCCCTCAGTTACACCGGCGTCTGGAACGCCCTCGCCTCGGTCGAGGCCATCGGCGACGACCTGCTGATCCTGCCCCCGCCGGACCTCGGCAACGGCCCGAAGATCGGTGGCGGCTCGTGGCAGTGGGCCATCTCTTCGAGCTGCAACGACGCCGACGGTGCGCGCGAGTACCTCGAGTTCAGCTTCAACGACACCTACATCACCGAGTTCGCCGACAACCAGATCGTCATCCCGGCCACCGAGGCAGCGGCGCAGGCGTCGAAGTACTTCGGTGACGAGGGCGTCCTCCGCCCGTTCGTCGAGTTCTCGCAGAAGTACGCGGTGCTGCGCCCCGAGACCCCCGCCTACGCGGTGATCTCGACGACGTTCGAGACCGCAGCGAAGAACATCATGAGCGGCGCCGACGTCAAGGGCACGCTCGATCAGGCCGTCAAGGACATCGACGCGAACATCGCGTCGAACGACGGGTACGGCTTCTAGCCGATCCCGATCGCACGGGGCGCCGACGCGTCGGTGTCGGTGCCCCGTGCGCCCGGAAGGACCTCTGTCATGACTGTCACGCCTCCCACGGTGGCCGCCGAGACCCCTCGGCGATCGCTCCGCCGTTTCCGTTCGATCCGCGGACGAGAGACCTGGGCCGGGATGGGCATGGTCGCCCCCGCGGCGATCCTGCTGCTCCTGTTCCTC
>JBMDWQ010000023.1:0-17562 GCA_048594675.1 Microbacterium sp. | reverse complement strand
GTCTGGGACGGCGCGAAGTCGCAGACCAACTTCGAGCAGGCCCTGACGGCCAACGACGGCAAGGTCGACGGCGTCTGGGCGGCCAACGACACCAACGCCGACGGCGTCATCAAGGTCCTCCAGGACAAGGGACTCACCGGTGTCGCGGTCTCCGGTCAGGACGCGAACCTCGAGGGCCTGCGCAACATCCTCACCGGATGGCAGACGGCGACGGTCTACAAGCCCGTCAAGCTCGAGGCCGACAAGGCCGTCGAGGTGGCCACCGCGCTCCTGAAGGGCGAGAGCGTCAGCGCCGACCAGAAGCTCGAGGACGGCACGCCGTACATCGCCGTCACCCCGCAGCTGGTCGGTCCCGAGCAGGTCAAGGACGTCGTCGCCGCCGGTGACGCCTCCGCCTCCGAGATCTGCACCGGTGACATCGAAGGCGTGAGCCTGGCCGACAAGTGCGAGGAGTTCGGCGTCAAGTAAACGCCCTCCTCCGGGAGGCGTCGCATCGTCCGACGGTGCGACGCCTCCCCTCATGCACACCCGACCACATCGCAAGGAAGCGAGACATGACAGAACCGATCATCAGACTGCGCGGGGTGAAGAAGTCCTTCGGCCCCGTGAGCGTCTTGAAGGGCGTCGACCTCGTCGTCATGCCCGGCAAGGTGACCGCCCTCGTGGGAGACAAGGGCGCCGGGAAATCCACCCTCATCAAGGGCCTGGCGGGTGTCCAGCCCTACGATGACGGCGAGGTGCTCTTCGACGGCTCCCCCGCCACGCTCCACACGCCCCGCGACGCGGCGGCGCTCGGCATCGAGGTCGTGTATCAGGACCTCGCCCTGTGCGACAACCTCGACATCGTCCAGAACATGTTCCTCGGCCGCGAGGAGCTCTCCGCGGGCACCTTCGACGAGGGCCGGATGGAGCGCGAGGCCTCCGACACGCTCCGCTCGCTCTCGGTCCGCACCGTCAAGTCGGTGCGGCAGAAGGTCTCCTCGCTCTCGGGCGGGCAGCGACAGACGGTCGCGATCGCGCGCGCCGTGCTCAAGAAGGCACGCGTGGTGATCCTCGACGAGCCCACCGCGGCGCTCGGCGTGGCCCAGACCGAGCAGGTCCTGAACCTCGTCAGCCGCCTCAGCGAGCAGGGCGTCGCCGTCGTGCTCATCAGCCACAACCTCGCCGACGTCTTCGCCGTCGCCGACGACATCGCGGTGCTCTACCTCGGCCAGATGGTCGCGCAGGTGCCGACCGCCGAGACCACACGCGACGACATCGTCGGCTACATCACCGGCACGAAGGTGCCCGCGGGGGTCGAGCTGATCGGCACCAGCACCATCAAGATCGGAGGAGACGCATGACCACCAGCCAGCGCACCGCAGCGGCGCCCGACCCCGTGGCCAGCGACCTCATCGGGAGCGGGGTCGAAGGCGGCCTCGGCGACCAGGTCAGCGCATGGTGGCAGCGCGTCCGCGGAGGCGAGATGGGCGCCCTTCCGGCGATCGCGGGGCTCCTGTTCCTCACCGTCCTGTTCGGGATCCTCAACCCGTACTTCCTCACCCCCGTCAACTTCGCGAACCTGATGAACCAGTCGGCCGCCCTCGTGGTGCTCGGCATGGCGCTCGTGTTCGTGCTGCTGCTCGGGGAGATCGATCTGTCCGCCGGCGTCACCGGCGGTGTCGCGATGGCCACCTTCGTCGTCCTCAACGTCAAGGGCGGCGTCCCGTGGCCGCTCGCGCTGGCGACGGGCTTCGCCGTGGGCCTGGCCACCGGAGCGCTCATCGGGTTCCTCGTCGCACGGGTGGGGATCCCGTCGTTCGTGGTGACCCTGGGCCTGTTCCTCGGCTACCAGGGACTGGCGCTGCTCATCATCGGCGCAGGCGGACTGTATCCCATCAACGCGCCCGAGGTGATCGCGCTCCAGAACGGACGGCTTCCGGTGTGGGGAGGCTGGGTGATGCTCGCCATCATGCTCCTCGTCTCGGGGGCGACCTCCGTGTGGGACCGTCGTCGCCGCGCGCGTGCCGGCGTTCCGAACCGGCCGGTGTCGCTCGTGTGGATCAAGCTCATCGTGATCGCGCTCGTCGGAGGCGCCGCCGTGGCGGTCCTGAACCTCAACCGGTCGCAGTCGGTGATCCCGATCGAGGGGGTGCCGATCATCGTCCCGGTGGTCCTGGTGATCCTGTGGGCGGGAACGTTCTTGCTCGACCGCACCCGGTTCGGACGCTACGTCTACGCGATCGGCGGCAACGCCGAGGCCGCTCGCCGCGCCGGCATCAAGGTGCGCCTCATCAAGTGGTGGTGCTTCGTGATCTGCTCGGGCCTTGCCGTCATGGCCGGCCTGTTCGCGCAGGCTCGGATCGGATCGGTCGACGGCGCCGCCGGACGTGACATCGTCCTGTCGGGCGTCGCGGCCGCCGTCGTCGGTGGCGTCAGCCTCTTCGGTGGACGGGGACGTCTCGTGCACGCGGCCATCGGCGCCCTCGTGATCGCGATGATCATCAACGGACTGGGGCTCTTGCGCCTGGACGCCGGAATCAACCTGCTGGTGACCGGCGGTGTGCTGATCCTCGCCGCCACGGTGGACGCGATCTCGCGCCTGCGGGGAGGAAACGTCCGGAGTTAGTCGTCCGCGGTTCCCTGCTGCTGCGCCCTGCGACGCGCGATCTCGGCACGCAGCCGATCCTCCTCGATCTCCCGTTCGAGATCGGCGAGCTGCTGCTCGGTCGTCCGCGTGTCGCGGGGCGCGGCCGCGGGAGGCGCCGGCTCGCTCGCCCAGGGCGCGAACTGCGGGGGCCGCGGCGCCTGCCGCTCGGGGTACTCGCGCCCGATCGCGAACCACAGGATCGTTCCGAGCAGCGGCAGGAGGATCACGAGGAAGAGCCATACCATCTTGGGAAGGTGACGCACCTGGCTCTCGTCCCGCAGGATGATGTCCACCACGGCGAAGACCATTCCCACCAGCACGAGCAGGGAGAAGACGTAGGGCATGGGCGCGAGTCTATGAGAGTGCGGTGACGGCGCGCATCTCCCCGACCGCCCTGACACACTGGTGACATGCCTGATCCGCAGAACCCGCGCGTGGCCGTGTACCTGGACTTCGACAACATCGTGATGAGCTGGTACGACCGTGTGCACGGCCGGAACGCCTACGCCCGCGATCGGCAGCGGATCGCCGACGATCCCTCGGAGCCGGAGGTCGCCGCCCGACTCAAGGAAGCGACGATCGACGTGGGGGCCATCATCGACTACGCCGCCTCGTTCGGCACGCTCGTGCTCACTCGCGCGTACGCCGACTGGTCCTCCCCCGTCAACGCCGTCTACCGGTCCCAGCTCGTGGCCCGCGCGGTCGACCTCGTCCAGTTGTTCCCGGCCGCCGCCTACGCCAAGAACGGCGCCGACATCCGCCTCGCCGTCGACACCGTGGAGGACATGTTCCGGCTCCCCGATCTGACGCACGTCGTGATCGTCGCGGGCGACAGTGACTACGTCCCGCTCGCCCAGCGCTGCAAGCGGCTCGGGCGGATCGTCGTGGGCGTCGGTGTGGCGGGCTCGACGGCCAAGTCGCTCGCGGCCGCGTGCGATCAGTTCGACGCCTATGACACCCTTCCCGGCGTCCAGCTCCCGGAGGAGCCGGAGAAGAAGGCCGACGCCGCTCCCGTGCGCCGCAAGCGCGCCACCGTCGACGCGGCCGGCGACCTGCTGGCCCGCGCTCTGCGACTGGAACAGGAGCGCACGGACGACGAGTGGGTGCACCTGTCCGCCGTGAAGAACCTCATCAAGCGGATGGACCCCTCCTTCAGCGAGAAGGCCCTCGGGCACCGGTCGTTCTCCGACTTCGTCGGGGCGCACCCGAAGGTGGCCGAGCTCGACGAGTCGACCAACATCGTGCGCGTCCGGCTCGTCGCCGACCGCTGACCCGGTGACCCCGCGACCGGCGACAGAGAGCCGGAGCGGATCACCGCCCCGGCTCTCTCCCTGACTCGCCTCAGGCGGCGAAGGGGATGACTCCCACCAGCACACCGACCGCGAGCATCGCGAGAGAGACGACCGTCGCGCGCCACAGCACCTTCTTGTGATGGTCGCCCAGGTTGACGTTCGCGAGCGACACGAGCAGCAGGATGGCCGGAACGAGCGGGCTCTGCAGGTGCACGGGCTGCCCCGTGATCGAGGCGCGGGCCATCTCCACCGGTTCGATGCCGAAGTGCGAGGCGCTCTCGGCGAGCACCGGCAGGATCCCGAAGTAGAACGCGTCGTTGGACATGAAGAACGTGAACGGGATCGAGAGCACCCCGGTGATCACCGCGAGGAACGGTCCGAGAGAGGCCGGGATCACCGAGGTGATCCACGAGGCCATCGCCGTGACCATCCCGGTGCCGTTGAGGACCCCCACCAGGACCCCGGCCGCGAGCACCATCGAGACGACGCCGACGATGGAGGGCGCGTGGGCCACGATCTCGTCGGCCTGTCCCTTGAGCTTCGGGAAGTTCACGATCAGCGCTATGGCGGCGCCCACCATGAAGACGATGGCGAGCGGGAAGAGGTCGAGCACGAGCAGCACCATCACGGCGACGGTGAGGACCAGGTTGAACCAGATCAGCTTCGGCCGCAGGGTGGGACGGTGCGGGTCGAGCATCGTGTCGGCCATCGCGGTGTCGGTCGCCGAGACCAGGTCGGCCGCCGCGACGGCGGAGCGAGCTCCCCGCACCGTGACGACGTTGCCCGTCCGCAGGGTCGCGGCGGCGCCCGGCTTGGGCTCGGCGCCGCGGACGATGCGCGGCGCGGCGAACAGTCCCTCGCGCCGCTGTCCGTCCAGCCGGCTGCTGTCGATCGAGCCGCCCAGGCGACGGCGCTCCCCGAGCCCCAGGAACCAGGCGAACGCCAGCGCGATCACCAGGCCCGTGGCCAGCGACGGGAGCATCGGCACGAAGATGTCGGTCGGCTGCAGCCCCAGGGCAGAAGCGGCGCGCACCGTCGGACCGCCCCACGGGACGATGTTCAGGGTGCCGTTCATGAGACCTGCGACACAGGTGAGGACGACGGGGCTCATCCCCAGGCGCAGGTAGATCGGCAGCATCGCCGAGGTGGTGATGATGAACGTCGTCGATCCGTCGCCATCGAGCGAGACGGCTCCCGCGAGGATCGCCGTACCCAGGACGACCTTCGCCGGGTCGTCGCCCAGGACGCGGGTGATGACGCGGATGAGCGGATCGAACAGGCCGACGTCGATCATGATGCCGAAGTACATGATCGCGAACATGAGCAGGGCCGCCGTCGGCGCCATCGATTTGATGGCGTCGATCACCATGTCGCCGATTCCGAGGCCCGCCCCCGCGAAGAGGCCGAAGATCGTCGGAACGACGATGAGGGCGACCATGGGCGTCAGCCTCCTCGTCATGATGAGCGCCATGAAGGTGAGGACCATCGTGAACCCGAGCAGCACGAGGACGCCGTCCGACGGCGTGAACGCGAGGTCGTAGCCGTCTTCGGCGGCTGCCGTCACTACGGCGGGGATGAGGGACATCTCGACTCCTTCGTCTGCGATCCACCGGCGTCGTGGATCGGATCCCGTGAAATCTAGGGACATCCTCGCCCCGCCGCGCGCTAACTCTCATTGCGAGACTTCTGCGCGATCCGCGGGTTACGCGCATTATGCTCACCAGGGAGGTGGACATGAGGTTCGCGACGCGCGCAGTGCTGCTCCTGGGGGTGACCGTCGTCGCCGTGGTCGCCGTGTGCACGGCGGTGTTCGCCCTCCTCGGCATCCAGCAATTGCGCGAAGAGGCCGAGAAGTCTGCGCTGAACATCGCTCGCACCGTCGCCGTGGACCCCCAGGTGCGTGCGGAGGTGGCGCGGATCAGCGCCCAGGGCGACACACCGTCGCCCGAGCGACTGCGCAGCGGTGAGCTGCAGAGCCTCGCTCAGGCGGTGACGAGCCGCACCGGGACGCTGTTCGTCGTCATCACCGACGATGCCGGGATCCGCCTCGCCCATCCCGATCCGTCGCTGCTCGGCCAGCGCGTGAGCACCGACTTCCGCGATGTCCTGGCCGGCAACGAAGTGGTGACGTGGGAGCAGGGCACCCTCGGCGTCTCGGCACGGGCCAAGGTGCCGATCCTGCCGCCCGGCGGCGGTCGCGCCGTGGGCGAGGTGAGCGTCGGCTTCGAGCCCGCGAGCGTCTTCGACGATCTCCCGGCTCTCATCGGCGGCATCGCCGCGGCGGCAGCCGCTGCCCTCGCCCTGGGCATCCTCGCCGCGGTGATCCTGCGTCGCCGCTGGGAGCGGCTGACCCTGGGCCTCCAACCGGAGGAGCTCGTGGCCCTCGTCCAGAATCAAGCCGCCGTGCTGGACGGCGTCGGAGACGGTGTCATCGCGCTCGACGAGTCGGGCACCGTACGCGTGTCGAACGAGACCGCCCGCAGGCTTCTGGAGCTGCCCGAGCCCGAGGGCCGATCCCTGTCCGAGCTCGGCGTGGGTCCCGTGGTGCTGGCCGCCGTTCGCGAAGGCACCGCGGGAGAGGGCGTCGTCGCCGGGGACCGGGTGCTCTACGTGGATGCGCAGTCCGTGCGCCACGCCGGCCGGGACCTCGGAACCGTGTTGATCGTTCGCGACCGCACCGATCTCGTGGCGCTGACGGAGCGGCTGGAAACCGTGCGCGCGATGACCGGGGCGCTCCGCGTGCAACGACACGAGTTCGCCAACCGGATGCACGTGGCGGCCGGCCTGCTCGACGCGGGCCGCGTGGAGGAGGCACGCGACTTCCTCTCCGAGCAGGTGCAGCGCGGGCCCGTGGACTACGCCGTGGAGAACCTCGACGAGATCGGAGACGTGCTCCTGCACGCCCTCATCGGTGCACACGCACTCGAGGCGGGCGAGCGCGGGGTGCGCATCGCCGTCACCGCCGACTCCCTGCTGCTGTCTCCGGTGCGAGACCCCGAGGATGTCGCCGCCGTCCTCGGCAACCTGCTGCACAACGCGGTGCGCGCCGCCGTCGAGGGGCCGGAGCCGCGCCGAGTGGAGATCGGTTGCTACGGCGACGGCGCCGATCTCGTCCTGACGGTCGCCGACTCCGGAAGCGGGGTCCCGCACGACGCCGACCCGTTCGCGCGCCGCCCCCGGCTGGACGCGGCAGAGACCGACCGCGTCCACGGTCTCGGCGTCGGGCTTCCCCTCTCCCGCGAGCTCGCTCGCCGCGGCGGCGGTGACGTGTGGCTGATCGAGGCGGGCGGCGACGGATCCGGCGCGGTGTTCGGCGCGCGCCTCGTGGACGTGCTCGACACCGCCTTCACCCCCGCCTCTGATACGGAAGACGACTCCCGTCCCCCCGCCGCCCCGTCAGGAAAGGACGACCACGAATGACCTCCCCCGTCCGCGTGCTCATCGTCGACGACGACTTCCGCGTCGCGGGGCTCCATCGCGACATCGTCGCCGCGAGACCCGGCTTCGTCGTCGCCGAGCCCGCACGCACCCTGGCCGACGCGGCGGACGCCCTCCGGGCCGAGCGATTCGACCTGCTCCTGGTCGACGTCTTCCTTCCAGACGGCGACGGCATCGCCTTCGCCCACAGCGTCGACATCGACACGATCGTGCTGTCGGCCGCCACCGATTCTCCGACCGTGCGGCGAGCGCTGCGCGCCGGTGCGCTCACCTTCCTCCCCAAGCCCTTCGAGGCGCGCACCCTGAGCGACCTGCTGGAGCGCTACCTCCGTTTCCGCAATGTCCTGAACGCGGAGCGGGCCCTGACGCAGGACGACATCCAGCGCGCGCTCGGGATCCTCCACGGCGGTGCGGAATCCGCCACGGTGTCGCGGTCGGCCACGGAGAACGTCGTATTGGAAGCGCTCGGCGACGGGGAGTCCTCGGCGTCGGAGATCGCGGAACGCGCCGGGGTGTCCCGGGCCACCGCCCAGCGTCATCTGTCGGCGCTGGCGATGCGCGGTGTGGTCGACGTGCGGCTGCGCTATGGGGCGACCGGCCGCCCTGAGCACCGATACTCCGTCGCCGAACCCGGCGTCACTCGCGGCGGTGCGCGGCGCTGACCGGCACCACGCGACGTCAGTCGCGCGTGGACCAGAGCGCCCAGGCCACGAGCACCGGCTGGAAGAGGAGGCGCACGAGGCGAGCGCGGTCGCTGTCCAGACCGAAGCCGCGTCGCTTTCCGAGCGCCTGCGCGATGTTGCCGGGAAAGATCGCCACGAAGAAGGCCGCCAGCACAGCGCCCACGCGGCGTCGCTCGCGCGGGAGCGCGACGAGGGCCGCTCCGAGCATGATCTCCACCGCCCCCGAGGCCACGACCACACCGTCCTTGTCGATGGGAAGGACCTCGGTGACGAGATCGGGAACCTGAGCCTGGAACTCGCGCCGCGCCCAGAACAGATGACTGAGCCCCGCGAACACCATGCCTCCGGCAAGAACCGTGCGGGCGAGTGTCTTCATCTCCCGAGTATGCCTCGCGGCACGAGCCACGGGAACGGGCCATCCCGAGCGGGAGCGCTCCCGTCGCCGCGGTCGCTGGGTAGGCTGAAGGGGTGAGCGATGGGGCGCGGACAGCGATCGTGCGGATGCCGGACGGCACCGTCAAACAGGTCGGTCCCCTCACCGGAACCCGGGTGTGGACCGTGCCCGGACGTGCTCACCGGCCCCTTTCGCCGCCACGCGACGATCCGCGACGCCTCGCCCCGGGCGAGGAGCGGCGCCTGTGCGCGTTCTGCGTCGACCGCTACCTCGAGACCACGCCCGAGAAGGCCCGCCTGGTCGGATCCGACTTCGTCGAGCACCGTCACGTGCCGGCGGATGAGGTGGACGACTCGGTGGCGGAGTTCCGCCGGTTCGGGAACCTCTTCGAGATCGTCTCGGCGGAGTACTGGCGCGAGAATCACGGCTTCCGGCAGCCGGCGGCGGTCATCGAGTGGGCGCAGGAGTATCTCTCGAGCCCGATCGGGCGCGCCCACCTCGAGAAGCTCGCCGCCATCCGCTCGGCAGCCTCGGGCATCCCCCAGTCGCTGGAAGAGGCGACCCTCGATCTGCTCGGCGGCTCGCACGATGTGATCGTCGCCCGGCGCCACGTCGCCGACGGCGCCGAGACCGACGACGACCTCGTCTCGTCGGGGCGGCTGACTCCGGAAGAGCACGCGGCCTACTTCGCCTTCACCGTCCGCTCCCTCGCCGAGATCCAGGCGTCACAACCTCACGCCGCCTACGTCGCCGTCTTCCAGAACTGGCTCCGCCCGGCCGGCGCCTCTTTCGACCACCTGCACAAGCAACTGGTCGCCATCGACGAGCACGGACCGCAGGTCGATCGCGAGCTCAGCATGCTCGCGGCCGATCGAGACCTCTACCAGCACCGGATCGCAGATCTCGCCGTCGAGGAGGGACTGATCGTGGCCGCCAACGACCACGCGGTCGCCTTCGCGGGCGTCGGGCACCGTTACCCCGCGTTCGAGGTGTACTCGCGTTCCTCGGCCAATCTGCCGCAGGAGCACTCCGCGGCGGAGGTCCGCGGGATGTCGGACCTCGTCCACGCCCTCCACGCCGCGACCGGCGTGCACGTGCCGACGAACGAGGAGTGGCACTACCGCCCGCCCGAGGCCCCCTGGCCGATGCCGTGGCGCGTCGTGCTGAAGTGGCGCATCTCCAACCCCGCCGGCTTCGAGGGCGGCACCAAGGTGTACGTCAACACCATCGACCCGTGGGAGCTGCGTCGACGGGCGGTGGAGGCTCTGATCCCGCTCCGTCGCGACGGCTCGATCGCCCCCGGCCTCCGGATCGGCGAAGAATGCACGGCCGACGACGCACGGCTGCGCTACAGCGAGCCGCCCACCCCGGCGTCGCCGGCGGCTCCGCGCGCGGAAGGGGCGGAGTGAGCTTCCCGCTCTCCTCCCTCCGCCGGTGGCCCGACCTCGAGGCCCCCGATCTCGTGGCCGCCGACGCCGCCGACCGGCTCCTGATCGATGAGTCGCGCGACGCCCGCGCCGCTCTCGGTCGCGGCGAGCTCACCGTGATCGGCGACGCGTACGGCGCGCTCACCCTCGCCGCCGTCCACGAGGGAGCGACGGAGGTCCGCACTCACCAGGACGCGCTGACGGGCGAGCGGGCGCTGGAGGCGAACGCGTCCCGGCTCGGCGGTTCCGGCGACTTCACCTCCCACACGCTGTCCGCCGATCTCGTGCGGGACGCACGCGTCGTGCTGATGCGCCTTCCCCGCACCCTCGACGCCCTTCGCGACATCGCCGGCCTCGTTGCCGCGCACGCCTCGCCAGAGGTCACCGTGTACGCCGGGGGCCGGGTGAAGCACATGTCCCCCGCGATGAACGACGTGCTGCGGGAGTCGTTCGGCCGGGTCGATGTGACCCACGCGCGGCAGAAGGCTCGCGTGCTGGTCGCCCGAACGCCGATCGGCGGCCGAGATCCCCTTCCCGCGACGGCACAGGCCGACGGGCTGACGCTGTGCGCCTTCGGGGGTGTCTTCGCCGGCGCCCGCATCGACATCGGGACGCGGCTGCTGCTCGATCACCTTCCCGAGGCGGTGGACGGTGGATCGGACGACGATCCGCTCATCGACCTGGCCTGCGGGAACGGTGTCGTGGCCACGGCGCTGGCACTGCGCCACCCGTCCGCCCGCGTCTACGCCAGCGACCAGTCCGCGGCGGCGGTCGCCTCGGCTCGTGCAACGGCGGCGGCCAACGGCGTCGCCGATCGCGTCCGTGTGGAGCGCGCCGACGGCCTGGATGCCCGTCCCGACGCCTCGGCGTCGTTCATCGCCCTCAACCCGCCGTTCCATTCCGGTGCCGCCGTGACCGATCGCCTGGCCCCGCGGCTGTTCGCCGACGCCGCGCGCGTCCTCCGGACCGGAGGGGAGCTCTGGTGCGTATGGAACTCGCCGCTGCGCTACCGGAGCGCGCTGGAGCGGCTGGTAGGCCCCACCCGGCAGGTCGCCCGCAACGCGAAGTTCACCGTCACGGTCTCCACGCGCCGCTGACGCTCACCCGTCTGCGGAGCGCGGGGGAAGACGGGGGACGGAGGAGCGCAGGCGCCTCGTGTAGGGATGCGCGGGAGCGGTGAGGACACGCTCCGTGGGACCTTGCTCGACGATGCGTCCCGACTCCAGCACGGCCATGCGGTCGCAGAGGGCGGCGACGATCGTGAGGTCGTGTGAGACGAGCAGGAACCCGATTCCCTGGTCGTGCGCGAGGCGCTGCAGGAGCTCGATCACCTGCATCCGCACCGACGTGTCGAGGGCGCTCACCGGCTCGTCGGCCAGCAGGATCCGCGGCCGGGGCGCCAGCGCCCTCGCGATCGCGATGCGCTGGCGCTGACCACCGGAGAAGGCGTCGGGGTACCGGTCGGCGGCGTCGGCGGGAAGCTCGACCGCCGCGAGCAGCTCGGCGACGCGGGCGCGATGGTCACCGCCGATGCCCAGCGAACGCAGCGGCTCAGCGATCGAACGTCCGACCGGCATCCGCGGGTCCAGCGAGGAATACGGGTCTTGGAAGACGGGCTGCACGGCGTGACGGAACGTCCGTCGAGTGCGGCGGGGGGCGACACGGCGCCCGTCGGCGCTGAGCGTCTCGCCCGCGAACCTCACCGTCCCCGTCGTGGGAGCGAGGAGGCCGAGAAGGGCACGCAGCGCGGTCGTCTTTCCCGCGCCGGACTCCCCCACGAGCCCCAGGCTGTCTCCCGGAGACACCGAGACTGACACGTCGGAGAGCACGGTGCGGGCGCCGTAGGCCACCGAGATGCCCTCGGCGCTCAGGAGCGGGGGCGGCGCGGCGGTCATGAGGCAGGCTCCTCTGCGCCGACGTCGGTACCGAGGCTCGGAAGGAGGTCGTCGAGCCGGCGGGAGGCCTCGACGAGCCGTGCCGTGTAGGGGTCGCCCGGCGCGTGCAGGATGCGCGCCGTCGTGTCGAGCTCGACCTGCCGCCCGTGCCGGAGCACGAGCACGCGATCGGCGATGCCCGAGATGACGGGAAGGTCGTGGCTGATGAACAGGAGCGTCATCCCACGCTCGCGCACTTCGCGCTCGAGCAGTTCGAGGATCCCCGCCTGCACCGTGACGTCGAGAGCGGTGGTGGGCTCGTCGGCGATGAGGATCTGCGGCCCCGCCGCCAGCGCCAAGGCGATGGCCACGCGCTGGCGCTGGCCACCCGAGATCTCGTGGATGAGCGAGCGCGCGATCCGCTCCGGATCGGTCAGCTGCACGTCGGCGAGCGCGTCGAGCACGGCGCGCCGAAGGGCCTCTCCGCGCAGCCCGCGGTGGCGGCGCAGCGGCCAGGCGAGCTGGGCTCCGACTCGCATGAGCGGATCCAGCGAGGCCAGGGGCTCTTGGAAGACCGCGCCGACGACCGAGCCGCGCACGCGATCGAGCCGCCGGGAGCGGGCACCGATCACCTCGACGACCTCGTCGCCCGCTGCCAGTCGCACGGATCCTTCCGCCGTGAGCGGATAGGGCAGGAGCCCCAGCACCGCGAGCGCGGTGAGGGACTTGCCCGATCCCGACTCGCCGACGATGCCGATCCGCTCCCCGGGTGCGACGGCGAGATCGATACGGTGCACGAGCGGAGTGTCGCCATCGAGAGTCGATCGCACCGACAGCCCGGTGATCTCCAGCGCCGCGGTCATCCGATGCTCCTCGTCGTGGGGTCGGCGATGTCCCGGATGCCGTCGGCGAGCAGGTTCATGCCGACGATGAGGGCGACCAGGAGCACGCCGGGAACGATCGCGGCGGTCGGGGCGATGAGGACGGTACTCTGCGCCTCCTGCAGCATGCGCCCCCAGGAGGCGTTGGGAGGCGGCGAGCCGAGCCCCAAGTAGGAGAGCGATGCCTCGGCGCCCACGGCTCCGCCGAACTGCAGCGCCAAGGGCACGATGAGCGTCGGCCAGACGTTGCGGAGCACGTGGTCGCGAAGGATCCCCAGCGTCCCCGTGCCGGAGGTGCGCGCGGCGGTCACATAGTCCTGCGCAAGCACGCGGGTGGCCGTCACGCGGGTCAGGCGCGCGATCACCGCGGCTCCCGCGAGTCCGATCGCGAGGATCGCCGACTCCAGCGAGGCTCCGCGCCACGCCACGATCAGCATCGCCAGCAGCAGCGTCGGGAAGGCGATCGCGATGTCCAGCAGGCTGGACAGGGCGTCGTCGACCCAGCGGCGGGCGACGGCGGCGAGCAGTCCCAGCGCGATGCCGACGACGGCCGCGATGGCGACCGACCCGAAGCCGACGGCCAGGGCGAGACGGGCGCCGATCATGAGCTGGGTGAACAGGTCCCGGCCGAGGCGATCGGTTCCGATCCAGTGCTCGGCCGAGGGCGGCTGCAACCGGCCTCCCGCGGTGTCGTCGGGAGCGTAGGGCGTCCAGAAGAAGGACAGCAGTCCGACGACAGCGATGATGCCGAACAGCGCCCCGCCGACGATGAGGTTGACCGACCGCCGACGCCGCGGACGGGAGCGGACGGCGGCGGGAGCGGGGATCAGGGCGGCGGTCATGCGCGAGCCCCCGTTCGGCGGTTGCCGGAGAGGGAGTCGCGCAGCCGCGGATCGATGATGCGCTGCGTGATGTCGGCCGCGAACCCGAGGAGGAGGACGAGCGCGGTCGAGAACAGGAGGACCCCCTGGATGCTGGGGAAGTCCTGCTCTTTGATCCCGACCAGGAGCATGTCGCCGAGACCCGGGAGCGCGAAGACGCGCTCGATGATGACGGCTCCCACGAACGTGGTCGACAGCTGGATCGCGAGAATGGAGATGAGCGGGACGACCCCGTTGCGCACCCCATGACGCCACATCGCGGTGCCGAAGCTCTGGCCGGTGGCCCGCGCCGCCCGGAGGTACTGCTGCCCCAGCACGTCGAGCGTCGCGCTGCGGACGTAGCGGGCCAGGTCGCTGCCGGCGACCAGCGCGATCGTGAGCACCGGCAGAGCGAGGGCGTACAGCGCCGCTCCCGGATCCTCCCAGTCCGTGCGCGGGAACCCTCCCGCCGGGAACAGCCGCCAGCCGAGGGAGAGCACCGAGACGAGCAGGATCCCGACCCAGAAGACCGGAATCGCTCCCCCGAGCTGCGTCATCGCCGAGAAAGCGGTGCCGTACCAGGTGCGGGACTTCCACGCGGCGAAGAACCCCACCGGGATCGCGATCAGCACCGACAGCGCGAAGGAGAGGAGCGTGAGCGGGAGGGTGACGTTGAGGCGGCGGACGATCTCGTCTCCCACCGACAGGTGGTTGGTGAAGGACTGGCCGAGGTCGAACGAGGCGAGCTGGGCGAGGTAGGAGACGAACTGCTCCGGGAGGGGGCGATCGACCCCCAGACGCGCGGCTGCCGCGGCGACCTCCGCGTCGGTGGCTCCCACCGATATGAGGGCGAAGACGGGGTTGCCGAGCACGCGGAGGACGACGAACAGGATCGTCACCGCCAGCGCGAAGGCCAGCAGCAACAATCCTGTTCGTCGAAGGAGATACCGAGTGATTGCTACGCCTTGGTGATGTCGTACACGTAGAACAGCGAGTTCAGTCCATTCTGCGGCACACCCGAGATCCCCTCGGCGGCGATGCGCAGCTGCGGGTTGAGATAGAGCCACACGCTCGCCGCGTCGTCGGAGATCTGCTGGTTGGCCTTCTTGATGAGCTCCGTCTGCTCCTCGACGCTGCCGGCGGCCTCGGACTCGCTCAGCCACTTCTGCACATCGGCGTTGTCGGAACCCCAGTAGAAGTCGGGGTTGCCGTAGAAGTTGATGTCACGGTCGTTGACGTGGCCCTGCAGGGTCGCCTCGAAGTCGGTGTCGGTGTACACCTTCTTGTACCACTCGTCGTCGGTGATGATGTTGATGTCCACCGTGATGCCGACCTTCGCGAGCTCCGACTTCAGGAACTCGGCGACGGTGGCGTGGACCCCGGAGTCGGGGGTGTCGATCGTGAACGTGAATCCGTCGGCGTACCCGGCCTCGGCAAGGAGCTTCTTCGACAGCGCGGGATCGTAGGGGTTGTTGTCGGCGAGGTCGAGGTACCACGGCTCGGACGGCGGCACCATCGACCCGATGAGCTCCCCGCGGCCGTCCCAGATCGCATCCAGGAGCTTCGCGCGGTCGATGGCGGAGTAGACCGCCTTGCGCACGGCGACCTCGTCGAACGGCGCGTTGCGGTCGTTGAAGGCGAGCAGCTCCTTCGTCGTCGAGGTGCCCTCGATGATCTGGAAGCCGGAGGCCTCGAACTCCGCGAGGCTGTCGGGGTTCGACTGGCTCGTGACGAGGTCGACGGCGCCGGTGCGCAGCGCGTTGTCGAGCGCCGTGGGGTCGGCGTAGTACTGGTAGACGACGCCCCCGTTGGCCGGGGCCTCTCCCCAGTAGTCGTCGTTCACATCGAGGGTGATCGAGTCGCCCTTGCGGTAGTCGGCGAGCGCGTACGGTCCGGTGCCGTCGGCCGAGGTGGTCAGATCCCCCGCCTCGGAGTTGACGATCCACACGTAGCCGAGGTTGCACGTGAAGCTGATGGACGGCTGCGACAGCGTGACCGCGACGGTCTTCGGGTCGACGACGTCCACATGGTCGATGACGCTGAGCTGGCGCTTGCGCGCGGCGATCGAGTCGTCGCCCACGAATCGGTCGAGGCTGTACTTGACGTCGTCGGCTGTCAGCGTCTTTCCGGAATGGAAGGTCGCGTCCTGCAGCGTGAAGGTGTACACCAGTCCGTCATCGGACACCGTCGTCTCGGCGGCCAGGAGCGGTTCGACCGTCGCGTCGTCGGTGATGCGGAAGAGCCCCTCGTAGACGTTGCCGGTGAAGACCTCCGTCACCCCCGAGGATCCGCCGAAGATCTGGTCGAGGTTCGTGGGCTCGTTCTGCGATCCGACGACGATCTCGGCCGTCGGGTCGGCCGCGGCACTAGCGCTCGGGCTCGGCGTGGCCGCGGCGCAGCCGGCGAGCACGAGCAGCCCGGCGGTGGCTGCGGCGGCAGCCGTGAGGATTCGGGTGAGGCGGCGTGAGGTCACGTCAGGTCCTTTGCTGTGGGTGAGGGTCGACCAGGCGGGGTGCGATCCGCCGGACGTGGAGGGGTCAGAGGGAGAAGCCGTCGGCGAACCGGACGCGCTTCTCGCCCGCGCGGACCGGGAACGGCAGCCGGTTCTGCGCGGGCGGAAGCGGGCAGTTCATCTGCGACGAGAAACCGCAGGGCGGCACCGTCGCACGGTTGAAGTCGACGGTGACCGGCGTGCTCCGCTCTCCCGCCTCGCGGCCGACCGCCGGGCGGTCGAGGAACAGGAAGCGGCCGGCACCGTATGTCTCCGAGCCGTTGGTCCGGTCGCCGAAGACGAGCTGGAGCTTCGCGGTGCCGCCCGAGACCGTGTCGAAGGCGGCGAGACGGTACTCCGTGCCCTCCAGCTCGAACACGAGGTCTCCCGACACCGGAAGGCTGCGGGTGGCTCCGGCGTCGCGGATGTGCTCGAAGGGGACGACGCGGTCTTCGTCGACCAGCTCGAACCGCCCGTCGATGACCCAGGCGGGATCGTAGGGGTATCGCTCGATGTCCTCGAACGCCGTCGCGGCGGGCGAGTCCTGTCGCCAGATGCGATAGCCCTGCTGCGGCAGTCCGGTGTCGATGTCGGCGCGCTCGAGACGCGAGAAGAGGGCCGTGTCGGGGTGGCCCTCACGGGCGACCTCCTCCGGCACCGGCGCGGCGCCGGGCTCCGACCAGTGAGTGAGCACGAGGGCAAGGGCCCCGTGGGGTCCGGTCACGGCCGCACGACGCGCTTCCGACCACGCGCGGTAGTCGGCCTCGGCCGTACGGAGATCATCTGACTCGACTGCATTCACACTCACCATGACAGGCAATCAAACGCGCTCACGCGCGAGAAATTCCGTTGCGGTCTGTTTCACGTGAATGGATCTGTCGACCGCGGACGTTCCTCCGCATGTCCGAGTCCCGAGCCCACGGTCCGCCGTCATCTCCCTCCGGGCGGTCCCACCACCAGCAAGACGACGAACAGCGCCGTGACCGCCGCGACGATCAGCAGCACCAGCACCCAGGGCCGTCGGAGGAACCAGCGCAGCGGCCCGTCGTACCAGCGCGCGTCGCCGTGACCGTCGCCGGCATTCGTCCGCCAGTGACCGTCGAGCCGACCGCGTCGCACGAGCCACCGCTCGACCGGGATCGTCGCATACGGGATCACCGCCGAGACGATCGCGAGCGCCGTGCTTCCGGCGGGCCAGCGGTTGTTGAGCGCCACGAGAATCGCGGTGGCCCCATAGGAGAGGAACACGAACCCGTGGACCCCGCCCGCGATCGTGACGGCCGGCGCCCAGCCCACGGTGGCGCGCAGGATGAGCGCGGAGATGAGGAGCGTCCACGTGACGGCTTCGGCGAACGCGAGCAGACGAAAGGCGGAGAGAGGCGTACGGAACACGCCTTCAGCTTACCTGAAGGCTAGACGATGCCGGCGCGGATGCCGTCGAGCGACTCGGCCACCTTCGGCAGCCGCTGCGACAGCGCGCCGTCGAGCTCGGCCAGCCGCTCGCGCGCCTCCTGCAGCACACGAGCGCCCTTGGGGGTGACGTTCAGGTCGCTCGCTGCTCCCGCGTGGGCGGTGGCGTCCTGCACCAGGCCC
>JBMDWQ010000229.1:0-3104 GCA_048594675.1 Microbacterium sp. | reverse complement strand
CGAGCGGCGCGAAGAAGAGCTGCCCGAAGACGAGCCCGACCGCGGTGGCGTAGATGAAGAAGTCGTACCACTCGACGGTGGTCCCGACGACGGTGGCGAAGACGACACGACGCCGGTCGGCCGCCGTCGCGATGGTTCCGGAGGGCGTGACCCCACCCTGTGACTGCCCGCTCATGGGGTGTCTCCTTTGTGCTTGTGACCGCGTTGTCACGGCGTGCACGGACGTGAATCCGATCTGCTTGCCGAGGGGTGAGACGATGATATATGATTTCGGATACGACGCACAACGCGTCCTGACGAGCGCGAGGAGGCGCATCCGTGACGGACACCATCGCCCGCCCGGGGAAGATCATCGCGATCCACCTGAGCTACGCCTCGCGGGCCGACCAGCGCGGTCGACGCCCCGCCCACCCCTCCTATTTCTTCAAGCCGGCCAGTTCGGTCGGGGTTTCCGGCGGCACCGTCGAGCGTCCCGCCGGCACCGAGCTGCTCGCGTTCGAGGGGGAGATCGCGCTGATCATCGGCGCCCCGGCCCGCCGGGTCGCCCTCGCCGACGCCTGGGATCACGTGCAGTGGGTGACCGCCTCGAACGACCTCGGCCTCTACGACCTGCGCGCCAACGACAAGGGCTCCAACGTCCGCTCCAAGGGCGGCGACGGGTACACCCCGCTCGGTCCGGAGCTGATCGACGCCCGCACCGTCGACCCGGCGGCCCTCCGCGTGCGCGCCTGGGTGAACGGCGAACTCCGCCAGGATGACACCACCGCCGGGCTCATCTTCCCGCTGGCCCAGCTCGTCGCCGACCTCTCCCAGCACTTCACGCTGGAGACCGGCGACGTGATCCTCACGGGCACTCCCGCGGGCTCGTCGGTCATCGTCCCCGGCGACGTGGTCGAGATCGAGGTCGACGCCCCGGACGCCCCCGGCGCCCCCACGTCCGGCCGCCTGGTCACGACGGTCACGCAGGGGGATGTCCCCTTCGACGGCGACCTCGGCTCGCTCCCCGCGGTGGACGACCTCCAGCGCACCGAGGCCTGGGGCTCCCGCGAGCTCGCCGGCCTGCCCGCCGAGGACACCGCGCCCACGCTCACCCCCGAGCTCCGCGCCCAGCTCCTGGAGGCCCCCACCGCGGGCCTCTCGGCACAGCTGCGCAAGCGCGGACACCACTCCTGCTTCATCGACGGCGTCTCCGCGAACCTCCCGGACACGAAGATCGTCGGCACCGCGAAGACCCTCCGCTTCGTGCCGTTCCGGGAAGACCTGTTCCGCAGTCACGGCGGCGGGTACAACGCCCAGAAGCGCGCGTTCGACGCGGTCGCCGAGGGCGAGATCATCGTCATCGAGGCCCGCGGCGACGCGACCACCGGCACGCTCGGCGACATCCTCGCCCTGCGCGCGCAGACCCGCGGCGCGGCGGGCGTGGTCACCGACGGCGGTGTCCGCGACTTCCAGGCCGTCGCCGAGATCGGGCTTCCCGTCTTCTCGCAGGGTGCGCACCCCTCGGTGCTCGGCCGCAAGCACGTGCCGTGGGACGTCGACATGACGATCTCGTGCGGCGGTGCCACCGTGCAGCCCGGCGACATCATCGTCGGCGACAGCGACGGCGTGATCGTGATCCCGCCGGCTCTGGCCGCCGAGGTCGCCGCCGACGCCGTGGCCCAGGAGATCGAGGACGCCTGGATCGCCGAGCAGGTCGCCGCCGGGCACCCGGTCGACGGCCTCTTCCCGATGAACGCCGAATGGCGCGCCCGCTACGAGCAGGCGACCGGCACCGGAGCGGAGCGGAAGTGAGCACGGTCGAGAGCGCCAGCAAGTCGGAGCAGGCGTACGCCTGGATCCGCGCGCGCATCTCGGCGCACACCTACGGTCCCGGCTACCGCCTGGTCCTCGGTCCGATCGCCGAGGAGCTGGGGATGAGCGTGGTCCCGGTGCGCGAGGCGATCCGCCGCCTGGAGGCCGAGGGGCTCGTGACCTTCGAGCGCAACGTCGGCGCCCGCGTGACCCTCGTGGACGAGGGCGAGTACGCCCACACGATGCAGACGCTCGGACTCGTCGAAGGGGCGGCCACCGCGCTGTCCGCTCCCCTGCTCGACGCGGACGCGCTCGCGCAGGCCGCCGAGGTCAACGAGCGCATGAGCCGCCTGCTCGACCACTTCGACCCGCACACGTTCACCGAGCTCAACCGGCAGTTCCACTCCGTGCTGTTCGAGCCGTGCCCCAACCCGCACCTGCTCGACCTCGTGCACCGCGGCTGGGCCCGGCTGTCCGGCATCCGCGACTCGACCTTCGCCTACGTGCCCGGCCGCGCCCACCACTCGGTCGACGAGCACACCCAGATCCTCGAGCTGATCCGCGACGGCGCCGAGCCGCTGGAGATCGAGCTCGCCGCCCGCAACCACCGGTGGCGCACGAGGGACGCCTTCCTCGACGCCCTGCACACCCGTTCCGTCCCCGCCGAAGGAGAAGCATCATGACCGACTCCCGCATCCCCGCCGACCCGCCCGACCACATCCAGCACTACATCGACGGCGCCTTCGTCGACTCCCTCGACGGCGACACGTTCGACGTGCTCGACCCGGTGACGAACCAGACCTACACGACGGCCGCCGCCGGCACGAAGGCCGACCTCGAGCGGGCCGTCGCCGCCGCCAAGCGCGCCTTCGACGAAGGTCCCTGGCCGCGGATGCTCCCGCGTGAGCGCTCGCGCGTGCTGCACAGGATCGCCGACATCGTGGAGTCGCGCGACGCCCGGCTCGCGGAGCTGGAGTCGTACGACTCCGGCCTGCCGATCACGCAGGCGCTCGGACAGGCGCGGCGCGCGGCCGAGAACTTCCGCTTCTTCGCCGACCTGATCGTCGCGCAGGCCGATGACGCCTTCAAGGTGCCCGGCAAGCAGATGAACTACGTCAACCGCAAGCCGATCGGCGTCGCGGGGCTCATCACGCCGTGGAACACGCCGTTCATGCTGGAGTCGTGGAAGCTCGGGACCGCGCTCTCGACGGGGAACACGGTCGTCCTCAAGCCGGCCGAGTTCACCCCGCTGTCGGCCTCGCTGTGGGCGGGCATCTTCGAGGAGGCGGGGCTGCCGCAGGGCGTCTTCAACC
>JBMDWQ010000228.1:0-5621 GCA_048594675.1 Microbacterium sp. | reverse complement strand
GCGATGACGACGTGTGCGGTCCCGGCCGCACGCGACTGCGCGGGGAGGGAGTGGGTCACGGCTGGGCCGCCAGCATGCGTTCCAGGGCCACGCGGGCGGGGTCGGCCACGTCGCCCGGAACCGTGATGCGATTGCGCACCTCACCGGCCACGAGCCCTTCCAGGACCCAGGCGAGGTAGCCGGGATGGATGCGGTACATCGTCGAGCACGGGCACACGACCGGGTCGAGACAGAAGATCTCGTGCTGCGGGTACTGCGCGGCCAGGCGCTGGACGAGGTTGATCTCGGTTCCGACCGCGAAGGTGGTGGGCTCGGTCGCGGCGGCGATCGCCTTCCGGATGTAGTCGGTGGAGCCGGCCTCGTCGGCGGCGTCGACGACATCCATCGGGCACTCCGGGTGCACGATGACGCGGACGCCGGGGTGCTCCTGTCGTGCCTGTGTGATCTGGTCCACCGTGAAACGACGGTGGACGGAGCAGAAACCGTGCCACAGGATGACGCGCGCGTCGTG
Source organism: Microbacterium sp. (assembly GCA_048594675.1). Lineage (GTDB taxonomy): Bacteria > Actinomycetota > Actinomycetes > Actinomycetales > Microbacteriaceae > Microbacterium. Next base: position 5,110 of record JBMDWQ010000228.1, on the reverse strand, counting down.
CACCTGCGTCGCCGTGGAACCGCCGAGGGGACGCCGCGGGTTCCACATCGGCATCTCCTCGAGCGTCACCCCCATCGCCTTGGCGGTGTTGCGTCCGAGGTGCTGGTCGGGGAAGAACAGCACGCGCCGGCCGCGGGCGAATGCCCACTCCAGCACGGTGCGGGCATTGGAGGAGGTGCAGACGATCCCGCCGTGGCGACCCACGAACCCCTTGATGGCGGCGGAGGAGTTCATGTAGGTCACCGGGATGACGGGCAGGAGGCCGTCCTCGTCGGGGGTGTCGAGGTCGCCGAGCACGTCGGCCAGCTGCTCCCAGCACTCCTCGACCTGATCGATGTCGGCCATGTCTGCCATCGAGCACCCGGCGGCGAGATTCGGCAGGATGACCGCCTGGTCGGGGCCGGAGAGGAGATCGGCCGTCTCGGCCATGAAGTGGACCCCGCAGAAGACGATCGCCTCGGCCTCGGGGTGAGCCTTTGCCGCGCGGGCGAGCTGGAACGAGTCACCGACGTAGTCGGCGTGCACCACGACCTCCTCGCGCTGGTAGAAGTGGCCGAGCACCACGACGCGGTCACCCAAGGTCGCCTTCGCCCGTCGGATGCGGTCGGCGAGTTCGGCTTCGTCGGCCGTGCGGTACTCCTCGGGGAGCGCCCCCTGGCGCGGTGCGCCGGTGGGGATGACATCGCCCATGGACGATCCCGGACCGTATCCGGGCCGGCTGTCGAAGGTCCAGGGCGCGGCCGCCAGGTCGGTGTTGCAGGTCTCGGCCACCAGCTCGCCGGCCACGATCGCCTGGATCTCGTGGTCGACGCTCGGGTCGAGCGGTCGGGGCTGGAGGGTCAGGGCGGTGGCGGCCATGGGGTTCCTTCGAGTGAGGGCGCGCGGTGCGTCTGCGGGTGGTCAGTGGTCGGCCGCCGACCCCGGGAGAGGCCCGCGGTCGGCGAGTTCGACGGCATGGTTGTAGCGGTAGAGACGTGCGGGGCGGTGGCTTCCGGTGCGGAAGTGGTCGGTCGGGATGAGGGTGGCCGAGTTCTCGACCTGTCGACGGAAGTTCGCCGGGTCGAGTCGGCGTCCGAGGATGGCCTCGTAGACCTCGCGGAGGTCGGCAAGGGTGAAGGTCTCGGCGAGCAGGCCATGCGCGATCCGGCTGTAGCCGACCTTGTTGCGCAAGCGCCACAGCGCGTACTCGAGGATCTGCGCGTGATCGAAGGCGAGGGGGGGCAACGCGTCGACGTCGAACCACGCGACGTTGTGGAGCTCGGAGTTGCGGGAGTCGTCCTCGCGCACCAAGGCCCAGTAGACGATCGAGACGACACGACTGGGCGAGCGATCGACGTCGCCGAACGCGTACAGCTGCTCCAGGTAGCTCGGGGCGAGCGTCGTGGTTTCGGCGAGGGTGCGCGACGCGGCGGCCTCGAGGTTCTCCGCCCCACCCAGCCACCCGCCGGGGAGCGCCCACTGACCCTCGTGCGGGTCACGCGTGCGCCGGACGAGCGGCACGATCACCCGCGGGATCTCAGCGTCGCGGTCGTGGCGCAAGCTGAAGATGACGGTGGAGACCGCTACGCGGATCTCCGTGCCGTCGATCGGGGAGGAGGATGTTTGTGTCATGGTGACTCTAAGTTCCTCGTCGATATTAGGGTCTCGGTGACTCGAAGGGCAAATCCGCCGGGCCGGGGATATCTTGTCGGGCGGCCATGAGCAGCCGGTGCCCCGCGGCGCACGCCCAGGGTGCGCGTACCCCGGTGCTCAGGCAAATCCGAGCCGCCCCTCGTTACGGTGGATGCCGCAGCGGAAAAGGGGGATCGGCATGCTCGTCGTCGACATCGCGGTGCTGATCGTCTTGGCCGTGGCGCTCGTCTCGGGTTTCGCGCGCGGCTTCTTCGCCAGCCTCGGAGTCATCGTCGGCATGGTGGGCGGGGCTCTGGCCGCCCTCTGGCTCGTGCCGTTGGTCACACCTGCCGTATCGACGGTGGTGCCGACAGGTCTCTGGCGCAGCGTCGCGTTGGCCGCGCTCGCCGTCGCCATCGTGCTGGTGGCGGTCGCGATCGGGGCGGGGATCGGCGCGGCCATCCGGCGCGGAACGGACCGCACACGCCTGCGTGCCGTGGAGCGGTTCTTCGGCGGAGTGGTCAGCCTTCTCGCCACGACCCTCGTCGTCGTGACGCTCGGTGCAGGGCTGAAGACCGCCGGGATTCCCGTCGTCTCGGCGGCGGTCGCCTCATCCCGAGTGCTCACCGTCATCGACGATGCGACCCCGGCGCCCGTCGCGGACGTCATGGCCCAGTTGCGCTCGCTCGTCATCGAGGACACCGTGCCGCGTCTGGCCGAGGTGATCGGCGTGACGGCGCCGGTGACGGGGCCGCCCATCGCTCTCGACGACCCGCAGCTGCAACGCGCGGCGCAGTCGGTGGCGCGGATCAGCGGCACCGCGTACAGCTGCGGGCGGACGATGACCGGCTCCGGTTTCGTCGCGGCCGACGGTCTCGTCGTCACCAACGCGCACGTCGTCGCCGGCGTCGACGCGCCGATCGTGGAGCTTCCCGGTGGCATCGCCGCGGAGGGACGGCTCGTGTACCTCGACCCCGTCGACGACCTCGCCGTGATCGCGGTGCGTGGACTGCCCACCGCGCCGTTGGCGTTGGCCGCACCGGCTGAACCGGGCACTCGCGCCGCGGTGCAGGGGTATCCCCTCGGCGGCCCGTTCACGAGCGGAGCGGCCGCCGTGCTCAGTGTGGGCCCGGTCCCCGTTCCCGACATCTACGACCAGTCCGTCGCCCTGCGCGACATCTACGCCCTGGAGGCGGAGGTGCGTCCCGGGAACTCCGGCGGTCCACTCCTGGATCCCGACGGCGAGGTGATCGGAGTCGTCTTCGCACGCGGCGTCGACGGTGACCGTCGCGGCTATGCCATGACCAGTGCCGAGGTGCGGCCGGCGCTCGACGGCCTCGATGCCTCGAGCCCCACCGTCGCGTCGGGGCGGTGCACGAGCTAGCCCACGCTATGCTGGGCCTGCAACTGAAGACAGGCCGCATGACGTGTGCGGGAGAGCTCCGGGCCCGAGGGTCCGGGCACCGAAGGAGCAAGCCTCCCCGCCAATCTCTCAGGTCCGCGTACCGCTCGCGTCCGGCCGCTCTGGAAAACGATCCATTCACGGATCGTGCCGAAGGTGAAAGCCCGTCGCCGAGCGCGAGGGGCGAAACTCTCAGGCCAATGACAGAGGGGGAGTTCACGGGCGCCGGTTCTCGGCGTCTGCCCGTCCGACCCGGGAGAACTCATGACCGACCCAGCTCTGCCCACCGGTGATCCGGTGCCCGCCACCGCGCTCGCCGAGACTCCGCTCGCCGACAGGCACCGCGCGCTCGGCGCCTCCTTCACCGACTTCGGCGGCTGGTCGATGCCGGTGCGCTACACGTCCGACCTCGCCGAGCATCACGCCGTCCGCACGGCCGCCGGCCTGTTCGACATCTCCCATATGGCGGAGTTCCGTATCGACGGCCCCGATTCCGGCGCGTTCCTGGACTACGCGCTCGCGGGACGGCTGTCGGTCGTGCGAGACGGCAAGGCGAAGTACTCCCTGCTGCTGAACGAGGCGGGCGGCGTCGTCGACGACGTGATCGTCTACCGGCAGGGCGAGGACTCGTACCTGGTGATCTCCAACGCCGGCAACCACGCGGTCGTCGCCGCGGCGTTCGCCGAGCGCGCGGCGGGCTTCGAGGTCGCGGTCCGGGACATCTCCGCAGAGGTCTCCCTCATCGCGGTCCAGGGACCGCGAGCCGCGGAGATCCTCGCCGCGACCGATTCCGTCGAGATCCCGGGACTGGATGAACTGGGCTTCTACGCGTGGCGAAACGGCACGTTCGCGGGCGAAGAGCTCTTCGTCGCCCGAACGGGGTACACGGGCGAGGACGGGTTCGAGCTTCTCGTGACCAACGAGCGGGCCGGGGACCTCTGGGACGCCCTCCTTCACGCGGGCGAGGCCCGCGGTCTCGTCCCCGCCGGGCTCGCCTCGCGTGACACCCTGCGACTGGAGGCGGGCATGCCGTTGCACGGGCACGAGCTGTCAGCCGAGATCCTCCCGGCGCAAGTCGGGTTGGGCCGGGTGGTCGCCGCCGACAAGGACGACTTCGTGGGCAAGCAGTCTCTCGCCGCCGTCGTCGCGGGCGACGCTCCGATCCTCGTCGGCCTCGTCGCGGAGGGGCGGCGCGCGGGTCGCGCGGGCTACGCCGTCCTGGACGCCGAGGGCGCTCCCGTCGGCGAGGTCACCAGCGGTGCGCTCAGCCCGACGTTGGGACACCCCATCGCGATGGCCTTCGTCGCCCCGCGCGTCAGCGCGCTGGGAACCGAACTCTTCCTCGATGTCCGAGGCACCCGCATCCCCGCCACCGTCACCGCACTGCCGTTCTACCGGAGGACCACATGACCGACCTGCACGCTCTCGCCTACACCCAGGAACACGAATGGATCGCCCTCGACGGCGACGTGGCCACGGTGGGGATCACCGACTACGCGGCCGACAAGCTCGGTGACGTCGTCTACGTCGACCTCCCGGCGGTCGGCGCGACCGTGACGGCCGGCGACGTGTGCGGCGAGATCGAGTCGACGAAGTCGGTCGGTGAGCTCTACGCCCCGTTGAGTGGCGAGATCGTCGAGATCAACGACGCCGTGTCCGACGATCCGTCCCTTGTCAACGGCGACGCCTTCGGCGCTTGGCTCATCAAGGTCAAGGTCGCCGACGCGTCCGCTCTGGACGGACTGCTCGACCGGGACGCCTACGTCGCCCTCACAGGTGGCGAGGAGTGAGCGTCCCCTTCGTCCGTCGTCACATCGGTACGGGGCCCGATGCGCAGCACCAGATGCTCGCCGCGCTCGGATACGAGTCGATCGATGCTCTGGTCCACCGTGCGGTGCCCTCGTCGATCCACGTCGAGCCGGTGGGGGAATCCGTCATCCCGGCGGCTGCGAGCGAGGCGGAGACCCTGGCGGAGCTGCGCGACCTGGCGGCACTGAACCGCCCGGCCCGGTCGATGATCGGGCTCGGCTACTACGACACGGTCACGCCGTCGGTGATCTCTCGGAACGTGCTGGAGAACCCGTCGTGGTACACGGC
>JBMDWQ010000227.1:0-3982 GCA_048594675.1 Microbacterium sp. | reverse complement strand
CGCCGCCGGGCTGATGCCTCCCGAGAAGAAGGCGGGCGCCATCGCGCTCATGTTCACCGGGCTCACCGCAGCCAACGTGTTGGGAGTCCCCTTCGGCACCTTCCTCGGCCAGCAGTTCGGATGGCGCGCGACGTTCTGGGTGATCTCCGCGATCGGAGTGGTGGCCTTCGTCGGAGTCGCCGCCCTCGTCCCCGGTGCCACGGCCGCCACCGCGGGTTCGGCGGAGACCGATGCGCAGCCGGGCAGCCTCCGGCACGAGCTCCGCGCGTTCCGCGCCCCGCAGGTGTGGCTCTCACTCACGGTCACGGTGCTGTCGTTCGGCGGAATGTTCGGCGCCTTCACCTACATCGCGTACACGCTGACGGAGGTGAGCGGATTCCCCTCGGGAGCCGTGCCGTGGCTGCTCGTCGTCTTCGGTGCCGGCCTCGTGGTGGGCAACGTCGTGGGCGGCCGGCTCGCGGACCGCTCCATCGACGGCACCCTCCTCGTCTGCATCGCGGCCCTGGCCGGAATCCTCGTCGTCTTCGCCCTCGTGGCCGCGTCGGGCCCGGCCACCGTGCTGCTCCTGTTCCTCATGGGCGGCTTCGGCTTCGGCGCGACGCCGGGCCTCCAGAGCAGGATCATGGTCTACGCCGGACAGGCGCCGACGCTCGCGTCGGGGGCCAACATCGCGGCGTTCAATGTGGGCAACGCGCTCGGCGCGTGGGTGGGAGGCCTCGCCATCTCTGCGGGCCTCGGCTACACGGCCCCCATCTGGACCGGGGCGGCCATGACCGCGACCGCGCTGGTCGTCATGACGGTCGCCACCCTCACCCGGCCCCGCACGGCGGCCGCCCCCGCGCCCACCCTGGCGACCACCCGGGGCTGAGCGCGCGCCGGCGACACCACCACCCGCGAGCGGTGGACTTCCGGCAGGCGACTATCTAGCGTGAGAGCGCACCGAACGACAGGAGCCACCCATGAAGACCGTCCCCCTCGGCCCCAGCCTGCAGGCACCCAATGTGGTGCTCGGCCTCATGCGCATCAGCGACAAATCTGACGACGAGATCCGCACCCTCGTGCGCACCGCCCGGGATGCCGGGATCGACTTCTTCGACCACGCCGACGTCTACGGCTCCCACCTGCACCAGTGCGAAGAACGCTTCGCCGAGGCGATGCAGCTGACGCCTTCCGAGCGCGCGGAACTCACGATCCAGACGAAGGCCGGCATCGTGCCGGACGGTCCGTACTTCGACTTCTCGTACGAGCGGATCGTGGGGCAGGTGGAGGGGTCGCTGCGCGCGCTGCGGACCGACTACATCGACGTGCTCCTGCTGCACCGCCCCGACGCGCTGGTGGAGCGCGACGAGGTCGCGCGCGCGTTCGACGAGCTGGAGGCGGCCGGCAAGGTGCGCGCCTTCGGCGTCTCCAACCACACCCCCGGGCAGATCGAGCTCCTGAAGACGGCGGTCCGCCAGCCGATCGTCGCCAACCAGCTCCAGCTGTCGATCACCCACGCGCCGATCATCGCGCAGGGCGTGGCAGCGAACATGCAGGGGACGGACCAATCGGTCACGCTCGACGGCGGAGGCATCGTCGAGTACTGCCGCATCCACGGCATCACGATCCAGGCGTGGTCGCCCTTCCAGGCCGGCTTCTTCACGGGCGTCTTCCTCGGGTCCGACGAGTATCCGGAGCTGAACGCGGTGATCGACCGACTGGCAGCGCAGTACGACGTCCCGCCGATCGCGATCGCCACGGCGTGGATCACCCGGCATCCCGCGCAGATGCAGGTGGTGCTCGGCACGACGACGCCGGAGCGGGTGGCCGGCGCCGCGCAGGGGTCGGACGTGCCCCTGACACGGGCCGAGTGGTACGAACTGTTCCGCGCGGCCGGCTACCGGGTTCCGTAATCCCGGAGGCGGGCCGTCGGCCAGACTCGCCGAGCTCGTCGCGCCCTCGTCGCGTGCCAAAAGCAGGCCCGCCGGCGGCGCGGCCGCAGAATCGGCGGATTCGGCGGGGTTCGGCCTGCTTTTGGCCCGCGCGACGGCCCTGAGCGAAGTCGTCGACGGGGATATCCCGACGGGATCGCGCCACGCACGTAGTGACAGTTTCTGCCATAACGCGTAAGGTGCCGGTATGCCTCGCGTACGCTCCGACGCCGACATCCTGAATGCCTCTCTCGCCGCGACCTGGGAGATCGCGGCCTCGGGCGGCGCAGCCTCGGTGGCCGAGTTGGCTCATGCCGCGGGGATCTCGATCCGCACGTTTCATCGCATGTTTCCCCGCAAGGAAGACTGTCTGCGTCCGGCGCTCGCGGACGCCCGACGGGTGCTGATCGCGACGTTCGTGGCTGATCGGGAACCCGGGGCCTGGGTGCGGGCGTTCGGAGTGGCCGCCGGTGGCGCCTTCGCGGAGCGCACCCGCCGCCTCCTTCCCGTGATCGCGGATGATCCGCAGATGGCGGCCGTGTGGGACCACGAACTCACCCTCGGACGCACCGATATCGCTGAGGCACTGCTGGAACGGGGCGACGAGGGAGACCCGTCGCGTGCCCTCACGCATGCCACGGTGCTGCTCGCCCTCACCCACCTCGCCCTCGCCGACGCCGCCAGCGGCGGCACGGACCCGGTCGCGGCGCTCGAACGCCAGCTGCGCGAGGCCGGCGAGATGGTCTTCGACCACCTCCCACCCATCACGACGAAGGAGTCATCATGAAGGCGGCAATCCTCGAGGGCGCCCAGGACGCCACTATCCGAGAGATCCCCGAGCGAGAGCCGGGCCCCGGGCAGGTCAAAGTACGAGTGGAGTGGGCCGGCATCTGCGGCTCCGACCTCGCGCTGTACCAGTACTTCCCGGTCCCGAACGAGTACGTCCACCCGCTGTTCGGTGAGCACGGACCACACGGATTCGGACACGAGTTCTCGGGACGCATAGAGGCTGTCGGAGACGGGGTGACGGGCTTGGCTGCCGGTGATCTGGTCGCCGTGCGTCCGAATGTGTGGGACGGGACGTGTCCGGCGTGCCTCCGCGGCGAGCCGAACCTCTGCGCTGAGTTCGGTTTCATCGGGATCAACGGCGGTGGGGGCGGCTTCAGCGAGTCGGTCGTGGTCGGCGCAGACGCCGCCCATCCGTTCCCGGAGGAGCTCGGGGCCGAGACCGGGGCCATGGTCGAGTCGACCAGCGTCGCGTGGCACGCAGCGAAGGTGTCAAAAGCAGGCCCAGGCGACGTCGCCCTGGTCATCGGCGGGGGGCCGATCGGGCTGGGCCTGCTTTTGTGCCTGCGAGCACGGGGAGTGGATCGCGTCATCGTGAGCGAGCCGAGTCCTTCTCGCCGCGAGCTCGCGGCAGCACTGGGGGCCGACGCCGTCGATCCCACGAGCACCGATCTGGCCGCTCACGTCGCTGAGGCGACCGGTGGAGCGGGAGTCGATGTCGCGTTCGACGCGTCGGGCGTGGGTCAGCCGACGTACGACACCGCCTTCGGCGCGCTCCGATCGGGCGGCGTGAACGTCGTCGTCGCACAGTTTCACGGGCCGGTCAGCGTAGACCTCAACAGCTACCTCATGAGCGAGAAGAACCTGGTGGGGAGCTTCGCGTACACAGACGAGGACTTCTCGGAGGTGATCGCCGAGATGGCCGCCGGACGGATCGACCCACGCCCCCTCATCAGCAGCCGGATCGGTCTGGATCACCTGGTCGACGCGGGGATCGAGCATCTGTTGGGCGGGGGCCGCAACACCGAGGTCAAGATCCTCGTCTCGCCTGCGCTCTGACGTCGGAGACGGCCGGAGGGAGGGACCGCCGATCCGCGGATGAGCCCTCTCTGACGCCGGCGGCCGACGAGGCTCACGCTGGAAGGGTCGGTGCGACCGCGCCGGCCCTTTCCGCCGACGACCAGGTCTCCTCCGATGATCGGGTCGTCCCACTGCCAGGAGCCCCATGCCGAAACGCATCGACATTCCCGTTCCCGACCTCACCGGCCGTCGGGCCCTCGTCACCG
>JBMDWQ010000226.1:0-10821 GCA_048594675.1 Microbacterium sp. | reverse complement strand
GGCCTCAACGCGACACAGGAGTCGAGCCTCGGCCTGGTCTTCCACTACGCGGACCAGAACGGCCTCGCCCTCGTGGATCTCTCCGACCTCCGCGCGGTCCTCACCTACCTCACGGGTGACGAGGGGAAGGCCGAGCTGAAGACGCTCGGTGGACTGTCGGCCGCCACGGCCGGTGTGATCCTGCGTGAGCTCATCACTTTCGGTGATGACGGCGCCGACGTCTTCTTCGGCGAGCCGGAGTTCGACGTGCGCGAGTTCCTCCGCACCGCACCGGACGGGCGTGGGATCATCTCCCTGCTCGAGGTTCCCGGCGTGGCCGACAAGCCCGCGCTGTTCTCGACGTTCCTCATGTACCTGCTGGCGGAGCTTTTCGAGATCCTCCCCGAGGTGGGCGACCTCGACAAGCCCAAGCTGGTGTTCTTCTTCGATGAAGCCCATCTGCTCTTCTCGGGAGCCTCGAAGGACTTCCTCGCCGCGATCACGCAGACCGTCCGCCTCATCCGCTCCAAAGGGGTGGGGGTGTTCTTCGTGACGCAGACCCCGAAGGACGTGCCCGGCGACGTGCTGGCGCAGCTCGGATCGCGTGTGCAGCATGCTTTGCGCGCCTTCACTCCGGACGACGCGAAGGCGCTCCGTGCGACGGTCGGCACGTATCCGAAGAGCGGGTACGACCTGGAGCGGGTGCTGCAGGAGCTCGGCACGGGCGAGGCGATCGTCACCGTCATGAGCGAGAAGGGCGCGCCGACGCCGGTCGCGTGGACGCGATTGCGCGCTCCGCAGGGGCTCATGTCTCCCACGCCCGATCCCGACATCGAGCGCGCCGTGAAGGCCTCGCCGTTGCTGGCGACGTACGGCACCGCGATCGATCGCGAGTCGGCGCGGGAGATCCTCACGGCGAAGATGAACGCGGCTGCGGAGAAGGAGGCGGCCGAGCAGGCGGCCAAGGACAAGGCCAAGACCGACGCCGAGTACGCTCGACAGCAGGCGGCAGTCGCAAAGGCTCAGGCGGCCGCCGACAAAGAACGTGCTGCGGCCGAGAAGGAGCGGCAGAAGGAGTATGACCGCCTCATGAAGGCGACGGGCGGGTCGTCCCGTTCTCGGGCGACGGCGCCGAAGTCTCCTCTGGAGCAGGTGCTCGGGTCGAAGGCGACGCAGACGATCCTCACCTCGGTGATCCGCGGGGTCTTCGGCACCGGTCGCCGGCGCTGACCCGGGCAGTCTCGTCTCCTCGTGCATATCCCGTCGCGGGGGGTGGGGCAAGGCGTTTACCCGGACAGTGGAGGAGCCTACGCTCGGGGCATGCCCGAGGACCCCGCACCCGCCGCCGAAGAGTCATCGAACGACGCGGAGAAGGACCGCGCACGGCTGCCGTTCGCTCCGAGCGGCCGCGAGCAGGCGCTGCGCGCGAACCCTCGCCCGGACGGCACCGCCCCTCGCGCGCTCGTGCTGGGCGCCACCGGCTACCTGGGCGGACGCCTCGTGCCGCGCCTGCTCGCCGCCGGTTATCGCGTCCGCGTGATGGCGCGCGATCTCGGGCGCCTCGCCGCGTTCGAGTGGGGCGATCGCGTGGACGCCGTGGCCGGCTCGGCGACCGACCGGGCGGCCGTGACCGAGGCCGTCGAGGACGTCGACGTGCTCTACTACCTCATCCACTCGATGGGCCAGGGGAAGGGATTCGAGGAGACCGACCTTACGGCGGCGCGAACGGTCGCCCAGGCGGCGGCGTCGGCATCCGTCGGTCGGATCGTCTACCTCGGTGGCCTGCATCCCTCGGGCGTGGAGTTGAGCCCACACCTGCGTTCGCGGGTCGCCGTCGGGGAGGAGTTCTTGCGCAGCGGCGTTCCCACACTCGTCCTCCAGGCGGGAGTCGTGATCGGCTCGGGATCGGCTTCGTTCGAGATGATCCGCCACCTCACCGAAGTGCTGCCCTACATGCCCGCCCCGCGCTGGGTGCGCAACCGCATCCAGCCCATCGCGGTGCGCGACGTGCTCCATTACCTGCTCGGCGCGGCGCGGGTCGATGCCCGCGTCAATCGCGCCGTCGACATCGGCGGGCCGGACGTACTGCGCTACGGACAGATGATGAACGGCTACGCCGTCGAGGCGGGACTCCCGCAGCGGCCCATCGCCCCCCTCCCGGTCCTGACCCCCGGCCTCGCGTCGCACTGGGTCAACCTGGTCACTCCCGTGCCGAGATCGATCGCGCGGCCGCTGATCGCGTCTCTCGTCAACGAATGCGTCATGGATGACCACGACGTCGACACGCTCATCCCCCCTCCCGAGGGCGGACTGACTCCCTATCGCCGGGCCGTGGCGCTGGCTCTCGGCCGCGTCGAGGCGGACTCGGTGGAGACGAGCTGGCAGGACGCCGAGGTGTCGGGAGTGCCGTCCGATCCGCTCGCGAGCGACCCGGAATGGGCGGGGCGCACGGTCTTCACCGATGAGCAGACCGAGCGCACCTCCGCGTCTCCCGAGCACCTGTGGGAGGTGATCGCGGGCGTCGGCGGCGAGAACGGGTGGTACTCGTCTCCGCTGCTGTGGGCGCTGCGGGGCTGGATGGATCGCCTCGTCGGCGGTGTGGGTCTTCGGCGCGGACGGCGGAGTCGCACGCGGGTGTCGGTCGGTGACGCGATCGACTTCTGGCGGGTCGAGGCGGTGGAACCGGGGCGCCTGCTCCGTCTGCGGGCGGAGATGAAGGTGCCGGGCCTGGCCTGGCTGGAACTGCGATGCGATCCCGACGGGGAGGGCTCGGTCTATCGGCAGCGTGCCGTGTTCTTCCCCCGGGGCCTCTCGGGACGGCTCTACTGGTTGGCCGTGCTGCCGTTCCACGGGTTCATCTTCCGCGGCATGGCGGTTCGGATCACCGCCGCCGCCGAGGCCCTCGCCGCACCTCTCGCAGCCTCGGCGCCGCCGCGTCGCGCCCGGACCCGGACGTAGACTCGGGCCCATGGCCCGCATCCGTCCCTTCCGCATCGGCGACGAATCGGCACTCGCTGAGATCTGCCTCCGAACCGCCGACGCCGGCACCGACGGGACCGGCATCCTGGACGACGACGACCTCTGGGCGGACCTGTTCGTGTTGCCGTACGTCGCTCGTCACCCCGAGCATGCCTTCGTCGTGGAGGACGAGTCGGGAAGTGCGCGGGGATACGCGGTGGCGACGCCCGACACCGTCGCGTTCGAGGAGTGGTTCCGCGATCAGTGGTGGCCGCGTCGGGGCGCGCGGTGGCCGCGACCCGAGCAGGAGGAGTCCCGCCAGGACGGGTTGCTGCTCTACGCGTACGGGCGCGGAGACCAGGACGAACGATACGCCGCGGAGTATCCCGCCCACCTGCACATCGACCTCCTGCCGGAGCTCCAAGGTCAGGGGTGGGGGCGGCGCCTCATCGGCGCGGTCGTCGACTCGCTCCGCGATCGTGGCGTCCCCGCCCTCCACCTCGTGGCGTCGGCGGAGAACACCGGCGCTCTCGCCTTCTACGAGCGACTCGGCTTCGCGGCGCTGCCCTCGTCTCCGGGCTCGCAGGCGTTCGGTCTGCGTCTGTAGCGGTCACGGCGCGTCTCGTCGAAGCCCCGTTCCCGGGGCGAGGTGACCCCGTCGGCGTAACTCCGGCACGAGGGCATCGCACGCGAGCTCGACACTGGTCCAGCTGCCGCCGGGGAAGGCGATGAACCCGTCGAGCGATGCGCGCTCGAAGCGGACCGAGATCGCATCCGCCGCGTCGTCGACCGTGCCGATCACCGTCCAATGCAGATCGGCGACAGCATCGGGAGACTCCAGCAGCGCGCCGAGCGTGGCCCTCGCGGCGACGGCTCGCAGGCGCTCTGCGCGAGCGTCGAGAGGCGTGTCAGGGGTTCGTAGCCGCGCCCGTGGCACGGAGTCGTCGACGGAGAGGTCCGACAGGTCGGCGTGCATCGCGGCTGCCATCGCATCACGTCGTCGAGCCAGCGTCGCGGGTGACTGAGCGGCCCGGAAGGCGGCCCAGGCCTCATCGCTCGTCGCACCCAAGAACAGGCTGAGCCCGGGGACCACGGCAGCCGGCGCTCGTCCGAGTTCCCGCGCCCGAACGATCAGGTCGCGGCGCAGCTCCGCCGCCGACTCCTCCTGTGGCGCGGCGGTGAAGACCGCATCGGCATGACGGGCCGCGAACTGCCTGCCGGCCTCCGATCCGCCGGCCTGCAGCATCGGCAGCCTGCCGCCGGATCCCGAGGGGGTGGTCAGGGGGCCCTCCACGCGGAAGCTCTCGCCCTCGTGATCCAGTCGCCGGAGGCGCTCGGGGTCGGTGAAGCGACCGGACGCGCGATCGTGGATGACGGCGTCGGGTGGGAATCCAGCGCGAAGGCCCTCCACCACCTCGACGAACTCCGCGGCACGTCGCCATCGCCCCGCAGAGGTCTCCGGTCGCGGTGTGGCGTGGTTGCGGTCGCCCCCCAGGGAGGTGACGAGGTTCCAGCCGATGCGCGGCCCGGCGAGATGCTCCAGTGAGACGAGCTGCCGGGCGACGGTGAAGGGATCGGCGAAGGTCGCCGAGAGGGTCGCGACCAGCTGGATTCGGTGTGTCTGGACGGCCAGCGCCGCGAGCTGGATCAGGGGGTCGAGGCCCAGTTGCCCGGCGTCGTCGCGGATGCGCGCCGGATCGATCTCCTGGGCGTCGGGGCGGAAAGCGAAGTCGAAGCCGGCCTGCTCGGCCCGCACGATTGCCTCGACGATCGGCCCGCCCACGAACATCTCCTCCACGCGGCTGTCGGGGTGACGCCACCCCCACCCGCGCAACCACGTCGGGGCGAGGGTGAACCCGGTGAGCAGTGTGCGGCTCATGACTGCACCCTCCCCGACAAGCTGGCGATCGGGAGGACCATGGGGTGGCCGGTGCGAGGATGCGGCTGGACCTCCGCCTCGATGCCGAAAGCGTCGGCGATGAGCTCTGCCGTCATCACCTCGGCGGGTGCACCGGTGGCGACGACCCTTCCGTCTTTCAGAACGATGAGCTCGTCGGCGTAGCGGCAGGCCTGGTCGAGATCGTGGAGCACCATGATGACGGTGCGCCCCTGCGCGCGATTGAGGTCGCGGATCAACTCGAGCACTTCGAGCTGATGGGCGATGTCGAGGTAGGTCGTCGGCTCGTCGAGGAGCATGACGGGAGTCTCCTGGGCCAGGAGCAGGGCGATCCACGCGCGCTGGCGCTGACCCCCCGACAACTCGTCCAGCGGGCGGCTCACGAGCTCCTCCATCCCCGTCGCAGTCACCGCGGCGGCCACCGCAGCCGCATCGTCGGCGGACCATTGCTGCAGCAGGCGCTGGTGCGGATAGCGTCCCCGCGCGACGAGCTCGCCCACGGTGATCCCGGGCGGCGCCGTCGATGACTGGGGGAGCAGACCGATCCTGCGGGCGAGAGCCTTGGCGGGAAGCGTTCGCAGATCGTCGCCGTCGAGGGTGACGGTGCCGCTCGTCGGCGGGAGAAGCCGGGCGAGCGCGCGCAAGAGGGTCGACTTGCCGCTGGCGTTGGCGCCCATGACGACCGTGACGGCGCTCGGAGGAAAGGCGATGTCGACGCCGTGGAGCACCTGGCGGCCGTCGTACGAGGCGGTGAGCCCATGGGTTCGGATGCCGAGCGTCCGGGGCTGCGCTGAGGTCACGGTGATTCCTTTCACAGGGTGGCCCGGCGGCGCGAGGGAAGAAGCAGCCAGAGCAGGTAGAGACCGCCGATCACACCCGTCATCCGCCCGATGGGAACGCTGAAGGACACCGGGAGCACCCGCGTCACGAGGTCGGCGACGACGAGAAGCGCGGCTCCCATGGCGGCGCCGGAGACCGCCGGAAGGTGATCGTCTCGGGTGAGGCGGCGGGCGAGCTGAGGTGCGGCGAGCGCGACGAAGGCAATGGGTCCCGTCGCCGCCGTCGCGAGAGAGGCGAGGGTCACCGCGAGGGCGACGAGGGTGAGCCGCACGCGTTCGGTGCGCACGCCGAGCTGGCCGGCCAGGTCGTCGCCCATCTCCACGATGTCGGCGCTGCGCGCGAAGGCGAGGACGACCGGGAGCGCGATGATGACCCCGATCGTCACCGGTGCGGCATGCTCCCATCCGCGCGCGTCCAGGGAGCCGGCCAGCCAGAGATTGGCCTGCGCAGCGCTGTCGAGGTCGCCCTTGACGAGGAGGAGACCGTTCACCGCCGACAGCACGGCTCCCACGCCGATGCCCACGAGGATCAGCTGCCGACCGCGCAGCGATCCCCCACGTCGGGCGAGGAACAGGACGACGGTGGCCGTCGCGATGCCGCCGGCGAGCGCTCCGAGCGCGATTTGCCCGGAGCTCGCGCCGAACACGACGATGAAGGTCAGCGCGCCCGTCGCTGCACCGGTCGTGAACCCGATCACATCAGGGGATCCCAGTGCGTTCCGGGAGATCGACTGGAACACC
The DNA here is from genome assembly GCA_048594675.1 of Microbacterium sp. Classification (GTDB taxonomy): domain Bacteria; phylum Actinomycetota; class Actinomycetes; order Actinomycetales; family Microbacteriaceae; genus Microbacterium. The sequence goes on along the minus strand of JBMDWQ010000226.1, from coordinate 4,407 downwards.
GCGCCCGCCATCCCCAGCGCCGCACCCGCGGCCATCGCCGTGACGACCCGGGGGAGGCGGATGCCGTGCACGACACGGACCGACGAGTCCGTCCCCGTTCCGCCGAGGGCGCTCACGACCTCAGCCGGGGTGAGCGGCACGCTGCCGATGCCCATTGCGACGACCCCGGCCGCCAGTGCGGCGGTGATCAGGGTGAGGGTCACCGCGAGCGTACGCGGGCGGTAGACGATCGATATCCCCGCGAGCCGCAGTACTCGGGCGCCACCGGGGGCGCGGGTCAGATCCACGGCGGTCACAGCAGGGCCATCCGTCGGTGGCGGACGATCGCGACGAACACGGGGCCGCCGATGAGGGCGGCCATGATCCCGACGCCCACCTCGCCCGGGAGGGCGACGACGCGTCCGGCCACATCGGCGACGAGCACGAGACCGGCCCCGAGGAGCATCGCGGCGGGAAGCATCCGCCGATGGTCGGAGCCGACCCAACGGCGGGCGACGTGCGGGGCGGTCAGGCCGATGAAGGCGATCGGTCCGGCGGCGGCCGTCGCGCCCGCCGACAGCAGCACGACAGCGGTTCCGGCCAGGGTCCAGACCCGCGCGGGGCGTGCGCCGAGAGCGCGGGAGGCATCGCCGCCGAGCGACACGGTATCGAGGGAGCGCGCGAGGGAGAGCGCCAGGATGACGCCGGCTCCGACGAGGACGAGGGTGGGGACCAGCACGTCGAGCCCGCGCCCCTGCAGAGATCCGACGATCCAGTTGCGGTACCGATCGAAGAGCAGATCGTCGGCGTTCACGATGACGATCTGGGCGAGCGCCCCCAGGACCACCGACAGGGCCGCCCCCGCCAGCACCAGCCGCACCGGATCGCTGCCCCGGCGTAGGCCGCCGAGGAGGAGCACGAGCACGCCGGCCACGGCCGCACCTCCCAACGCGAACACGAAGTAACCCGCGGGCTGGATGACGCCGAACACGGCGATCGCCACGGCGACGGCGAGGGCCGAGCCCGCGTTCACGCCGAGGATGCCGGGCTCGGCGAGCGGGTTGCGGGTGAGTGACTGCATGACGACTCCTGCCGCACCCAGCGCCGCCCCAGCGAGCACGGCGAGGATCGTCCTCGGGATACGGGTGTGGAGCAGGATCAGGTGCGCGTCATCCTCCGCGGAGAAACGTGTCACGACTCCCCAGAGGTCTGAGGGTGCCAGCATTCGTGTGCCGACGAGAGTGCTCAGGGTCATGCCCATGACCACGACGAGCGCGAGCAGCGTCGCTCCGGCGACGAACGCCATCCGGCTCAGCGCTCGAGGTGCGGACCGTGTAGGAGGGTGCGATGCCGCCGACCGCGGCGCCGCACCCTCCTCGAGGTCCGGGGGGACGGAACTCACGGGGCGAAGGTCGCGCGCACGCCCTCGACGATCTCGGTGGCGCTGTAGGGGTCCATGCGGAAGGAGTTCGCGCCCAGTCCATAGACCTGGCCAGCGCGCACCGAGGGCACGTTCGCCATCACCGGGTCCTCCGCGAAGCGCTGCGCGGTCGCGTCGTCTGCGCTGAGGATGAAGGTCGTCTCGCTCGTCAGCCGCGTGAGGTTCTCATACGGGGCCCAGACGAAGTCCTCGCGCTGCTGCGCCTGCGTGTGCCACGACGGGTCGGGGTCTTCGATCGTGAAGCCGAGGTCGGCGAGCAGCTTGGCCTGAGCGCCGCCCTTCCGCGCGATCGGGTTGTCCTGGCCCGCGCCGTTGAACGAGATGATGTTGGCGGTTCCCGCGGGCACGGTGATCTCCTCGGCGACGTCGTCGACGAGCGCATCGAAGCTCTCCTCGACCGCGTCGGCCTCCGCCTCACGTCCGGTGGCTTCGCCCAGTTCGTCGGCGAGGTCCTGCCAGGTCTGGCCGCCGTAGTCCACGACGATGGTGGGGGCGACATCCTGCAGTGCCTCCACCTGATCGAGCAGGGCGTCACGGCCCGACGTCGCGACCACGATCAGATCGGGGTCGGCGGCGATGACGGCCTCGAGGTCGAAGCTGCCGACCTCCCAGATCGGGTCGACGTCGCGCTCGTCGGCGATGCTCGCCCACTGGTCGAACCATGCGCCGCCGGTGGAGGTGCCGCTCGCGATCACGGGCGCGTCGAGGGCGAGGAGGGTGCCGGTCACCGAAACTGCGGTGGACAGCACGCGTTGGGGTGCGGCGGGGATCTCCGTCGTGCTGCCGTCGGCGTTCTCGAACGTGCGGGGCCAGACGGCGTCCTCGCTCGCCGGGGTGGCCGGAGCGCCGGAGGATGTGGTCGAGGAGGGTGCGCCGGTGCACGCGGAGAGTGCGAGGGTGGCGGCGAGGGCGAGCGATGCGGTGCCGAGCACGCGGAGGCGGAGGGTCGTCATGAGTCTTCCTGGTGGGTGGGTGGGTGGGTGGGTGGGTGGGTCGGGCTGGAGTCGGGCGCGCGTCAGTCGTCGTCGGGTACGGCGTGGTGGTCGAGATTCGCGACGCCGGTGCGCCAGTAGCCGTCGATGTCGTACTGGGTGCGCGCCACGCCTCGCTGACGGAGCGAGCGCCGGAGGGGGACGAGGCTGTCGGCTTCGCCGGCGGCCCAGAGGAACGTGTCGTCGCTGAGCGAGAGCTCCGCCGCGAGCTCGGCGACCGCTTCGGTCCGCGCGGTCGGCTCGGGAGAGACGTGCCACACCACGTCGGTGCGTGGGCGGGCGGGGAGGGGATACTCGTCGGTGCTCGCCGCCAGCACGTGCACCTCCATGGGCTCGGTCCAGGTCGGGTCGTCGAGCCAGCGGCCGAGCGCCGGGAGCGCGGTCTCATCGCCGATGAGGACGTAGCGCTCGTAGCCGGTGGGGTAGAGGTGCGACCCGCGGGGTCCGAGCACCCCCAACGGCATTCCCGGGAGCGCCGATCGTGCCCATCGCCCTGCCGGCCCGTGGGTGTGCAGGACGAAGTCGATCGTCAGCCCGCGGTCGTCGAGGCGGCGCACGGTGTAGTCGCGCACCGGGTTCGGCAGCTCGCGCAGGCGCAGGCCCGTGCCGTCGAGCTCACGACGGGGGAGCGTGACGATTCCGGTCGCGGGGTCGGGCAGCACGATCTTGGCGTGATCTGTCGCCGCGCGAGCCGGAAATGGGAACGTCGCATCGAGATCCTCGCCGTTCAGGATCACGCGCTGCATTCGTGGTCCGATGCGCTCGCTCTCGATCACATGAAGCAGACGGACGCCGAGATCATGTCGGACGGTCTCGATCGGCGGGCGCGGCTGTGGCACGGGTTTCCTCTCCTCGGCATTCCAGGTTAGGTTTGCCTTACCTGGTTTGATGACGAGAACTGGACACACGATGCGCCGTGCTGGACGAGTGAGCAGCCCCCCGAGTGGGACTGCCTTCGCCGATGCCCGACTCGTCGATCGCGCGACGCATCGACACGAGGAGGACGAGCTCACCTGGGTCATCTCGGGCAGCTGCACGCTCGTCATCGGAGAGCGGCGCTGGAACGTCGACACCTCGCGAGCCCTCGTCGTTCCCGCAGGCAGGGAGCACGTCGTCGTGCCGCGCCCCGACTCTCTCGTCTTCCCACTCTTCTTCCCCGAAGGCCTCGCCGTCGACGACGAGGCTCACGTGATCCCCCGAACGGCGGAGCTCGATTCGTGCGTCCGCGTCCTGCTGCAATCGGGAATCGCCACGGCGCGCGCGGTGGCTGCCGCGCGGTCGGAAGTGATCCGCCGAGTGGGTGAGGCGGTTCGGCGACGGCCGGAGCTCGTCTTGCCGACCGACGCCCGCGCTCGCCGCGTGGCTGTGCGGATCGTCGAGCAGCCCGCCTCGGCACTACGCCTGGAGGACTGGGCGCGCGTCGTGCACACCAGCGCGAAGACGCTCCAGCGAGCCTTCGTGAAGGAAACCGGGATGACCTATCCGCGGTGGCGGCTCCATGCCCGCCTCCTCGCCGCACGGACGATGCTCGAGGACGGCGGGAGCGTCGAGTCGGTGGCTCGCGCCGTCGGATACGCCGGCGCGGGGGCGTTCATCGCCGCATTCCGCCGCGAGTACGGCGTGACCCCGGGAGCACACCGCGCGCGCATCGTCGCCGACCGGAACTGACGCGGATCCGGCGGCCCGGGTGGTTGGGTCTCGCCCGGGCGTGCACAGTGGCGGACGTGCACAGTGGAGGGCGTGCACAGTGGCGGAGAGCACAGTGGCGGAGAGCACAGAGGCGGAGAGCACAGTGGCGGAGATCCGCGGCGACACGCCGGCTCCACCGGCTGTCACCTCGGCGTGTCGGCGCGCTGGTCCGCCGTTGTGCGCCGCGAGCCGGCCCGCCGCGCCCTTCGGTCAGTGGGCGATGCGGCCGTTCTCCAGCCGCACAGTCCGATCGACCAGGCCCTCGGGTACTCGGACGTGAGAGATGAGGACGACGGCGCGGTCGCC
>JBMDWQ010000225.1:0-3058 GCA_048594675.1 Microbacterium sp. | reverse complement strand
CTCGTCGACGAGACCGACGACATCCTCCTCATCTCGCGGCATGGGATGTCGCTCCGCTTCACCGCCAACGACGAGTCGCTGCGCCCGATGGGCCGCTCGACGGAGGGTGTGAAGGCGATGACCTTCCGCGAGGGCGACAGCCTGCTCTCCGCCTCCGTCGTCGGCGAGAACGGATACGTCTTCGTGGTGACCCAGGGCGGCTACGCGAAGCGCACCGCCGTGGACCAGTACCGCATCCAGGGACGCGGTGGACTGGGCATCAAGGTGGCCAAACTCAACGAGGATCGGGGCGATCTGGCGGGCGGTCTGATCGTCGGCGAGGACGACGAGGTCTTGGTGGTTCTTGCCAGCGGCAAGGTGGTACGCTCTGCCGTGGCCGAGGTCCCCGCCAAGGGACGCGACACCATGGGTGTCGTATTCGCCCGCCCCGATGACGACGATCGCATCCTCGCGATCGCGCGGAACGGTGAGCGTGGGCTGACCGAAGCCGTGGCCGACGCTCCCGAAACCGACGCCGATGCGCAGACCGCCGCACCGGAGGGCGACGCCCCCGAGACCCCCGAGGAAAGTTCTGAAGCATGAGCACAGTAGCCGACAAGCTGGCGAAGAAGTCGTCGAGCAAGACCAGTGCGAAGCAGGTGCGTCTGCGCCTCGTCTACGTCGACTTCTGGTCGGCCGTGAAGCTGTCGTTCCTTGCTGCGGTGGCCCTGGCGATCGTGACGCTCGTGTCGGTCTTCCTCATCTACCTCGTGCTGCAGACCACGGGTCTCATCGACAAGCTGGATGAGATCCTGCGTGCCCTGACGGACAACTCCTTCGTCCTGGCGGAGGTCGTCAGCCTGCCGCAGGTGATGGCGTTCGCGGCGATCGTCGCGATCCTCAACTTGATCGTCGTGACCGTGCTGGGCGCGGTCGTCGCGGGGATCTACAACCTGATGGTGAAGGTCACCGGCGGCCTGCTCGTGGGGTTCACCTCGAACTGATTTCGGGATCGCCCGACGATCGGGTAAAGTCTTGGAGGTTGACGGCGCTGGCGCCGGTCTCCAGACGGGGCTATAGCTCAGGCGGTTAGAGCGCTTCACTGATAATGAAGAGGTCCCAGGTTCAAGTCCTGGTAGCCCCACTGCACTCCCTTCGGGGGCCTTAGCTCAGTTGGTAGAGCGCCTGCTTTGCAAGCAGGATGTCAGGAGTTCGAATCTCCTAGGCTCCACAACTTTCGTGTCGGTCTCCTCGTCTGCCCGGCCTCCCCGCCTTCGTCGCTCACGTGGCGCACTCTGCGAGTTCCTCGGGCTCACAGGCACAAAGACGCGCCACCTGAGCAGTGGTCAGGCGCCAGGACTACTACTTCTTCTTCTTCTTGACGGTGCCCCAGCTGAAGGTCTTCGTCTTGGCCTTGTAGCCCTTGGCGGTGTAGGTCACTCTCACGCGCAGGGAGTATCCGAGGTAGGACGCCGGGAGGGTGAAAGAGCGCTTTGATCCGCGCTTCTTGGTCTTGCCCTTCTTGACCGTCTCCCAGCGATAAGAGGCCTTGACCTTCGCCTTCTTGCCCGCCGCGGTGAGCTTCGGAGCGGGCGCGGTCACCTTGGACCCCACTCGACTCGATCCGGACCGTTTCCCGTAGGACGTGAAGAAGCTCGCGGGCATCTTCTTCGGTGCCGGCGTCGCGGGTCCCGTGTCGCCGCCGGTGACCACCGTGGCCATGAACCCGAGCCGCTTGTGACGGAACTGAGGGAAGATCGCCGCGAGGCTCCGTTCCGGGTAGAGGGCCGCCACCACCTCGCTGAGAACGTCGCGATAATCGGTCGTCACCGCGAGATCCGCATCGGTGGTGTTCTCCAGGCCCGGCCACCGGCCGTAGTAGCCGCCCTTCACTCCGGCGCCGACAACGAACATGACGTTCCCGTGTCCGTGATCGAGGCCGCCGTTGCCGTTCTCTTTGACGCGGCGACCGAACTCGGAGATCGTCACCAGCGTGACCTTCTTCTCCATGGCGCCGAGGTCGGCGAAGAAGGCGGCGAGTCCCTGGCCGAGGGGGTCAGCCATGTTCTTGAGGTTCCCGTTCGACAGATTGCCCACCCACTGGTGGTGGTCCCACGATCCCTGATCGATCGTGATGACCTCGGCACCGAGGTCTGCCTTGATCACCTTGGCCGCGCCCTGCAGCGCATCGCCGAGGCTGCCTTTGGGATAGGTCGCCGAACCCCCGCTCGCGGCACGGGCCGGCGCGTAGGCTTGCGCGACGGCGAGGGCCCTACCTCCGCCCCGCGCCACCGGAGCGGGCGCATTCGTCCACAGGCCCGAGAGCGCTTTCTCCCATCGCGCGGCTTCGCTGCCGCCGGGCCCGACGAGCTTGAGCTTGTCCAAGCCGGCCGCCGAGACGGCGGGCGCCGGGCCGGCGAGCTGAGTGGCGAGCACCGTCTCTCCGAGTTGCAGCGCCGTGCTGTCCGAGGCACCGCCCCCGCGCAGCGAGATGAGGCGATTGAGCCAGCCCACCCGTGCCCGCGACCCCGGGTCGGCGTCCTCGACCTCCTCCATCGCCGCGAAGTGCGACCGGGTCGTGACCTGCTGCCCGGTCGCGTGGATCGCCGCGACACGACCCGCCTTCCACAACGGCATGATCGGTGCGAACGACGGGTGCAGTCCGAACTGCGCGTCCGCCGCCAGCAGCTTGTCCTTCGGTACGGCGATGTTCGGGCGCGCGGCGTAGTAGACGCGGTCAGCGTGCGGAACGACGAGAGAGAGCCCGTCGGCGGCGCCGCGGAGCGACAGAACCACCAGCACGCGGTCCGCCTTCCTGCCTCCTGCCGCGTAGGAGGTCTCGACGAACGCATCGCCGAACACCGACGCCATGACGAGGCCGACCCCGATGCCGAGGGCCGAGCGGACGGCGGTGCGTCGAGACACGCTGGCGGCGAAATCGTCGCAGCCGGCGTCCAGGGGGTCGGCGGCGAGACCGGGCGGGGAGGATTCGAGCACGGCGCCGTTCCTATCGGAGGTAGAAGAGCGGTTGATTGAGGACGAGGGCGAGCACCCACGGCATCTGCCACCGGACGATGGA
>JBMDWQ010000224.1:0-8584 GCA_048594675.1 Microbacterium sp. | reverse complement strand
CCACCTGACCACGGTCAAGGACGGCGCTGCCGGTGAGGGACGCGTCTTCGGCTCGGTCGGTGAGGCGATCCTCGCCAAGGACGAGGGAACCCTCGACCTGCAGGCCAAGGTCCGCATCCGCATCCCGGGTCTGACGTTCCTTGAGGGCGAAGCGCCCGAGGGCTACGAGCAGCACGGTCTCGTCGACGCCTCGCTCGGTCAGGCGATCTTCAACGACACGCTCCCCAAGGGCTACCCGTTCGTGCGTGAGCAGGCCGACAAGGGCAAGCTGTCGCAGATCGTCAACAAGCTCGCCGAGGAGTACCCGAAGGTCGAGGTCGCCGCATCGCTCGACCGGATCAAGGACGCCGGCTTCCACTGGGCCACCCGCTCGGGTGTCACCGTGGCGCTGTCGGACATCCTCACCCCGCCGAACAAGGCCGAGATCGTGGCCGGCTACGAGAAGCAGGCCGCCAAGGTCCAGGCGCAGTTCGAGAAGGGCCTCACGACCGACGCCGAGCGTCGCCAGGAGCTCATCAAGATCTGGACCGAGGCGACCGACGCCGTCCAGAAGGCGATGCGGGACAACTTCCCGGCCGACAACACCATCAACCGCATGGTCAGCTCGGGTGCTCGTGGTAACTGGCTGCAGATCCGCAACATCGCGGGTATGCGAGGCCTGGTGAACAACCCCAAGGGTGAGATCATCCCCCGTCCGATCATCTCCTCGTACCGCGAGGGGCTGTCGGTGGCGGAGTACTTCATCGCGACGCACGGTGCCCGTAAGGGTCTGGCCGACACGGCCCTCCGTACCGCCGACTCGGGCTACCTGACCCGTCGACTCGTCGACGTCTCGCAGGACGTCATCATCCGCGAGGACGACTGTGGCACCTCCAAGGGCCTCGAGTTCACGATCGCCGCTCCCGGCAGCGACGGCACGCTCGTGCGTGACGCCAACGTCGAGAACTCGGTCTTCGCCCGTACCTTGGCCGCCGACGTCGTCGACGCCTCCGGCACGGTGCTGGCCGCGGCCGGCGACGACGTGGGCGACGTGCTCATCGACAAGCTCGTCGAGGGCGGCATCGAGACGATCAAGGTCCGCTCCGTGCTGACCTGTGACTCCGCCGTCGGTGTCTGCGCGAAGTGCTACGGCCGTTCGCTGGCCACCGGAAAGCTCGTCGACATCGGCGAGGCCGTGGGAATCATCGCGGCCCAGTCGATCGGTGAGCCCGGTACCCAGCTCACGATGCGGACGTTCCACACGGGTGGTTCCGCCTCGGCCGACGACATCACGCAGGGTCTGCCGCGCGTCCAGGAGCTGTTCGAGGCCCGTACCCCCAAGGGCGCGTCCCCGATCGCCGAGGCCGACGGTGTCATCAAGATCGACGAGACCGACAAGGCCAAGAAGGTCATCCTGACGCCCGACAACGGCGACGAGCCCCACGTCTACCCCGTCCTGAAGCGCGCGACGCTCCTGGTCGAGGAAGGCCAGCGGGTCACCGTCGGTCAGCCGATCCTCGTCGGAACGCTCGACCCCAAGGAGGTCATGCGCGTGCAGGGTGCCCGCGAGGTGCAGAAGTACCTCGTCGGCGGCGTGCAGGGCGTCTACCGCTCGCAGGGTGTGCCGATCCACGACAAGCACATCGAGGTCATCGTCCGCCAGATGCTGCGGAAGGTCACCGTGGTCGACCACGGCGACACGACGCTGCTGCCCGGTGAGCTGGTCGACTTCAAGCGCTACCAGCAGATCAACCGCGAGGCGGTCGCGGCCGGCAAGCGCCCCGCCTCGGGCCGCCCCGAGCTGATGGGTATCACGAAGGCGTCGCTTGCGACCGAGTCGTGGCTGTCGGCGGCCTCCTTCCAGGAGACCACCCGCGTCCTCACCCAGGCGGCCATGGAGGGCAAGAGCGACCCGCTGGTGGGCCTCAAGGAGAACGTCATCATCGGAAAGCTCATCCCCGCCGGAACGGGACTTGCGAAGTACCGCAACGTCGCCGTCGAGGCGACGGACGAGGCCAAGAGCGAGCGGTACCCCAACCGCATCTTCGCCTCGGACGGCGCGTACAGCGATGCCGACCTGAGCTACGTCGACTTCGACAGCTTCTCGACCGACGACTTCACGCCCGGCACCTACAACTGATTGAGGCGAGCGGCGGGCGAGCTAGCTCGTCCGACCGAGCCGATTGAGGTTGTGGAGCGGCGACGCCGCGAGCACAACTGATCGAGTCCAGGTAGGAATCGAAAGAGCCCCAGGGTCCGCCCTGGGGCTCTTTCGCGTCTTCGCGCGGCGCTTCTCGGCCCGTCTCCCCGGCGTCGGGCCCCTCCGCGGTTAGCGTGGAGAGGTGGCACGGGTCGGCGGAAGGAACTCGGCGCTCGCGTGGACGGTCGGACTCGCGTGCGCCCTCGTCGTCGGCGGCCTGGTCTGGATCGCGGCGCCACTGGTTCCGGGCCTCGTCGGGTTCGTCGGCGGACAGCTGGGCGGACCGACCTCGGGCCCGGTCGCGGGCGACGGAGAGGCCGAGGCGGCAGGACCCCCGACGGAGTGTCGCGAGCTCTACGACACATCCGTGTGGCGGAGCCTCGTCTGGTCCGACGATTCGATCCTGACCCCCTCGACCGATGCCCCCGCGACGATGGCGCCGGGGCTGGTCGATGCCCTCGCGCCGGCGGTGAGGCTCACGTGCGCCTGGACGGGACCGGAGGGATCGGTCTCCACGACGCTGGCCGACGTCCCCGCGGACGCGGGGGCCATCGCCCGGACGGCCCTGAGCGTGCAGGGGTACACGTGTGAGGAGCGGGAGCGCCGCACGCGGTGCGTCCGGGAGGACGGCGACGACCGCGAGACGATCGACATCGTCGGGGGGCTCTGGGTCTCGACGCTCGAGAGCGGGTGGCGCCCGACGGGGTATGTCGACGTCGTCGCGGACCGTGTGTGGGGAGCTCGCTGACTCGGTGGCCGCAGCGGCGCCCGGCGCCCCTCAGGGGGTGCTCGGCGACGGAGTCGGACGCGGAGCGCCTCCCGCGGGCCACAACGAGGCGATGATCGCGTTGGTGTACCCGGCCGGTGCGAGGTTGGAGTACTGCGTGTCGACGATGACGCCGTCACGGTAGTAGAGCGTCCGTCCCTGCGTCACGGGGAGCGTCTCGTGTGGCCAGGTGCGCTCGCACCGGATGCCGCCGCCCGGCTCGTAGCACGTGAATCCGTCACGGCCGAGCTCGTAGAGGGCATCGGAGGCGGCCCGGAACGGCGAGAAGCCGATGCGCGTGACCAACCAGGTGCCCGCCGCGCCCGGCTCGCCCCACGCGCACACCCGCGTGCTGTCCGGGCGGATGCCGCCTCCCATCCCGGGAGCGTTCAGCGGGACGTCCGCGAGCTCGCTCAGAACGCTGTCGGTGAGGATCGCGCGACAGTCGTCGGGTAGGGCAGTGATGGACTCGGAGGGGCCGAACGGAAAGTCCGCCAGCACGGGGCCGGTCGCCGCGGACGGTGTTGGGCTCGCCGCGGACGCCATCGGGGTCGAAGGCGCCGGCGGAGCCGGCTCTGCCGTACACGCCGACGTCGCCCCGAGGAGGGTGCCGGCCACCGTCGCCAGCGCGGCGACCCGCAGGCGCGAGCGTATCGACGTTGGTGTGTGGACGGGGCGACGCGAGGGCATGCGCCCACGATAAGCAGACCGCCCGGCGACGCGCGTGCCGACACGTCGGCACGCCTTCGGGGCGGGCGCGCTGCCGCACGTTACGCTCGCTGTGCGGTGGCGCGCGCCTCCGCGTGAGGAGCACACCGCAATGAGCGAGCCGAACCACGGCGAGCCGGTCGAGCCGTCGACGTCGCCCGACGCCGCGACCAACGTGGACGACGTGGTCGGCCGCGCCAACGAGGGTCTCGCGGAAGCCGAAGCGGCCTCGCGTGACGCCGTCGCTCCGCAGGAGCCGGCGCACCACGACCTTTCCTACATCGAGGCTGCGGGCCCGGAACCCGAGGCTGAGCCCTCTGCGGAGACGACGTCCGGCAGCGCCGCGACCACGGTGGCGCCCGCGGTCAGCGAGACCGTCGTCGCAGACGACCGCACCGCCGTCATCACGCCGAGCGAGCCGACTCCGCCGGTGGCCGAGACCGAGCGCGTCGAACCGGTGGTGGCGCCCGCTCCCGCGCCCCAGCCGATCTTCGTGCAGGCGCCGGAGGCTCCCCGCCCACGCGGCAATCGGGGCGCCGCCGGGCTCATCGGACTCCTCGCCACCGTGGTGTTCGGTCTCCTGTACCTCGCCGCGGCCCTCGGACTCGCTGCCGCCTCCGGTGACGTGACCGTGGAGACCCTCGGTTCGCAGGCGCTCGACGCCGTCACCTCGTGGTGGTTCTGGGTGCCCGTCGTCGTGTTCTTCCTCGCCTTCTGGCTCCTGGGTGCGATCATCAACCGCGGCCGGTGGGGCCGCTGGGTGATCTTCGGTTTGCTCGTCGGGGCCGCCGCGTACGGTGGTCATCTGCTGGGCCAGCTGTTCGAGGCGCCGTTCTGGAGCCTCACGCCCAGCCAGGGAGCGGAACTGATCGAGGGTCAGGTGCTCGCCCCGCTGGCGATCGTCGCCTTCATCCTCGGCCGCGAGATCACGATCTGGTTCGGTGCGTGGGTCGCCTCGCGCGGCGCACGGGTGACCGAGCTCAACATCGAGGCTCAGCGCGAGTACGAGCGCACGCTCGAGGCGGGCCCCCAGCTGCACCGGATGTGACGTGAGCGCACCCGAACGCGGCCCCGTGTCGCCGCCGCTGGCGGTGGCGCTGACCACGGTGGGCTTCTTCGCCCTCGTGATCGCGGCTTTCGGCGTCACGAGTCTCCTCGCCGACGCCGAGGTCGTCTCGGTGCCGGGGCTCGGATCCCTTCCCGGTGCGGTGGCGGTCATCGTGGCCGGTGTCTCGTTCGCGGTCCTCACGACGCTCGCGACTCGCGTCGCCCGGCCCACGTACCGTTCGACCATCGCCTGCATCGTCTCGGTCTTCGTCGCGTACGTGGCCGGGCTGTGGCTCGGGGCGCTGGTGACCGGCGCCGGCCTCGCCCGTGCGGGTGCGGCCGTCGGGGGGTTCGTCACGAGCCCGTTCTTCCCGGTGCTGGTGGTCGTCACTTTCGTGTGCGCGTGGACCGCGGTGGCACTGGTGCGCACACGGGCGCGGCGGCCGAGGTGGCGCTGGGAGCGCGACGAGGACGAGTCCTGACCCGCTCTCGGCGGGAGCTGGCGTGGCCGGTTGCTCCGAAATCCGCACGCCCGGTCGTCTGACAGGGGACAATGGTGCCCGTGGAGCGGTCGATCGAGACCCAGGTCAGCCAGGCGGTGGACGCCTGGCTTCGCTGGCTGCCACGGTGGGAGCCAGCGACACATCGCGGCCGCGTCGCCCCGTGTCGCCGCTGCTTCGGGTCGCCGGTGCTCTCGGCTGCCGGTCTCGGTGCCGACGTCCCGCACGGCGTTCAGCACGGCCTGTCGATCCGGATCAAGACGATCATCGATCACGCCGTCGCCGAGTACACATCCCTCAACCTGCCGATGCTGCAGGCGGAGCTCGATCAGCAGGCGGCCCGTAACCGCGCCCGCAGCTATCGTCCTGCGGAAGGGCTGGACCCGGAGTACGAGGGTCTGCCGATGGATCCGGAGCCCGTCCCCGGCGCCCCGTTCCTGTTCACCATCTCGGGCCTGGCCGATGAGGCGAACTCCGACGTCCCCGCCCTTCCGCCGCTCTCCGACGAGGCCAAGGCCGCGCTGCGGCAGGAGGTGGGGCTGGCAGACGACTACGCCAACATGATCGGTAGGGAGGTCTGCAGTGTGCTGCTGCATCACCGGCCGCGGATCCAGGCGGCGATCGGCCAGTACGTGGAACCGCAGATCGCCGCGATGCTGGAGGAACTGACCCGCTCGCTGGACGCGCCGTTCGATCCGGGGCAGGAGACCGGCCTCCCCGATCTGTGAGACAGTGGCCGTCCGCCCCTAAGGTGGACTCCATGACCAGCCCGACGATCGACACGTCGCTGCTGACCCTCATCGGGTTGCTGAGCGGCGTCATCGGCATCGCCCTGTACGTCTGGATGGCGCTGGCCCTCTCGGCACTGTTCCGCAAGATCGGCGAGGAGTCGTGGAAGGGATGGGTGCCCTTCCTCAACCAGGCGACCGTGCTGAAGTGGGGTGGCTTCAGCCCGTGGCTGATCCTGCTCCTGCTCGTGCCCGGACTGGGCGCATTGGCCGTCCTCGTCCTGACCATCCTCAGCGCCCACCGCATCAATCCCGGCTTCGGCTACGGCACCGGTATGACGGTGCTCGCCGCATTCCTCTTCGTCGTGTGGGCCAGCATCCTCGGGTTCGGTCCGGCAGCATGGCGGGGCGCGCGCCCTGCGACATCCGCTCCTCCCGTGTTGCCGCCCTCCGGCGGAATGGGCGGGTCGTCCCCGATGCCGGTTCCGCCGCGTCCGCCCCTGCCTGGCACCACGGGCCCGTCGTCGGCGTTCGCGGCTCCGCAGGGAGAGGGGTCGCCCTTCGGCGCGGTCCCACCGGTTCCGCCCGCTCCGGCGGCCAGCGGAGGCTCACCGCAGGACGGCGGCGCACTCCCGGCGCCGGCGCCCGGTCTCCCCGATGCGTGGGGTCCTCCCGGACGGGCCGGCTCGGAGGGCCGGAGCGCAGAGAACGACGCGTGGTCCGCCGAGATCGACGACGTCTCCGCGGTCTCGCCGTCGCCGTATCCGCCGAGCTCCGCGTCGTCTGCGCCGCGGCCGTTCTCGCCGCCCCCGCCCGCAGCTCCGCCGTCCGACGTCGGCGGTTCGGCCCCGAGCGGTCACGGGGCCGGGTCGAGCGATGTCGTCGACGGTCTGATCTCCTTCGTTCCTGGCGCGCGCGCAGCGGCACAGCCCGAGCCCGCGGCTGACCCCGGCGCACAGCCTCCGGTCAGTCCGACGGGCCAGCCCGTCCCCGTCCCGCCCGCTACCGTCCAGCCCCCGGCTGTACGTCCGTCGGCCACCGGGCCGCTGCCAACGACGCCCGGGGCCGTGGAGCGGGACGATCACGACGTGTTCCCGGAGATGTCGGGCGAGGTCTCCGCTGTCGTCGGGTCGCCGGTCGCGGGAGCCCCCCTGTCGGCGCGGTCGTCGGTGTCCGCACAGCATCGCGGGCCCGATCCCGAGGATGTCGACGCAGACGACGTCGACCAGACGGTGATGGTCCGTCGCAAGACGGTCGCGTGGCGACTCGTTCCGGCCGCGGGCGACCCCATCGCCCTCACCGCCGAGACGGTCGTGCTCGGACGTCGTCCCGCCGCCGACCCGGCGTTCCCGCTGGCCCAGCTCGTGGCGGTCCCCGACCAGGCCCGTACCGTGTCCAAGACCCACGCGCGGCTGGAACTGCGCGGGGACCGCTGGGCGATCACCGATCTCGGCTCGACCAACGGCGTCCTCGTCCGCACCCTGATGGGGGAGGAGCTCGAGGTCGCCCCCGGAACCGAGCTCGAGGCGGGCGAGAGGTTCTACCTCGGCGACGAGGAGTTCCACCTCCAGCACGAGTGAGACGTGCCTCGCGACGCGAGAGGGCGGGGTGCCGTCCTGGTGATCGGGCTCATCGTCGCCTTGTTCGTCCCGGCGCTCGTGATGCCGCGGTTCCGGGCGGGCGGATTCGTCTACGACCTCGACCAGGTGGCACTGCTGTCGGGAGCGCTGTCGCTCGCCCTGGCTGCGATCGGTTTCGTCACCTCGCGACGTCTAGCGCCGGGGCGGTTCGCGACAGTGGTGCCGGTCGTCCTGGCATGCTGGCTCGCCGTGGCGACGACGGTTGCGGCGTTCCGGCTGCTGCGTGAGCCCGCTCCTCCCGACCCGGGCACTGTCGTCGGCGTGGCTCTCCTCGGTGTCGCCGCCCTCGTCCACGTCGGCTCCGCCCTCGTCCGGCGCCTCCGGAGGCGTGGCGGACCCTGATGACGCGTCGCGAGCTCGACCGCTCCGACGCCGAGCGCCTTCTCGGCTACGCGTGCTGAACCCCCGCGTCGCGTCGGGAAGGGGGCGGGGCGGCCTCGGTTGCCCACCTCCGTCATACGGCGTATCATTGACTGGGTGTGCGCACTTGCGCGCCTTGCGTCGTGCCTCGGTCCGGCGGCGGGCGCGGCGCACACATCCGGGATCGTCCTGCGAACAGGGCGCCCCCACGGCATATCCACCACACCATGTTCGGCACTGTCGTGCCGCGCCGGTGGATCTGTGGTGAAACCACGAACGCTGTCACCGTGCAGCACCTGCAAGGCCCGTCCAGGCCGAGCAGCATGACAAGGAGAGAACGTGCCAACCATTCAGCAGTTGGTTCGCAAGGGTCGCTCGCCCAAGGTCACCAAGACCAAGGCGCCCGCCCTGAAGGCGAACCCGCAGCAGGCGGGGGTCTGCACCCGCGTCTACACGACCACGCCCAAGAAGCCGAACTCGGCCATGCGCAAGGTCGCTCGTGTCAAGCTCCGCAACGGCACCGAGGTCACCGCGTACATCCCCGGCGAGGGCCACAACCTGCAGGAGCACTCGCTCGTGCTCGTCCGCGGTGGTCGCGTCAAGGACCTCCCCGGTGTCCGTTACAAGATCGTCCGCGGTGCGCTCGACACCCAGGC
>JBMDWQ010000223.1:0-10649 GCA_048594675.1 Microbacterium sp. | reverse complement strand
GACCACGAGCGAACGCGGGATGTCGTTCTCCAACGCCACGCCCACCGCGCGCCGGAACAGTCTCCCGGCGGCGTCGCCGTCGCCGGAGGTGAGAGCACGCGCCGCCTTGAGGACGAGCATCTCCGTCGCGACGCGGGGGCGATCACCGTCGTCCTGCAACACCCTCTCGATCACTGCGGACGCATCGGCCGAACCCATGAGGTGCCGCAACGCCGCAAGCCGCGCCGGCACGACACCGGACTCATCGATCGACGCGCACCGCGCCAACAACTCCACCCCCACGGCGACGCGCCCCGCGAGAGCGTTCATGTGGGCGCGAGCGAGATCCACGAAGACCCTGTTCGCCGGCTGGTCCGCGACCGCCGAAGGGTGGGAGTCGGCCTCGGCCTCGACCTCTGCGAGAAAGCGCAGCGGATCACTCTTCGCCCGCGGCAGCTGGGCACGGAGGGTGAGTGCGGAAGCCCAGAGATCCGACTCCCGCTCCGCCTCCCGGTCCTCCCCCGCGGCAACGGCGGCCTCGTCGCCACGTCCGTGGTCGAGGCTGCGCAGTGTCGCGGCCAGCCGCAGGGGCACGCCGAGCCTCCGCCGCTGCCACGGCTCGAGGAACGTCTCCACCTCCGCGGCCCGTGCTCGCGCCTGGTCTGCAGCGCGCCCTCGCCCGGAGGTCGCGTGTGCGAGCGCTTGCACGGCGGCGACACCGAACACCACATCGAGTCGACCCGCGCTGAGCGCACGCGTCGTCAGTGCGTCGCCGACGTCGCGCATCGACACATCGGGGGTCGTCAGAGCATGGGATCGGAACCACTGGAGCTGCATCCCGCACAGAAGCTCCGGCGGGATTTGTCGCTCCATCCCGGGGAACTCCTCCAGCAGGCGTTCCGCCGCACGGGCGTGCCGCGCCGCGAGTGCCGTACGACCCTGCGCGCGCGCGGTGATCGATGCGATCGTGCGCGCGATGAGTGCCGCGAGCGCGCCGGTCGAGCTCCGCGACGCGGGCGAGTGCTCGCCCCGCCCGTCCGTGCGCTCGTCCAGGGGCCGGTGCGGGTCGGCGTAGTGCGCGCGCAACCGGGAGCGGACCACGTGGTCCACCTCGTCCGCGGGCGCGGGCAGCGACATCCCCAGTGCGAGCTGAAGGGTCAGCGAGCGGCTCTCCAGCAGGTACATCCAGTGGTCCGACACGATCTCGCCCACGGCGGCGCCGTCTCCGGTGGTCACGGCATGACGAAGGGACGATCGGGGATCGGGCGGGTTCTCTGAGGACATGGCGACGGAAGACATGGCGACGGCGCGGCGGCACATCGGCTCATCGGGTGGGGCTGTCGGCCGGTCGGGTGAGACGTTGCGGCCGAGGCCTCAGCTGAGCACCTCGCGCTAGCGGCGACTCTACCGGGTGGGCTCCGCGCTCGCCCAGACCCCGATCACGACACACGGAGCGCGGGGATGCGACGGTGCCGCTCCCTCCGCTCCGACGCCCCCGTCAGGCGACGTCGAGTTCCACGGTCGCGAAGGAGTGCGGCGGAAGCCGCAGTGACAGCACCCCGTCGACGATCGTCGTCTCGAGGGGCGCCGGAGCGACCGCCTCGGGGGTGTCGACGTCGTTGAACGCGGCCGTCGAGTCGCCCGTCAGCACCCGGGCGCGGGCCACGCGCGCACCCCGTCCACGCAGGTCCACGGAGACGTCGAGGTCGCCCTCGGCGCCGAGGTGCGTGAGCGAGAGGAGCGCCTTCCCGTCCTTCGTCGAGGCCGAGCTCGAAACGAGCGGCAGCTCAGCACCGCGCGCCGTGGTCGACGGGCTCTCCAACACGTGCACCGGGATCGACTGTGCGTCCTGGTGCCCCTTGTTCATCTCGAACACGTGGTAGGTCGGTGTGAGCACCATCGCGTCGCCGTCGGTGAGGATCATCGCCTGGAGCACGTTGAGCGTCTGTGCGATGTTCGCGATCTGCAGGCGGCGCGCATGCCGGTGGAAGGCGTCGAAGTGGATACCCGCGACGAGGGCGTCGCGCACCGTGTTCTGCTGGAAGAGGAAGCCGGGGTTGGTGCCCTCCTCGACGTTCCACCACGTGCCCCATTCGTCGCACACGAGCGCGATGCGGCCGTCGGGGTCGTAGGTGTCCATGACGGCGATGTGTCCGCGGAGGATGCGATCCACCTCGGAGGCGTAGGCGAGGGTGTCGTAGTACTGCGCGGTGGTGAACGACGTGGCGTCCTCCGTGTTGATGCCCGATCCGGAGTGCGTATAGAAGTGGAACGACACGGCCTGGTACACCGGCTTGCCGTACATGGTGCAGCCGACGCAGTCCAGCGCCTCCATGAGGGCTCGTGTCCACTGCAGGTCGCCCTCGTTGGCTCCGGCCGCGATCCGCATGAGCGCGTTGCCGCTGTGCTCGCGACAGAAGGTGGCGTACTTGCGCGCCTCGTAGGCATACTGCTCGGCGCTCATCGTGCCGCCGCAGCCCCACGGCTCGTTGCCGAGGCCCCAGAACGGCACCTTCCACGGCTCGTCGCGTCCGTTCGCGCGGCGCAGGCGCGCCATGGGGCTGTCGTCGCCGCGGGTGAGGTACTCGACCCACTCGCTCATCTCCTGCACGGTCCCGCTGCCGACGTTGCCGGCGATGTACGGTTCCGCGCCGAGCAGCTCGCAGAGGTCCATGAACTCGTGCGTGCCGAAGTGGTTGTTCTCCACCACGTCGCCCCAGTGGGAGTTGACGACGCGGGGCCGCTCTTCCCGCGGACCGATGCCGTCGCGCCAGTGGTACTCGTCGGCGAAGCACCCGCCCGGCCAGCGGAGGTTGGGGATGTCGAGGGCACGGAGAGCCGCGACGACGTCACTGCGGATGCCGCGGACGTTCTCGATCTCGGAGTCCTCGCCCACCCAGAAGCCGTCGTAGATGCAGCGGCCGAGGTGCTCGGCGAAGTGGCCGTAGACGTGTCGGTTGATCGTGGCGCCGGTGACGTCGAGGTCGACGACGATTCGGGCGGTCGCGGTCGCGGTCGCGGTCACGGAGTTCTCCATTCGGTAGCAGGCGTCAGGGGCACGAGGGCGGGCCGTTCGACGGTCGTGGTGAGGTGGTGGCGCGTGCCGTCGGCGGCCGCGGCGAGGAGCTCGGTCATGATCTCGAGGACATGGAGGCCCAGTGCGCCGTCGGCGCGGCCGCGGCCGTGGACGAAGTCGATCAGCCCGATCCCGCGGGCAGCGTCGGCGTACCCGGCGCGGGCCGCGATCGGGGTCCAGCCCGGGGTGCCGAGGGCGCTCACGCGCACCTCGCCGTCGAACAGGTTCGGGTCGGGCACCGAGACCGAGCCGAGCTCACCGTGCACCTCGATCGGCGAGGCCCCGGTCGCCACCGCATCGAAACTGAAGGTCACCGTCGACAGCGCTCCGCCCGCGTGGGTGAGCACACCCGTCACGTGGGTGTCGACCTCGACGGGGATCTCCTCACCCGCCCGCGGGCCGGAACCGATCGTCCGCACGGTGCGGGGGCGAGAGGAGGCTCCCACGACCGACACCACGGGACCGAGCAGGTGGACGAGCGAGGTCACGTAGTACGGCCCCATATCCAGCAGCGGCCCGCCTCCCGCGCGGTAATAGAAGTCGGGCTGCGGATGCCAGAGCTCGTGCCCCGGGGCGACCCACGTCGCGACGGCCGAGAGCGGCCTCCCGATCACGCCCGAGTCGACGACGGCGCGTGCGGTCTGTACGCCGGTGCCGAGCACCGTGTCGGGCGCCGCGCCCACCCACGCCTCGCCGCGCGTGGCGAGGAGGTCCACGCCCTCGGCGAACGCCGCCGTCAGGGGCTTCTCGCCATAGACGTTCTTGCCGGCGGCCACGGCTGCGCGGGCGATCTCGGCGTGAGCGGCGGGGATCGTCAGGTTGAGGACGGTGGCGACCTCGGGGTCGGCGAGGAGCTCCGCCACCGACAGTGCGCGACACCCGGCGATGCCCGCAGCGACCGTGGTGGCCCGCTCGTGATCGAGGTCGGCGACCGCGACGATCCGGATGCCCGGGTGGCTCGTGAGCGTCTCGAGGTAGGTGCCCGAGATGACGCCGAGCCCGACGATGCCTACGCCGTGCGGGTCGCCCACAGCATTCCCCTCTCGATGACGGTGCGGACGGCCGGATCCTGCAGCACGTCGAGGCTGTGGCCGGGGGTGGCGACGAAGATCCGTCCACGCCCCCACAGGCGGGTCCAGATCGCCGGGGAGGTGATCGGGCGGTGCCACGGGTGGTAGGGCTGCACCGGATGGGTCGTGGTGGCCAGCACGTCGATCAGGTCGTCGTGCAGCACCCAGTACTGCTCGGTGAGGAGCGGGAAATCGCCGAGGCCCGCGGTGATCTCGTGATCGCGGCCGAGCTCGGTGATCTCCACGGTGTAGGGCAGGAAGTTGTCCGACTCGTCGCCGCGGCACTCGTCGGGGTGCTTGGACGGGTGCGTGGCGAACTGTCCGCCCACGAGCTGCAGGTAGTCGGAGTTCTCGCGGTAGGAATCGGCGATCCCGCCGTGCCAGCCCGCCAGCCCCGTTCCCGCCTCGACCGCGGCGCGAAGACCCCGGAACGCCTCGGTGGAGATCTTCGACATCGTCACCGACTGCAGCACGAGGTCGGTTTCCGCCATGACCTCGGCATCGGCATAGACCTCGTTGTCCTCTTCGACGCGCACGTCGTAGCCGTGGTCGCGGAGGAAGGGGAGGAACAGCTCGGTCGCTTCGACGGGACGGTGGCCGTCCCAGCCGCCGCGGACGACGAGTGCCTTCTTGGCGGTCATCGGTGATCCTTTCGGCTTCGCTGCCTGTGACGCGCCCTCACGATGTCACGCCGGGGATGCGCGCCGCTGAAATGTGCGCAAAAATTGCGGGATGACGACGTCGGGACGCGCGACCCTCGCTCAGATCGCGCACGAGGCCGGGGTGAGCACCTCGACGGTGTCGCGCGCCCTGCGCGGACGGGGCGAGATGGCGGCGCCCACCCGGGCGCGCATCCTCGCCGCGGCGCGGCGCCTCGGCTATGCGCGGGAGGACGAACCGCGTGGGCGTCCCCGCACCGGGACCGCCCGCCTGTTCGATCTCGTGCTCGGCCACTACCACGACCCGTACACCGACGAGGTGACCGCCGGGGCGCACCAGGCGGCGGCCGAGCTGGGGTACGACCTCGTCCTCACCGCCGAGAGCGACGATCCGGGCGACGACTGGCCGATCCGGGTGCGCGGTCGCGGCTCGGCGGGCGTCGTGCTGGGCCTCATCCGCCCCACGCTGAGCCAGCTCACGGTGCTCCGCGACGCGGGCATCCCGATCGTGCTGATGGAACCTCCGTCGGAAGCGTCGGTCGAGCTGACGAGCGTGCGCACGACCGACCGAGCCGGTGCCGCGGAAGCGGCCGCCCACTTGATCGAGCGGGGCTGCACGCGGTTCATCGTGGTGGCCGGTGCTCCCGCCTACCGCTACGGGCGGGCCCGCGTCGAAGGCTTCACCCGCACGGTCGAGGAACTCCTCCCCGGCGCGCCGATGATGCGTGTGCAAGCCGGATGGGAGGCTGTTCAGGCGCGCCAGGCGGTGCTCCCTGCGCTGCGATCGCTTCCCGGGAGCGGACCGGTGGGCTTGTTCGCCTGCTCCGACGAGATGGCGGCGGGTGCCTACCGGTCGATCGCGGAGCTCGGTCTGCGCGTGCCCGCAGACGTGCGGGTCGTCGGCTTCGACGACGTCCGTGGTGCGCGGTACCTGCAGCCCGGACTCACCACGGTGCGCCAGCCGATCCGCGAGATGGCCTCGGCCGCGGTGCGTGCGCTCGTGGATCCCGACCTGCCGATCGGCTCGGTGATCGAGCTCCCCACCACCCTCGTGGTCCGGGGCTCCACTCATGCCGGGTGAACCGGGAAGTAGACGCTGAAGCGCTCGTCGGCGATCGCGTGCAGGGGAGCGAGTCGCACGGAGCGCGGTTGCCCGACCGTGCGGTAGCCGGTGAGCCACTGCGACCACTGGCGTTCGTTGTCGACGGCAAGAATGGTCTCGGGGCGCGACGCGTCGCCCGACAGCGCGATCTCGGCGTCGACGAGTCCCGCGAGGACCACGGGTCCCTCCACGAACGCGACCGTCGTCGGCTCATCGGGGATCGGCACGGCGCGGACGGTGTGCGGGAAGTCGACCTCGACCGTGGTGACGCCGGCTGCGTGCGGAACCTCCAGGGCGTCTCCGCGGCGGGTGGCTCCCTCGGCGCCGCGGACGGCCGGTTCTCCGTCGGTCCACTCCGGAATGCGCAGGCGGAGCCTCCCCGCGACGGGTGAGTCCAGGCGCACCCGCACCCGCCATGCGCGGGGTCGGTGCAGGTCGCCGGCCTCGCCCGCGTTGGAGTCCGGACCGACGTAGCCGGCGTGATCGACCAGCTCGACCGTCAGCCGACCGCCGCCGGGGAGGTCGGCCTCGACCGGGATGTACTGTGCGACCGTCACCGTCGCTCCGTCGTCGTCGGACGCGGTGTACACCCCGAGCGAGGCGTGGCGCGTGTGCGCCTGCACGAGGGTGCCGTGGCAGCACCAGAAGTCCTCCGTGGGAGAGCCCCATGCCTTGCGGGCGCCGCCGTGGAGCGGCAGGAAGTAGGCGACCATGCCGGTGCCGGGGTGCTGCTGGGCGAGGATGCCGTTGTAAAGGTTCTTCTCGATGTAGTCGGCGTAGGAGAGGTCGCCCGTCCAGCGCAGCAGCGTGTCCGCCAGCCGGATCATGTTGTAGACCGCGCAGTGTTCCTGCGTCTTCTCGCCGCGGCGGGCCGCGAAAGCATGCGGCGGCGTCCAGATCTCGCCCGAGGTCTGTCCGCCCGTGGCGAAGGTCCCGCGCTGGGTCACGGCGCTGTCCCAGTACGCCGTGACGATCCGCCGCCACCGCTCGTCGCCGGTCACCTCGTACGCCCGTGCTGCGCCGAGGATCTCCGGAATGGTCGTGTTGGCGTGCATGTTGGTGAGCACGTCCCGTCCCGCCAGCAGCCCGTCGAACAGCGACCGGTGCGTGTACCGATCGAGCAGCTCGAGGTACATCGGGTCGCCCGTCGCCTCCAGCAGGTCGGCCCACACCTCCAGCATGCCGCCCGTCTCCACTTCCAGGATCCGCTGGAAGGAGTCGTCGTCGAAGGTCCGTGCCCAGCCGAGCAGGCGTCTGGCCGCCGCGTGGGCGATCTGTCTCGCGCGGTCGTCGCCGAGTTCGCGAGACACGTCCACGAGACCCATGAGCGTCTTGTGCATGTCGTACTGCGGTGCCCACACCTCTCGCCCGTCTGCCAGGCGATCGAGGAAGGCGGGCGGGATCGCGAACACCCATCCGTCGCCGTTCTCGCGCTGGCAGAGCTCCAGGCCGTCGAGCACCTCGCCCAGGGTGGCGCGCAGGTGTGCGTCGCCGGTCACGGCGATCTCCCTCGCGGCGGCCGAGAGCCAGTGACCGACGAAGTGTCCCCGCAGGAGCGAGCCGGGTGTCTCCCACCCCCAATGGCGGTCGAGCCCGCGGGACTCGGCGTCGTCGCGCGAGGGGTGGAGGTGCCAGGCCTGTGAGCCGATGCCGGCTTCGATCAGGTGGTTCTGGAGCAGATTCGGAGCCCGGAGTGACCGGAGGTAGTCGCGGTTGAGCCGGCGCCGATCCTCGAAGAGGCCGGGGCGCAGGCGTGCCGCGCCCGGCGCGAGAGCGGTGAGCGCCGCGGGGGGTCGCGGGTGGTCGACATCGGACGGAGCAGCGGTGGCCGTCATGGCTCGAACCTCCTCGGTGAGATCGATCTCTCACTGTACTTCGCGGGGTGGATTGCGCAACACTGGGACGCATGCCTTCCGCAAGGATCGTCCATGTCTTCACCGATGAAGTCTCCGTCGTCATCGCTCAGCGCGGGGCCGCGCTGCCGGCGATCTGTCACTGGGGGGAGCGGATCGACGTCGCCGACGACGCCGTGCTCGCAAGCCTCGCCGATGCCGTTCTCTCCCGCCCGGGGGCCGTGATTCTGCCGGAACACGCCGAGGGGTGGGGTGGTCGCCCGGGGCTGTCCGTGCACCGCGCGGGCGTCGCCTGGACGCCGGTGTTCGAGGTCGACAGCCTCTCGCTCGGCGGCGCGACACTGGCACCGGAGACGGTGGTGCAGAAGCAGGTCGCGGGGCCTGAAGAGGGCCTCGTCGCCCTGCACGCCGTCGACCGGTGGGCCGGAATCGACCTCGAGCTAGAGATCGATCTCACGCCGGAGGGGCTCCTCCGGACGCGAACCGTCGTGCGCAACGACAGCGCCGGCGCGGAACCCCTGGACGTGCTCGAGGTCTCGCCCCTTCTCGCCGTCCCGACGCGGGCCACCGAGATCCTGGACTTCGTCGGACGATGGGCGTTCGAACGGGCGCCGCAGCGTCATCCCGTCGCGATGGGGATCCACGCGCGGGAGTCGCGGCGCGGCCGCACCGGGCTCGACGCGACGGGCGTGATCGCGGTGGGGGAGCCCGGCTTCAGCGGACCTGGCGGCGACGTCTGGCTGCTCCACGTCGGCTTCAGCGGAAACCACGTCCACGCGGTCGAGCGCACCGACGGCACCCTGGCGCTGCGCGGCGGTGAGGTTCTCCTCCCCGGCGAAGTGCGGTTGGCGACGGGCGACGCCTACCGCACCCCCTGGGTCTACGGCAGCTTCGGAGACGGTCTCGACGCGGCCTCGTTGCGCTTCCACCGCCACGTCCGTGGGCTGAACCGCGCGGCGCGGCGACCGCGTCCCGTGACGCTCAACATCTGGGAGGCGGTCTACTTCGACCTCCGACCCGATGACCTCATCGAGCTGGCGACGGCCGCCGCCGACGTCGGGGTGGAGCGTTTCGTCGTCGACGACGGCTGGTTCCTCGGACGCCGCGACGATCACCGGGGCCTCGGCGACTGGATCGTCGATCCCGAGATCTGGCCCGAGGGCATGGGCCCCCTCGCCGACCACGTGCGCGCGACGGGGATGGAGTTCGGCCTGTGGGTGGAGCCCGAGATGATCAACCCCGACTCCGACCTCGCCCGCGCTCACCCCGACTGGATCCTCCGGGCGCGGCCGGAGCTTCCTCCTGAGGCGCGTTTCCAGCAGGTGCTGGATCTCACCAACCCCGAGGCCTTCGCCCACATCCTCGAGGCGCTCGACGGGCTCGTGCGCGATCTCGGTGTGGCGTATCTGAAGTGGGACCACAACCGCGACCTCGTCGCCGCCGGGCACCCGCACACCGGCACGCCCGCCGTGCACGAGCAGACGTGGGCGCTGTACCGGCTCCTGGACGAGTTGCGCGAGCGGCACCCCGATCTGGAGATCGAGTCGTGTGCATCCGGCGGGGGACGGGTGGACCTCGGTGTGCTCGCGCGCACCGACCGCGTGCACACGTCGGACAACCACGACGCGCTCGATCGGGCGCGCATCCTTCGCTGGACGGGGCTCCTCGTGCCGCCCGAGATGCTCGGATCGCACGTCGCCTCTTCCCCCTCCCACGCCACCGGCCGGCATCACGACCTCCACACCCGGTGTGCCATCGCCTTCCTCGGGCACTTCGGCTTCGAGCTCGACGTGCGCGCCGTGAGCGACGAGGAACGGGCGCAGCTGCAGCACTGGGTGACGCTCTACCGACGGTTCCGCGGGCTGATCCAGCAGGGGAGGGTCGTCACCGACGATGGACTCGCGTCTCTGCGGGGCGTCGTGGCGCCCGACGCGTCCGACGCGCTGTACTCCATCGTCACTCCGCCCCACTCGGCCGATACCTCTGCCCGGGTGCGCTTGACGGGGTTGTCTCCGCGCAGGTCGTATCGCATCGAAGCGGCGCTTCCTTCGTGGCTCGGCCCGTCCGACTACCGACCCGCCTGGATCGATGCCGCCCCGGCGCTCGGCTCCGACACCGCCGCCGGTCCGGTGTTCTCCGGCAGTGCGCTCGCGGCCGTGGGGCTCGAGATCCCGCTGTTCGCCCCGGACCGCGCGCTCCTCGTCCGCGCCACCGCGGTGGGAGTCGACGCATGAGCGCGCTCGAGACGGCGTCGGCGCACCCGACGGGGATGAACCCGGAACGCCGCGCCCGGGCGGAGCGTCCGCCCATGGGGTGGAACAGCTGGGACTGCTTCGGCGGATCGGTCACCGAGGCGGAGGTGCTCGCCAACGCGGAGTACCTGGCCGGCAACCTGCGAGGCCACGGCTGGGACACCGTCGTGGTCGACATCCAGTGGTACGAGCCCGACCCCGGCACCCACGACTACCGCGAGGCGTCGGACGCCGTCCTGGACCAGTGGGGACGACCCCTCCCGGCACCGGGCCGGTTCCCCTCGGCGGCGGGCGGCTCCTTCCGCCCCTTGGCCGACCGCGTCCACGCCCTCGGGCTGCGCTTCGGCGTGCACCTCATGCGGGGCGTGCCCCGACGTGCCGTCGAGCGCGGGCTCCCCGTGCTCGGGACGGACGTGACCTGCGCCGACATCGCCGACGAGACCCGGCTCTGCCCGTGGAACCCCGACAATGTGGGGGTCGATGTGACCCGCCCGGGAGGTCAGGAGTACTACGACTCGCTGATGGCCCTCCTCGCCGAGTGGGGAGTGGACTTCGTCAAGCTCGACGACGTGCTCTATCCGCCGGTCGAGTCGGCGGAGATCGCCGCCGTCTCGCGCGCCATCGATCGCAGCGGTCGGCCGATGGTCCTCTCGCTGTC
>JBMDWQ010000222.1:0-6599 GCA_048594675.1 Microbacterium sp. | reverse complement strand
ACGCCCGTGAACGCCGCCGTCGTCGCCGAGACGAAGGCCGCCCCGATACCCACCGACGCGACGGCTGCGGCGGTGACCAGGAGGATCGGCTGTTCGACGGAAGCCGCCGTCGCCCCGGCGCCCGCCCCAACGAGGAGGAAGCTGACGATTCCTACGATGCGGCCGCCCACGCGTGGGATCAGGCGACCTCCCAGCTGTGCGCCCACCACCGTCCCGAGCGCGATGGGGAGGAACGCGACCCCGGCGGCGACCGCCTCCCATCCGTGGATCGCCTGCAGGAGGAACGACAGCAGGTAGAACATCCCGATCATGAGCGCGGTGGCGGCCAGCATCGCCCACACGCCCGCTTGCACCTGACGCCGTCCGAGCACGGCGAGCGGGATCAGCGGTGCCGCGTGACGACGCTCGTGGGCCCAGAATCCCACGCCCAGGATGACGGCGCTCGCGATCGCGACGGCGCCGACCCACGTCATCCCCTCCGTCGTCAGCCAAGTGATGCCCGCGACCAGAGCGGCGACTGCGCCCGTGATCAGCACAGCGCCAGCCACGTCGAGAGTGCGTGAGAGCCGCGCCCGGTCGTCGGCGCGCACGACGAACGGAACGAGGACGGCGACGAGCACGCCCACGGGCAGGTTGATGAGGAAGATCCACCGCCACCCGGGACCAGAGGCCAGCAGGCCGCCGAGCAGCACGCCGGCCGCGGAGCCCGCGCCAGCGAGCCCGCCCCACACGGCCAACGCACGGTAGCGGCGCCGTCCGGTGAACAGCGTCATCACGCTGGCCAATGCGGCCGGCGACAGCATCGCAGCACCGACCCCCTGCAGCGCGCGCGCCGCGATCAGCACGGGGAGCGTGGGAGCAAGGCCGGCCAGCACCGAGGCCGCCGTGAACGTCGCCAACCCGATCAGGAAGAGACGCCGGGCGCCGAACGCATCGCTGAGCTTGCCGCCGAGCAGCAACAGGCCGCCGAACGGAATGACGTACGCCGTGACGGCCCAGGTCACCGCGGACGCGGAAGCGCCCAACCCGAGCGCGATCTCGGGAAGGGCGAGGTTCACGACGGTGACGTCGAGCACCAGCATGAACTGCGCGATGCACAGCAGCGCAAGGGCGAACCAGCCCGCGCTCGTCCCGGCCCCGTCGTCGGGGTGTGCCCCGTGGGGGTCGTGCCCATGCCCATGCCCGTGGTGGTGGTGATCCCCGTGAGCATGATCCTGACCTCGCTCCGTGGAAGGAGCTGTCGTGTCGTCCATCGCGTGTCCTAACTTTTACATTGCTGTATGAGTAGCAAGTAAAACATACACGCGTGTTAGGTTTAGAGGGTGGCGAGGGACGAAGGTCGACAGCGCGCGGTGCGCTCCGACGCGCAGCGCAACCGGGAGGCGATCCGCTCGGCCGCCGTCGCTCGACTCATGGTCGACTCGCGGGCGAGCATGGCGCAGATCGCTGCCGCCGCGGGGGTGGAGCGGGTGACGCTGTACGGCCATTTCCCGACCCGAGCGGCCCTGGTCTCCGAGGTCTTCCGCCGTCACGTGGAGCAGGCGGATGCGGCTTTGGACGCCCTGGACAGGGGTCAGGCGCCGGCGCAGATCCTCGCGAACCTGATCTCGTCGTCGTGGGAGATCATGGCGGAGGCCGACGCGCTCATCGCCGCGGCAGAGTCGGAGCTGGGCGCACGGGCGGTCCGCGAGTTCCACGACGGACTCTTGGCTCGCGTCGCGTCGATCATCGAGGACGGAGTCGAACAGGGGGCGTTCGCCACCGCGCAGCCGGTTCCCTGGCTGACGGAGTGCTTCTTCGCGTTGTTGCACGGCGCCGCCGCCGGCGTGCGCGAAGGGCGTTTCACGCCCGCCGTCGCGGCGACGGAGCTCACCACGACGGTGCTCGCTCTCGTGCGTTCGCGCTGAGGGTGATGCCGCGGTCAGGGAAATCCAGGGCGATGACGGAGAAACCTGCACAACGCGCGGCTTGAATAGAGACATGGAATCGACTCTCTCGGTGCGATCCTTCGAGGAAGCTGACGCCGCCCCACTGACAGAACTCCTGCACGCTGCGTACGCTGAACTGGGCGCCGCGGGCCTGAACTACACAGCCGTCGACCAGGATGTGGCGACGACTCGTGACCGCGCGCTCGGTGGCCAGTGCTGGGTGGTTGAGCTCGAGGGGCGCATCGTGGGCACGCTCACGATGTCGCTTCCCCCTTCTGATGGACTGCAGAAGTTGACGGCTGTCGCGCGCGAGGAGCATCGGGCGTGGTTGAACCAGGTCGCCGTGGCGCCTTCGCTCCGCGGCCGCGGGATCGCCGCCGACCTCTGGTGTCGAGGACGAGAGTGGGCAGCGAGCCAGGGAGCGTCGTCGATCGGAGTCGACACGGCGCACCCGGCGACGCATCTCGTGCGGCTCTATCGCTCGTGGGGTTTCGTGGAGGTCGATTCGATCCACTGGCCGGGCAAGACCTACGACAGTGTGGTCATGCTTCGTCCCAACGGTAAGGATGGGCGATGACCGATAGGCATGTGGACGGCAGCGCGGGGGACGTCGACTACGGAACCATCGGGGTCGGGTACGCGACATACCGTCGGCCAGACCCACGCATCGCCGCCGCGATCAACGCCGCCCTCGATGGTGCGCGCACGGTGATCAACGTGGGGGCCGGTGCCGGCTCGTACGAACCTGCTGAACGGCTGGTCACGGCGGTGGAACCCAGCGCGGCCATGCGGGCGCAACGCCCTGCCCACCTGACACGAGCGATCGATGCCACGGCTGAGGCTCTGCCGTTCGCGAATGACGAATTCGAAGGGGCGCTGGCATCGTTCACGGTGCACCAGTGGGGCGATCTGACGGCGGGGCTTCGTGAGTTGCGGCGGGTCGCATCCGGTCCGGTCGCGGTGCTCACCTGTGATCCGATGCGACTACATCGGTTCTGGCTCAACCAATACGCCCCGGAGGTCATCGCCATCGAGGCCAGCCGATACCCCGCCCTGAGGGCAATCGCTGACGGGCTCGGCGGGACGATCGAAGTCATCCCCGTCCCCATCCCACGCGACTGCACGGACGGGTTCGGGGAGGCCTACTATGGACGGCCCGAAGCACTCCTGGACCCCGGCGCCCGGCGCGCGAACTCGGCGTGGAGTTTCGTCGACGACACGGCCCACGCCGCGTTCGAGGCGGCGCTGCGGGCCGATCTGGATTCCGGCGTCTGGGATGCCCACCATGGACACCTACGCGCTCAGCCTCGCTTCGACGGGTCGCTCCGGCTGGTTGTCTCGCGGCCGACCCGGGACTAGCCGCAGTTCGAAGCGCTGAACCGCCCCGACGTCGACGAGCCACAGCACCCACGGGTTGTCTCGCACGGGGCGGGCCGAATGCAGCACCGATGGGTCGTCGGGATCGGCGACGAGCGCGTTGTCCTCCGCGAAGCGCTTGCCGAGGACCACGAGGTTCCCCCGCCCCTGCGCGACCTCGCTGACGCTGAGCTCCAGCCAGTCGCCGACGACGTGCGCGTCGGGGGAGAAGGTCATCCCGCCGGTCGGGCTGGGGTCGGGCACGAACGCCGTCTCGTCCGCCATGTCGATCGTGACGAGCCGGCCCCAGCGTTCGGCGATGACGAGACTGCAGGTCTCGAGTTCCGCGCGCAGTGAGCGGATGGCGTCGGCGGCGTCGGCCGCGGCCAGCGTGTAGCCCGAGGTGAGTGCCTCGAACTCGTGAAAGGGGAACCGGACCGCGATCGAGCAACCCGGGCGGTGCGGCGCACTGCATCGGTGTGGCTGCTGTCCACGCAGAAGTCCGCCAGCTGGGCGAGGGTGATGGGCGCGTATCGAGGGGTGAACCCCAGCGGGGCGAGCTCGTCGAGCGCGCGAGCCCAGCGCGATCCACCCGCGAGCCCGTCGGCGAGCTCCGGGATCCCGGCGGGATTCACGTGCTCAACGTGACACCCGCCGTGCTCCGCATCGCTCTCGACGCGAAAAGCGACCTGTTCTCCGTCGACGCGTCCGTACAGGAAGGCGACTCCCGGCTCGCGGAAGAACGCGTTCATCGCCCACTCGGCGGCATAGGAGCCCGCAGCTGAAGAGGTCGAGCGCGGGTCTTCTCGAAACCACCGCTCGCCGCTCGGTGAGACGAGGACGGCGTCGTCTGCGACCGCCGTGAAGACCGCGAACGCATCGATCTCGTCGTCCGCTGCGGCCAGCAGGGCAGTGAGATCCTCCGTCATGTCGAGCCTCTCCGTTGTGTCGGGGCTCGAACCCGACTAGCGGGTCGCCTCCTCCAGCAGTTCCAGGATGTGACGGTAGTCGCTCCCGGTCGCCCGCGTCATGCCGATCTCACAGGTGCGGTTGCAGGAGGCGTGCGCATCGGCCTCCAGTGCCTTCACCTCGGCCGCCTCTGCCGCCGTCGCCGAAGCGGTGAGCTCGGGGTGGAGCATGCCCCGGTCGCCCGCGAACGCGCAACAGCCCCAGGCGTCCGGAGTGACGGGACGCGTGGCGACCGCGCGGGCGATGGCGTCGATGTCGGCGTTGATGCCGAGCTGGGTCGAGGAGCACGTGGGGTGCAGGGCGAGCGTGTCGACCACGGGAGTGATCTTCCCGAGCCGGGGGAGCACCTCGCGTGTCACGAAGGTGACCGCATCCTCCACGACCACCGAGACGCCGGCCCGCTCGAAGAGGTGGACGAACCCCTCGGTGCAGCTGGCGGCATCACTGATGATGCGCAGCGTCGCCGTCGGGTCGGTGGCCTGCACGGACTCGGCGACCCGACGCGTCATCCGCTCCACGCCGGCGCTGTAGCCCTTCGAGGTCCAGGGCGTCGAGCAGCAGAGCGACTCCACGTCGTCGGGAACGACGACGCGCACCCCGGCCCGCTCGCACAACGCGACGACGGCGGCGGTGACACCGATGCCGTGCCCCTTACCCGTCTCGGCGGGTCCGAACATGCTGTTGACGCACGCGGGGAGGTACAGCGCGATCGGCGACTCCTCGCCCCCGCCGCGCGCTCCGCGCAGCGGCCGGCGTGCCGCACCGCCGGAGGGGAGATCGGCGGAGTAGGCGGGCACCACGTCGGCGCCGAGCACGGCGCGCCCCACCGTCGTGACGGCGGTCACCGCCGGGGCGGGCACCTTGTCGGCCGCGGTGAGCGCCACCGAACCGATCCGGGTCACGGAACCCCACGACCGCGCCGCCGCCGTCCACCCGACGGCGAGGGTGGGGTTCTGGTTCTCTCGACGCAGGCGCTTCACGAGTTGACCGGTGTTGATCTTCACGGGGCAGGCGGTCACGCACATGCCGTCGACGGCGCACGTGTCCACACCCGCGTAGTCGTAGTCGCCCTCGAGTTCGCGAGCGAGGGCGTGGTCGCCATTCGCTTCGGCGCGGACGATCGCGCGCCGCACCACGATCCGCTGCCGAGGGGTCAGGGTGAGGTCCTTCGAGGGGCACACCGGCTCGCAGTAGCCGCACTCCACACAGCGGTCCGCCTCCTCCTCGATGCGCTCGGCGGGCTTGAAGTCGCGCAGGTGCGCGACCGGGTCCTCCGTGATGATGACGCCGGGGTTGAGGATGCCGGCCGGATCGCACGCGTTCTTCAGCTCGCGCATGACCTCCCACAGCTCCCTCCCGTACTGGCGCGCGACGAAGGGGGCCATGACCCGTCCCGTGCCGTGCTCGGCCTTGAGGTTGCCGCCCGCGTCGAGAACGAGCTCGACCATGTCTTCGGTGAACTGGGCGAAGCGGTCCATCGCCGCCGCCTCGCCGAAGCGATCGGTGAGCATGAAGTGGATGTTGCCGTCTTTGGCGTGGCCGAAGATCACGCTGTCGCGGTAGCCGTGCTCCTCGAACAACTGCTGCAGGCCGTCGCAGGTGGGAGCCAGCTGCGGAACGGGCACGACGATGTCCTCCAGGAGCGCCGTGGTGCCCGGCGGGCGAGCCCCGGCGACCGTCGCATACAGGCCCTTGCGGAGCTTCCAGGCCTGCGCGCGGGTGAGGGCGTCTGCCGAGAACGCGGTCGGCGTCGTCGTCTCCGCCAGAGCGAGCGTCGCGGCCCCCGCCCGGGAGAGGGCATCGAGCTCGTCGGCGGTGGTGGCGTGATATTCGATCAGGAGCGCCGCGTGGTCGCGGAGCTCGAAGCCGTGGATCTGCGCGGGCGCGTCGTCGAACCCGCGGCCCACGCGAAGGCTCGTCGAGTCCATCAGTTCCAGCGTCGCGGCACCCGTGGAGACGAGCGCGGGGAGGAGCCGCGTCGCGTCGTCGAGCGTCGGGAAGACCGCGAGGGCCGTCGTCACCTCCGGCTCGACCGGTACCGTCCGGTACACGGCCGATGCCACGAAGGCGAGCGTCCCCTCGCTGCCGATGAGGAGATGGGCGAGGATCTGGACGGCGGAGTCGAAGTCGAGGAACGCGTTGATGCCGTAGCCCATCGTGTTCTTCATGGCGAACTGCCGACGGATCGTCGCGACCGACGCCGCATCGGAGCGGACGCGGTCGCGCAGCGTCAAGAGCGTGCGGTGGAGGTCGGGTTCGGCGCTTCGCAGTCGCGCGTCGGCGTCGGGATCGGCGGTGTCGACGACGGTGCCGGTGGCCAGCACGAAGCGCAGCGACTCCAGCGTG
>JBMDWQ010000221.1:0-1705 GCA_048594675.1 Microbacterium sp. | reverse complement strand
TCTCCGGGCGTCCTTGCTCACATCGAGCCGCTATCCGGATCCGGAGGCCGATCGCGGGGAGCACGAGTTCGTCTTCGTCATCGTGCCCGCGCCGGATCCGGTCGATGCCGTCGAGGCGGCCAACGGGATCACCGAGGAAATGCGCTGCCTGCCGGGGCGGCGCGTGCCGGCGCTCGCGTCCAGCAGCAATCCTGGCGTGGTCGTGGAGACCGTGAAGTTGGCTCATGACGGCTCCGGGGACGTGATCGTGCGCCTGTATGAGTCTCGCGGGGCCCGGGCGACGACCGCCCTCGCGTTGGACGTGGACGTGCGCAGCGTCGGGGAAGTCGACGTCCTGGAGCGTCCGCTGACCGGACCCGAACCGGTGCTCGACCGTCTCGAGTTCACGCCCTTCCGTGTTCGCACGTTCCGCATAGCCACCGCCCCCGCCCCCGCCCCTGACCGAAAGGAAGACCTGTGAAGACACTCTGGGACCTCGCCGAGGGATCGTGGACACTGCGCGGCTGGCGGCAGAACGACTGGCGATGGGAGACCTCGTTCGCCCGTATCGAGTCGAAGACGCCGGAGATCCCGGGAGTGCCGGCACGTGTCCCCGGTTCCGTGCGAGGAGCCCTCGTCGCCGCCGGCATCGTCCCCAGCCCCTACGACGGTCTTCACTCACGCGACTCCGAGTGGATCGAGAACCGACACTGGACCTTCACCACCGAGCTTCCCCAGGGCGTGCGAGCGGCGGCGCAGGCGGGCAGTCGCATCGTGCTCCGGGCGCAGAGCCTGGACTACGCAGGCTCCATCCTCGTCGATGACGAGGAGGTCGACACCTGGACCGGCGCGATGGTTCCTCAGGCCTTCGACCTCACCGATGCGGTTCGTGGGGGCGGGTCGACGCTGACGATCGCTTTCGCGACGCTTCCGGACGAGCTCGGGCAGATCGGCTGGACCAGTCGGATCCGGGCCTGGAAGGCCCGCTTCAACTACGGCTGGGACTGGACTCCGCGGATCGTGCAGATCGGGGTCGTGGGATCGCTGCGCATCGAGGCGACCAAGGGAGTCGAGATCGAGCGGTTCGATGTGCGGACCGACTTCGACCCGGATACGGGTCGGGGAACCCTCCGTTGCCGGGCGGCGACCACCCAGTCCGCCGCCGTCACCCTCACCCTGGACGGACCGACCGGCTCTCAGAGCTGGCCGATCAAGGCCGATGGCGAGTGGCACGACTTCGCCGCGGGGAAGGTGCAGTCCTGGTGCGCTCTCGTCGAGGGTGAGCAGGCCCTGTACACGGTGACCGCCACGGCCTCGGCCGCGGACGATGTCGATCACCAGAGGCGACGTGTGGGATTCCGCTCGGTGCGATGGGAACCCACCCTCGATGCTCCCGAGGGGTGTGAGCCGTGGCTGCTCCATCTCAACGGTGCGCCGCTGTTCATGGGCGGAGTGAACTGGGTGCCCATCCGCCCCGACTATGCCGACCTCACGCGCGAGGACTACCTCGTCCGGTTGCAGACGTACCGCCGCCTCGGGTTCACGGTCCTCCGCGTGTGGGGCGGGGCAGCGCGCGAGGCGGACGTGTTCTACGAGCTGTGCGACGAGATGGGTTTCCTCGTCTGGCAGGAGCTTCCCCTGTCCTCCAGCGGCCTGGACAATCTCCCGCCGTCGGATCCGGCCTTTGCGGCAGAGCTCGCCGAGATCGCGCTGGCCTACGTCACCG
>JBMDWQ010000220.1:0-4061 GCA_048594675.1 Microbacterium sp. | reverse complement strand
GAGGAGGGACGCACTCTCCTCCCCGCCGAGCATGTACTCCTGCTGGCGCGACGGAAGGCCGCCGCCGTGCTCGCCTCCCTGGCGCGCACCGATCCGGACTTCGAGGGCCTCATCGTCGGCGGCGACTCCATGTTCGAGCTCGACGGCGAGATCCTCGGCAAGCCCTACGAGCCGGAAGTCGCGGTCGCGCGCTGGCGGGCCATGCGGGGACGCACGGGCGTCCTGCACTCCGGGCACAGTGTCTACCGTGTCGAGCCCGGGCGCGCTCCGACGGAGGCGTACGCGGTCGCCGAGGCTGCGGTCACGTTCGCCGACGATGTCTCCGACGCGGAGATCGACGCCTACGTCGCCACGGGCGAGCCGCTGTTGGTCGCCGGCGCCTTCACCGTGGACAGCCTGGGCGGCCCCTTCATCAGCCGTGTCGAGGGTGACCCCACGACCGTGGTGGGCATGTCCCTGTCGACACTCCGCCGGCTGGCGGGCGAGCTCGACATCGTCTGGACGACACTGTGGAACCGCGGCGGCGCGCCGTCGACCTCGTAGGGTGTCACCCACGTTTTCGGAATGATCTTGTGCGAGTGATCCAAAGACCACCCGTCTCCTCTCGGTAGGCTCGACTCCATGCCTCAGTTCGGGACCTCTCC
The DNA here is from genome assembly GCA_048594675.1 of Microbacterium sp. Classification (GTDB taxonomy): domain Bacteria; phylum Actinomycetota; class Actinomycetes; order Actinomycetales; family Microbacteriaceae; genus Microbacterium. Next base: position 3,417 of record JBMDWQ010000220.1, on the reverse strand, counting down.
GCTCACCAAGGTGCTCATCGCGAATCGAGGCGAGATCGCCGTGCGCGTCATCCGCGCAGCGCGCGACTCGGGCAAGGCCTCGGTCGCCGTGTACGCCGACCAGGATCGCGACGCCCTCCACACGCGCCTGGCCGACGAGGCGTACGCCCTCGACGGTGCAACGAGCGGCGACACCTACCTCTCGATCGAGAAGATCCTCTCGGTCGCCCGGCGCTCCGGCGCCGATGCCGTGCACCCCGGCTACGGATTCCTCGCGGAGAACGCCGACTTCGCCCGTGCCGTGATCGCTGCGGGGCTGACCTGGATCGGCCCGTCCCCCGAAGCCATCGAGGCGCTGGGCGACAAGGTGACGGCTCGTCACGTGGCCGAGAAGGTCGGGGCTCCTCTCGCTCCCGGTACGCCGGGCCCCGTCTCGGGGGCGGACGAGGTCATCGCCTTCGCGCGAGAGTACGGTCTGCCGATCGCGATCAAGGCGGCCTACGGCGGCGGCGGGCGCGGGTTGAAGGTCGCCCGAGAGCTCGACGAGGTGGCGGAACTGTTCGAGTCGGCCACCCGGGAGGCCATCGCCGCCTTCGGCCGCGGCGAGTGCTTCGTGGAGAAGTACCTCGACAAGCCGCGACACGTCGAGACGCAGTGCCTGGCCGATGCGGAGGGCAACGTCGTGGTCGTCTCCACGCGGGACTGCTCGCTGCAGCGGCGCCACCAGAAGCTCGTGGAAGAGGCGCCCGCGCCGTTCCTCACCGCGGAGCAGAACGAGATCCTCTACACCTCGTCCAAAGCCATCCTGAAGGAGGTCGGCTATGTGGGCGCGGGGACGTGCGAGTTCCTCATCGGCGCCGACGGGACGATCTCCTTCCTCGAGGTCAACACGCGCCTGCAGGTGGAGCACCCGGTCTCGGAAGAGGTCACCGGGATCGACCTCGTCCGCGAGCAGTTCCGGCTGGCCGAGGGTGGCCTGCTCGACTATGACGACCCCGAGCCGGTCGGCCACTCCTTCGAGTTCCGGATCAACGGTGAGGACCCGGGGCGGGGCTTCCTCCCCCAGCCGGGCCGCATCCACCAGTTCAAGACCTTCGGCGGGCCCGGCATCCGGCTCGACTCGGGCGTGACCGCCGGAGACAGCGTCTCGGGCGCGTTCGACTCCCTCCTCGGCAAGATCATCGTCTCGGGACGCACGCGCGCCGAGGCCCTCGAGCGCTCGCGCCGCGCCCTCGACGAGTTCGAGGTCGCCGGAATGCCCACCGTGCTGCCGTTCCACCGCAAGGTGGTCCGCGATCCCGCCTTCACCGCGGAGGACGGCCGCTTCGGCGTCTACACCCGCTGGATCGAGACCGAGTTCGACAACGACATCCCCGCGTGGGACGGCGAGCTGGAAGCCCCCGAGGCCGCCGAGGCGCGGCACACCGTCGTCGTCGAGGTGTCCGGCAAGCGCCTCGAGGTGAGCCTTCCGGACCGCATCTCCCAGGCGCCGACGCAGGTCGGTCGTCCCGCTGCGGTGCCCCCGTCCCGTCGGTCCCATGCCCCGACCGTCAACGCCGGCGCGTCGGGCGATGCGGTCACCTCGCCGATGCAGGCCACCGTCGTCAAGGTCGCCGTCGAGGAGGGGCAGCAGGTCGTCAAGGGCGACCTCGTCGTCGTGCTCGAGGCGATGAAGATGGAGCAGCCGCTCCAAGCCCACAAGGACGGCGTCATCGGCGCGATCAACGCCGACCCGGGGACCACCGTCGCCGCCGGGCATCAGCTGTTGACCATCTCCTGACGTCGTTCGGCAGCCCCCGACCCTCGGCGCGGATCGGTAGCGTGGGGGGATGAGACGCATACTCGGTGCCGTCGTCGTGGGCTCGGCGACTCTGTTGTCGGCGGGCTGCGCCGCGTCGGCGTCGGTCGATCTCGACGCGGCGCGTGCGTGGGCGGCCGAGGCGAGTGCGCAGAGCTCCGACGGCCCGGGACTGGCCGGCGCAGCCATGCTGTCGGCCACACCCGACCCGCCCTCCTACGACGGCGTGCGCCTGGACTTCAGCGAACCGGTGAACCTGACCCGCGCGCAGGCGAGCTGCTTCGGCGGGCACAAGGCCGAGGTCATCGTGACGGTGACCGCGTCGGCGGCGGGCGCATCGACGGGCTATGGACTGGAGATCCCCTGCGACGAGCAGCCGCACGACATCCCGTTCGGGGACGACGGGGTCGAGCGCGCGGACTCGGCGTTCCTCACCGCGCGCGCCGATCCGTCCACCTACGCCTATGTCGAGGTGATCCAGGCACTCACGGCCGAGCGCTGAGCAGGCTCAGCCGAAGAAGTCGTCGTCGCGGTTGACCATGTGCATCGCGCGGGTGGCGTCGGTGATCGAGCCGGACAGAGATGGGTAGACCGCGAAGATCCGCGACACCTGGACGACGGTGAGACGGCGTTCGACCGCGATCGCGATCGGGTAGATGAGCTCCGAGGCACGCGGCGCGACGATGACGCCACCGATCACGGTGCCCGACCCTTCCCGCGCCATGATCTTGACGAAGCCGTCCTTGATCCCCATCATCTTGGCGCGGGGATTGGCTGCCAGCGGCAGCTTGTGGACGTACCCGTTGACGGCGCCCGACTCGATGTCGGCCTCCGAACGGCCGACGGTCGCGATCTCGGGAGCGGTGAAGATGTTGGCCGTGATCCGTCGGCGCTCCAAGGGGATCACGATGTCGCCGAGCGCGTGGAAGATGGCCGTGCGTCCCTGCATCGAGGCGACCGAGGCGAGGGGGACGAAGGTCGTGCAGTCCCCCGCCGCGTAGATGTTGGGCACCGAGGTGCGCGCGACGCGATTGACCCGGATGTGCCCTGAGTCGGTGAGCTGCACTCCCGCTTCCTCGAGACCGATGTCACGGGTGTTGGGGATCGACCCCACCGCCATGAGGCAATGACTGCCTTCCACCGTGCGTCCGTCGGACAGGGTGACGACCACGCCCTCCCCGGAGCGTTCCACCTTGTCGGCGCGCGACTTCGACAACACCGTCATCCCGCCGCGCTTGAACACCTTCTCGATCACGGCGGCCGCGTCGCGATCTTCTCCCGGGAGGACCTGGTCGCGGCTGGAGATCAGCGTGACCTTCGCGCCCAGGTTCATGTAGGCCGAGGCGAACTCGGCTCCCGTCACACCGGATCCCACCACGATGAGATGCTCCGGAAGCGACTTCATGTCGTAGAGCTGCGTCCAGGTGAGGATCCGCTCCCCGTCGGGCTGGGCGCTGGGCAGCTCCCTCGGCGAGGCTCCGACCGACACGACGAGCGTGTCGGCTTCGATGCGATCGAAGTCGGTCCCCCCGGGCCCGGTCGAGGCCACGAGGGCGTGGGGTCCGTCCAGCCTGCCGTGGCCGGAGATGATGCGCACGCCCGCCTCGACGAGGTGGGCCCGCATGTCGTCGGACTGCTGA
>JBMDWQ010000022.1:0-61978 GCA_048594675.1 Microbacterium sp. | reverse complement strand
TGCGGAGCTGGGCTGGCTCGTCGTGCCGCTGGGAGCGGTGCTCCTCGGCGTCATCATGGTCGTCATGCCCGCCTTCGCGCAGCCGTGGATGCGCAAGATCACCGGCGACGACTCCATCGCCATCGGCCACTTCGGCACGCTGGGCTACATCGCCGCCGGTGCCGCCGGACAGGCGACCGGACGTCGCAGCCGCTCCACCGAAGAGATCAACTTCCCGCAGGGTCTGCGCTTCCTGCGTGACTCGATGGTCGCCACCGCGCTCTCGATGGTCCTCATCTACTGGGTCTTCGCGATCTGGGGCCTCATCGTGCTTCCCCAGGCAGACGCCCTCGCCATCTTCGGTTCGGCGGACGCAGGCGCATACATCATGGCGGCCTTCGCCCAGGCGCTGCAGTTCGGAGTGGGTGTGGCTGTCATCCTCTTCGGTGTGCGCACCGTGCTCGGTGAGCTCGTGCCCGCCTTCCAGGGCATCGCCGAGAAGGTCGTCCCCGGGGCCAAGCCGGCTCTGGACATCCCGATCGTGTTCCCCTACGGCGCCAACGCGGTGCTGATCGGTTTCATCTCCTCGTTTGCCGGTGGTCTGTTGACCCTCGCCGTGATCGCCGCGTGGCTGAACCCGGTGTTCGGTCTCGCGCTGATCCTTCCGGGTATGGTTCCGCACTTCTTCACCGGTGGTGGTGCAGGGGTCTTCGGCAATGCGACGGGCGGTCGTATCGGTGCGGTCGTCGGCGGGTTCGTCAACGGCATCCTGATCACGATCCTTCCCGCTCTTCTGCTGCTCGTCTTCGGCGAGCTCGGGTTTGCGAACTCCACGTTCGGTGACGCCGACTTCGGCTGGTTCGGTTCGCTCATCGGCGCCGGGTTCATCGGCGGACCGATCGTCGGCGCGATCCTCAGCGTGGTCATCGCCGCAGCGCTCGTGGTGGGAGCGTCGGTCTTCCAGCGTCGTGTCGTCGACACCGGCTGGGTGCCCGGCAAGGCTCGTGACGACCGGTTCGCTGCCGAGGCCGCAGCCGCGAAGGCGGGCTCCAAGTAAGCGAAACCTCCCACGCCGACCGCCCTCCTCGCCGACACCGTCGACGGGGAGGGCGGTCTCTTTGTTCTGCGTCGTCGAGTTCCCTCGGCCGAGGGGTTGCCCTCACGTCATGCGGTCGAGATCCGCAGAGCCGGCTCTGCGTCTGGACACTGACCTCGCCGCGTCTTGGGGCAGCGAGTTGCGAATCGAGCGTAGGGCGGGTGGGACTTGAACCCACGATCGTCGGGTTATGAGCCCGCTGCCTTGACCAGCTTGGCCACCGCCCCTCCCGGCGTGAACGCCGGCACGGCCACGGGGCCGCTCCCCCGAGCTTACCGGCGCGGCGTCTACCGGCGCGGCCCGAGATCCTTGTCGTCGTCGACGGGAGGGTCGGGCCAGACCTTCGAGACGGCCTCGGTGATGCGGATCGAGCCGGTCTTCGTCGTCGGCACATCGGATGGCGAGCCGCTGCTCCCCCGCGTGATGGGGATCTCCTGGCTGTTGCTCACGACCTCGGGGTGGTAGCGGGCGAGCTGGAACACGCCGGCGACCGCCAGAGCGCCCGCCGCGGCGAATCCGATGTAGGCGCCGAAGGGCGCTCCGTCGGCCTCGCGCAGCACGACCAGTCCGATCACGATGGCGATCAGGGGATCGACCACTGTCAGTCCTGCGATGACGAGGTCGGGCGGGCCGGACGCGTACGCCGTCTGCACGAAGTACGCGCCGACCGCGGTTCCGGTCAAGAGGGCGGCGACACACAGCAGCGTGAGCCACTCGAAATCGCCCGAGGAGATCCGGCTGATGACGACCTTCGCGAGCGTCGCCACGAAGCCGTAGACGATGCCCGCCGCGACGATGTAGAAGAGTGCGCCCATGCGGTGGCGGAGCCAGGCCCACAGCCCCGAGAGGACGAGCACGACCGCCGCGAGGATGATCAGCACCGTGATGAGCTGTCCGTCTGAAATGGGCGTCTCGGTGGCGTACAGGGCCGCGATGGTGACGAAGACGAGGATGCCGCCGACGCACATGGTGATGGCCGCGATCGAACGGCGGGTGGGACGGTGTCCAGAGATCCGCGCGTTGAGAAGCGTCGTGATGACCAGCGAGACGGCCCCGAGGGGCTGCACCAGGATGAGGGGGGCGTAGGTGAGCGCCGCGAGCTGGCAGACGATGGCGAGGCCCAGCATGAGGGTGCCGACCACCCACGACGGCCGGCGCAGGAGATTGAGGAGCTGTCCACCGGTCAGACCGGCCCCACCATCGACCTTCGTCAGGCGCTCGACCTTCTGCACGCCGCGGTGCTGGTACTGGGCGCCGAACGACATGAACACGGCACCGAGGAGGGCGAGGGGGATGCCGATGAGGATCCCGGGGTCGCGAAAGACCCCCACGAGTTCCTCGGTGAGGTCATCGATGGCAAGCTCCGCGATTCCCACCCCTCGACACTAACGGCAGCGCGCCTGGATAGGCTGAGGACGTGGCTGTTCTCCCGATTCGCATCATGGGCGATCCCGTCCTGCATGCTCCCGCCAGTCCCGTCGGCGAGGTCGACGACGAGGTGCGTCGGCTCGTGGCCGACATGTTCGAGACGATGGATGCGGCTCCCGGGGTAGGTCTCGCGGCGCCGCAGGTCGGCGTCGGCCTCCGCATCTACACGTACAGCTACGAGGACGACGAGGGTGCGCCGTGGCGCGGTGTCATCCTGAATCCGGAGCTGTGGATGCGTCCTCCGGAGCCCGGGGACCCGGACCCTGACGAGGAGTCCGAGGGGTGTCTGTCCGTGCCCGGCGAGCGATTCCCTCTCCGCCGCTCCGACGCCGTGCTCGTCACCGGTATCGACCTCGACGGCGCTCCGGTCCGTATCGAGGTCGACGGCTGGCGCGCACGCATCATGCAGCACGAGTTCGACCACCTCGACGGCGTGCTCTATATCGACCGCTTGAGCGGCTCCGACGCGAAGACCATGCAGAAGATCGCGCGGAAGCGTGGGTGGGGGCGTCCGGGGCTCTCGTGGATGCCGGGAGTGGACGACCTGGAGGCCTGACGCGTTCACAGTTCCGTCCGCGGCGCCCGTGCCGAACATGAAGGACACCTACTGACATGAACACTCGCGCAAGACTCAGCTCGGTGGCGGCCGCCGCCGTCATCCTCGTTGTACTGTCCGGCTGCGCGGGGGTCTCGCCCGTAGAGAGGACATCCGAGTCAGCACCGTCTCCTTCCTCTTTGGCGGGTTACGAGACAGTGGTCTCGGAGGGACTGGATGCCCTTCCCTCGGAGACACTCACGGATTGGGTCAGTTATGCCGACGCAGTGGTTGTTGTTCGCGTGCGCAAGGAGTCGCGCGGAGAGATGACGAGTGACGAGGAGCGCGCCGGGGAGGGACTGGAACTGCGCTACGTCGATCTTGAGATCGTCGACACCCTCTGGACCGGGCTGCGAGGTTTGGCGCCCGATGCGCAGATCACGGTATCTCCGAACGCATGGGTCGTCAGCGCCGGTGAGAAGGATCGGTTGCTCGTCTTCGCAGAGGCGTCACGCATGGAGGTGGGGCGGGAGTACGTTGTTCCGCTCGTTCACGATGACGCGTTCGATCCGGCCTGGCAAGCGCTCGCGATCACATCGGTGTTGCCCTTCGACCGCGGGGTGGTGGGGCAAGGGGAAGTGCTGCTCGATGAGACCGGTGCCAACGTGTCGCCGGAGGACCTGTCGAACGCCGCGCAGAGCCTGTGGGGCCTGGGCCGGGAAGACGTCATCCGGCTGCTCGAGTCGACTTCGCCCGACGCCACCGCGCACGAGCTGTCTTCGCTTGCGCCGGCTGATCGTTTCCGCGAGGTGCAGAAGGCGGCGGGAGGCGCGGAGGAGGAAACAGTCGGCTGATACGCGCGCGTCGTGTCACTCTTCCCACAGGAAGATCTCGGGCGACACGCGGAGCTATGAAGGGACGACCGAAAGGTCGCCTCTCAGGTCTTGCTGAATGGTGTGTCCGGTAGCCGCAGCGGATCAGCTGGCAGCGCCGCGCCGATCTGCGATGCTGCCTCTGGATCCTGGTAGGGGTGAGTGGGTCGACCGCGCCCCAGTTGGGCGTCGGAGTACTCATCCGAGGCGTAGAGCTCGGGCGTGCCCGTGCGATGAGGTGTGGAAACAGAGAGTGCCGCGATGAGAAGCAGCCCAACTCCGATCACTGCGGGGAGAACCCAGATGGACCATCGAAGGGCCGTGGCGGTCAGACACAGTCCCAGACCACCGATAAGCACAGCGACGATCCCTATCCTTCGCCAGCGAATCGAAGCCATGACCTCACGCTAGCGCTCCTGCCGCGAGGGGTCACCACAACGACGCCGTGGTGCAGTGGAGGGGAGATCTATGCGGAGGCTCCCGGCGTCGTCGAGGCAAAGAGAAACGGCCTCGAGGTGGAGCTCGAAGCCGTTTGGCTCCCCGGCTTGGACTCGAACCAAGAACCTATCGGTTAACAGCCGATTGCTCTGCCAATTGAGCTACCGAGGATCAGCCCGCCTCGCGGTGGGCAACCCGACTATCGTAGCAAAGCTCGCGGGCTCTCGATGACACCGTGCGGCACGGGCGCGTCGTCATGAGGCGAGCGGTGTGGTCCCGTCTGGAGTCCAGAGCAGGCCGTCCACGCCCGGGCCGTAGCCGACGACGTGACCCGCCTTCAGGACGAGCACGTCGGCGCCGAGCTCGGAGATCGACTCGGTGTCGTTCATCACCACGATTGAGGACATCCCGTAATCTGCCCGTCGACGAAGGAGGGCGTCACGGGCGGCGACACGTACCTCGACGTCCAGGTTGCCGAAGGGCTCATCGCCGACGAAGACGCGAGGATCGAGGACGAGCGCTCGAGCGAGCGCGACGCGCTGCCGCATACCTGCGCTGAGCTCAGAGGGGTACTTCCCCGCTGCTCCGAGCGGCAGCTCCAACTCGTCGAGCAGCGACGCGACGCGGACCGCCAGGGCGCGGGAGTTCACGCGTCGATCGCGAGACGTGATCGGCGCGGCGATCACCTCCGACACCGTCAGGCGGGGAGGGAGCGTTGCTCCCGCGGCCTGCGCCATGTATCCGGTCAGATACGTTCGCATCCGGCGCGTGCGGCCGGCCTTGCGCACCGAGAGGCCCGCGACGGACGCGTCGCCTCCGAGGACTCGAAGCTCGTCGTCGGCTCCGGCGAGCAGGGCCGCGAGGGTCGATTTGCCGGAGCCCGTGGGCCCCATGATGGCCAGAGCGCCCCCTGCCGAGAGAGTGAAGGTCACGCCATCGACGACACGCTCGCCACTTCCCCGCCCGATGGACAGGTCACTCGCGCGGACGGTGGCACCATCGTCGGGTCTGCGTGGCATGCGACCCATCCTGCCTCGTCTCGGCGGATGGGGCTACTGGAGCTCCGCGAGGGCCCGTCGCTGCCCGTCGAGCTCCCGGAGGGTCATGCGCACCGTGCGCCCCTCTTCGGAGTCGGGAGCAACACGCTGGATGGCCGACAGCAGCGCGCGTTTGCGGGCATCGATCGCACGGATGCGCAGTCGTCGGCACATGGCCAGAGCGGAGGCGGCCGCCTCGGTCTCGGTGAGTGCGGGGAACGCGGCCGTGAGCAGTTCCACGGCGAGCGAACGGTAGGGCTCACGCACGGACTCGACGGCGTCCGAGGCCCATCCCGCACGCGTGCGATCGTCTTGGGCGAGCCGGGTGACGATGGCCTGACGCACCGCATCGAGCGCCGGATGCTGGAGGGGAAGGCTCAGTGCGGCGTCGACCTCGGCGGCATCGATCGCGTGCCCGTACTGGAGGACGCCCATCAGCGCGTCTCGTTCCAGGGCGACATCGGCTGTCCGCGGCAAGGACGTGAGCGTCACCCGGGTGGCCGATGCTGCCGGCTCTGCCGCACCCTCCATCGGCCCCGGCCCCGCCCCCGGCCCCGACGCCCAGTTAGAGGCCGGGCTGCGCGAACCCGTTCCGGTCTCGGGGCCGGGCTTTGCCTCGCCCCCGCGCTGAGCGGCGCGCAGCACGGCACGATGCACTTCGGCGAGTTCCTCGCCCAACCGCTTGGAGAGGAGGTGTTCGTATCGGCTGCGCACGCCGCCGTCCCGGATCTCGGCCACGATCGGCGCGGTGGCCCGCAGCGCCGCCAGACGCCCCTCGACGGACTCGAGATCGTGCTCACCGATGCGCCGGTCGATCACGAACTCGAAGAGCGGCGACTTGAGGTCGACCATCGAGCGGACCGCGGCATCGCCTCGTTCCAGACGCAGGTCGCACGGGTCGAGGCCCTCGGGGCCGACAGCCACATAGCTGCGCAACGACGATCCACGTGCCTCGGCGAACGCCCGCACGGCGGCCTTCTGGCCAGCGGCATCGGGATCGAACGTGAAGATGATCTCCCCCGACGCATCGCCTCCCACGACCCGGCCCACCACGCTCATGTGGTCGGACCCGAAGGCCGTGCCGCACGTCGCGATCGCCGTCGTCACGCCGGCGAGGTGGCACGCCATGACGTCGGTGTAGCCCTCCACGACCACGACGCGGTGGTCCCGGCTGATCGCCTTCTTCGCGATGTCGAGGCCGTAGAGGACCTGAGCCTTCTTGTAGATCAGCGTCTCGGGGGTGTTCAGATACTTGGGTCCCTGATCGTCGTCGTAGAGGCGTCGCGCGCCGAATCCGATGGTCTGACCCGTGATGTCGCGGATGGGCCAGATGAGCCGGCCCCGGAACCGGTCGTAGACGCCGCGCTGACCCTGCGAGACGACTCCCGCCGCGGACAGCTCTTCGTCGGTGAAGCCCTGCGCGCGCAGGGCGCCCCGTGCTCCGTCCCACCCGCGGGGCGCGTACCCGATCCCGAAGTGCGCGGCGGCGCCGGCGTCGAAGCCCCGCTCCCCCAGGAACCGCCGCGCGGTCTCTGCCTCGGGCGAGGCCAGCTGCGCCCGGAACCACTCGGCGGCAGCGGTGTTGACGGCGTACAGGCGCGTGCGTCCGCTGGTCTCGGGGGCAGGACCGCCGTCTTCGTAATGAAGCGTGAACCCCAAGCGGGCGGCGAGCTTCTCGACGGCCTCGGTGAAGCTCAGATGATCGATCGCGCGCAGGAAGGAGTAGACATCACCGGACTCGCCGCACCCGAAGCAGTGGTAGTACCCCACTTGGGGGCGGACATTGAAGCTCGGGCTCTTCTCGTCGTGAAAAGGACAGAGGCCCTTGAGCGAGCCCACGCCGGCCGATTTCAGGGCCACCCGCTCACCGATGATGTCGGCGATGTTGGTACGCGCTTTGACCTCGTCGACGTCGGCCTGCCGGATGCGTGCCACGATCAGAGCCCTTCGAGGGGCTCGGGAAGAGCGAACGCGTGCGAGATCGTGGCGCGTCCGTCGCCCGAGACGAGGCCGAGCTCCCGCAGATCGACGGGGCCGATCAGACGCGAGTGCCACTCGATGGCGAAACGGTCGGTGAGCGTGGCGACCTGGTCGACGACCACTCGCCGCTTGGCCGCATCGTCGTCGACCTGCGCGAACTCACCCGCGTGGATGGTGTCGAGCTGGTCGGGGTGCTCCCAGAGCGCCGTCGCGAGGCGCTTGAGCACACGGCGCTGCTCCTTGTAGAGCCCCTTTCGGCCGTCGATCGACACGACGAAAGCCCCGAGGACTCCCTTGAGCACCGCCATCTCGACCTCGATCACGCGAGGGACGACGACCCTTCCTCGATAGCGAGTGAGCACGGGAGACTCGAAGTGCTCACGTGTGGCTGCCGTCGCAGCCCGGGCGAAGCGGCCGATCAGGTCTGAGGTGAGGTTCTTCAGCCGGGCCACAGCACCTCGCGAGCCGTCGAACTCGCTCAGCCACTCGGGGAGCCGGGTGAGGCGGTAGAGCGCGTCGGCCAGTTCGTCGCGGGTGTAGCCGTACCCCACCCAGGACTGGATGGCGGTCAGGAGAGCCTCTCGCTCTCGCGGATCGGCGAGTCGGCGTGGGTCGAGGTATCCGTTGAGGATGGCGTCCTCGAGATCGTGCACCGAGTACGCGATGTCGTCGGAGAGGTCCATGACCTCCGCTTCGATGCAGCGCACCCGTCCCGGAGCATGGGCCCGCATCCAGTGGAAGACACCCTCGTCTTCGGGGTAGACGCCGAACTTCTGCCGTCCGCCGGGATCGGGCACCGCGTGGGCGGCCGTCCACGGGTATTTGCAGGAGGCGTCGAGGCTCGCGCGGGTGAGGTTCAGGCCGTAGCTCTCGCCGTCTGCGCCCAAGACCTTCGGCTCCAGTCTGCTGAGGATGCGCAGGGTCTGGGCGTTCCCCTCGAAGCCGCCGATGTCGTGTGCCCACTCGTTGAGCGCCCGTTCGCCGTTGTGACCGAACGGCGGGTGACCGATGTCGTGGCTGAGGCACGCGGTGTCCACGACGTCGGGCGACAGTTCCAGGGCGACGGCGAGCTCGCGCCCGACCTGGGCCACCTCGAGAGAGTGAGTCAGTCGATTACGCGCGAAGTCGGCGGGGCTGGCCGGGCTCAGGACCTGTGTCTTGGACGCGAGTCGACGCAACGCGGCCGAATGCAGCACGCGCGCCCGGTCACGGGCGAAACTGTCCCGCTGCGATCGGTGGGTCTCGGGGTGGAAGCGCTCCGCGTCGTGATCGTCGTATCCGGCGGGGCGGCCGGAGGAGACGCCCACGCTCCCGCCGGTGCCGACGTGCACCATCGCCTCAGCCACCGCTGTGCTCCAACTCGGCGTCGGCAATCGCGCTGGACTCGTCCGCGTCGAGATCTCGCGACTCCAGCCAGCGGTCGGGCAGTGCCGGTCGCTTGGGCGTGCCGGCCCGGCCGCGCTGCCCCTCGGCCGCCGCCCCCGGATAAGGGGCGTCGCCGTCGAGCTCGGCGAGGATCTCGTCGATCTCCGCCAGGGACGACACGGTCGCCAGACGCGCGCGGATGTCGCCCCCGACCGGATAGCCCTTGAAATACCACGCAACGTGCTTTCGGATGTCGCGACAGCCGCGGTCTTCGCCCTCGAAGAACTCCACGAGCAGCTCTGCGTGTCGGCGGAAGGCCCGGCAGACGAAACCCAGCGTCGCGTCGACGGGATCTCCTGCCGCCGCGTGCGGACCGCCGAGCGCACGAGCGAGATCGCCGAACAACCAGGGCCGGCCGAGGCAGCCGCGGCCCACGACCACACCGTCGCATCCGGTCTCGGCCATCATGCGGGCGGCGTCGTCGGCAGACCAGATGTCGCCGTTGCCGAGCACCGGCACGCTCGTGACCACCTGCTTCAGCTGCGCGATCGCGTCCCAGTCGGCGTGGCCCGAGTAGAACTCCGCCGCGGTGCGCGCGTGAAGGGCGACGGCCGCGACCCCAGCGTCTTCGGCGATCCGGCCGGCGTCGAGGTAGGTGAGGTGATCGCTGTCGATGCCCTTGCGCATCTTCACCGTCAGGGGGATGTCCCCCGCCGCGCGCGCAGCCCGTGTGACGATGTCGCGGAAGAGGCCGAGCTTCCAGGGCAGTGCCGCCCCGCCGCCCTTGCGGGTGACCTTGGGCACTGGGCAGCCGAAGTTCAGGTCGATGTGGTCGGCGTGGTCCTCGGCGACGATGATGCGGACGGCCGCCTCCACGGTGGCCGGATCGACGCCGTAGAGCTGGATCGATCGCGGCGTCTCGGACTCGTGATGCCGGATGAGTCGCATCGTCGTCGCGTTGCGCTCGACCAAGGCGCGGGTCGTGATCATCTCGCTGACGTAGAGGCCAGCCCCGTACTCGCGGCACAGTCGGCGGAATGCGGTGTTGGTGATACCCGCCATCGGTGCCAGCACCACCGGCGCGTCGAGGGCGATGGGCCCGATACGCAGGGGGGCGGGCGAAGTGACAGTGGTGGACATCCTTGACATTCTCCCAGACAGCGAGGCTCCTCCGGCAGCTCGGCAGGCATATCGTGGTCGATATGGCCGATAGCTCACCTGTGGAGATCCGTTCGATTCCGTTCCAGGACGCAGAAGGGGCCGAGAAGACGCTCGCCGACTTCGGTGACGGTCCGGTTCTCATCGTCAACGTCGCCTCGAAATGCGGGCTGACTCCCCAGTACGAACAACTGGAACAGCTGCAGCGTGAGTACGGCGATCGCGGACTCCGGGTGATCGGCTTCCCCTGCAACCAGTTCATGGGTCAGGAGCCCGGGTCGATGGAGGAGATCCTCGACTACTGCGCTGTGACGTGGGGCGTGAGCTTCCCGATCATGGACAAGATCCGTGTCAACGGCTCGCACGCCGCGCCCCTGTACAAGGCTCTCAAGAAGGCCCGCAACCACGAGGGCGCAAAGGGGCCCGTGATGTGGAACTTCGAGAAGTTCCTGCTGACACCCTCCGGCGAGGTGCACCGGTTCCGTCCGCAGACCAAGCCCGATGCCCCCGAGATCGTCGCCGCGATCGAGTCGAGCCTCTCGGCCTGATCAGGCGGCGGTGGTCGGCGAGGCCTTCCGCTCGTCCCAGACCTGGCGCGCGATCTGTGCGAAGGCCTCGGCGGGCTGGGCGCCGCTGACGCCGTACCGTCCGTCGATGACGAAGAACGGCACGCCCTGGATGCCGTACGCCTGGGCTTGGGCCTGGTCGGCGCGGACGGCATCGAGGTATCGACCGGACTCCAGAGCGGCGCGCACGTCGTCGCGGTCCAAACCGACCTCGGCCGCGAGGTCGACCAGGTCGTCGACCCGGCCGACGTGGCGCCCCTCGGTGAAGTACGCGGACATCAGCCGCTCGGCGACCTCGTGCTGTCGGCCCTGTTCCTTGGCGTAGTGGAGCAGTTCGTGGGCTTTCACCGTGTTCGTGTGCTGCAGCAGATCGAACCGGTACTCCAAGCCGGCGTCGGCCGCGACGCCGGTGACGCGATCGAGCATCTGGACGACCTGCTCGCGCGGCATGCCCTTGTGGCCTGCGAGGAAGTCGATCTCATCACCCTCGAAGTCCACGGGAGTGTCGGGAGAGAGCTCATAGGAATGGAAGGTGACCTCGACGCGCGGGGCGTCCTGGTCACCCGCCGTCGCGGCGATCCCCTTCTCGAGGTTGCGCTTGCCGATGTAGCACCAGGGGCAGGCGATGTCGCTCCACACGTCGATCTTGATGGCATCCGTCACGGTGGAGACAACCGTTCCGCGACGGCGGACTATTCCCGACCCGCGGAAGTCAGGCTTCGGCGTCGTCCGCCGCGGTCGGTCGGTCGACGGCCCCGCCGAAGCGCCGGTCACGATGCGCGTAGGTCGCGATCGCATCCCACAGGTCGGCGCGGGAGAAGTCCGGCCACAACCGGTCGAGGAAGACCATCTCCGCGTAGGCGGACTCCCAGAGCAGGAAGTTCGACGTCCGCTGCTCGCCCGACGACCGGATGAACAGGTCGACATCGGGCATGTCGGGGACGTACAGGTGCCGGCGGATGGTCTTCTCGGTGATGGCGCGCGGTGCCAGGCGCCCGGTGGAGACCTCGGCGGCGATGGCGCGCATCGCGTCGACGAGCTCGACGCGGCCGCCGTAGTTGACGCACATCGTGAGGGTGAGGACGTCGTTGCCCGCCGTCAGCTGCTCGGCGAACTGCAGCTCCTTGATGACCGATCCCCACAGCCGCGGCTTGCGTCCCGCCCATCGCACGCGCACTCCCCATTCGTTGAGCTGGTCGCGGCGACGATGGAGCACATCGCGGTTGTAGCCCATGAGGAACCGCACCTCGTCCGGCGAGCGGTTCCAGTTCTCGGTCGAGAAGGCATAGACGCTCAAGTGACGGACGCCCGCCTGGACCGCGCCGGCGACGACGTCGAGAAGCACCTCCTCGCCCGCGCG
This sequence comes from Microbacterium sp., assembly GCA_048594675.1. GTDB lineage: Bacteria > Actinomycetota > Actinomycetes > Actinomycetales > Microbacteriaceae > Microbacterium. The sequence continues at coordinate 50,164 of JBMDWQ010000022.1, read as the reverse complement.
ATGCCCCTCGATCCGCGTCAGGCCGCGTCGATTGGCCCATCGGCCGTTGCCGTCCATGACGATCGCGACGTGTCCGGGGACGCTCCCCGGGCGAAAGTCGGGCGGGTAGTGGCCGGTCCAGTCGAGGGGCCGATACGGGACGGCATCGCGGTGGGTGTAGGGCTTGGGCGTCATCGGTGCTGTTCCATGTGGGAGAGGGAGCGGATCCCCCGCTCGAGGTGCCACTGCGCGTAGGCGGCGATGAGTCCCGACGCGGCGGCCGTGGCACCCTCGCTCGCGGCGTCGACGAGGTCCCACTCCCCTGCCATCAGCGCGCGCAGGAGGGAGCTCGTCTCGGGGCGGAGTCGCGCGGCGCCCGTCGGCGCGCACGAGTCGCAGACGGTGCCCCCCAGTTGCGCGACGAACCACTCCTGGGGTCCCGCAGCGGAGCATCGTGCGCACTCGCCGAGCGCCGGTGCCCAGCCGGAGAGAGCCATGACGCGCAAAAGGTACGAGTCCAGCACCGATCGCGGCGCATGCTCGCCGCGGGCCAGGGCACGAAGGCCCCCGACGAGGAGCAGATACTGCTGCGCCGTGGCCTCGGCTTCGTTGAGCCGGTCCGCCGCCTCCACCATCGCGTGGGCGGCCGTGTAGCGGTCGTAATGCGCCGCGATCTCGGCGCCGTACGCGCCGATCGACGAGGCCTGCTGCACGACGTCGAGGTTGCGGCCGCGGTACAGCTGCACATCGGCGACCATGAACGGCTCCAGCCGGGCGCCGAAGCGCGAGGACGTGCGCCGAACGCCCTTCGCCACGGCGCGGACCTTGCCGTGTCGGCGACTGAGAAGGGTGAGGATCCGGTCCGCCTCACCGAGTTTGTGGGTGCGCAGGACCACGACCTCGTCGCGGTATGTCGGCATCTATCGATTCTCTCGCACCCCACGATTATTCGGGCGACCGGGGACAATAGAGGCGTGACAGAGCCGCTCTTCGTGATCCCCCTCTGGGCCGACCTCCTCGCCGTGGGTCTCGGTGGTGTGCAGGGGGCCCTTTTCGCCTCCGGATTCGTGGGTCAGCGCCGTCTCGACCTGTTGGGGGTGACGATCATCGGCATCGTCATGGGGATGGGTGGGGGCCTCATCCGAGACCTGCTGCTGAACGTCGAACTGGCGACGATGCAGAGCAACTGGTATCTCATCACCGCCGGTGCTGCGTCGTTGATCGGGATGCTGCTCGCCAATGTCTTCCAGCGTCTGAACGCCGTGATCGTCGCGCTCGACGCGCTCGTGATCGGGCTTTTCGGCGCCTTCGGCACGGCCAAGGCGCTCGCGATCGGCCTTCCGGCGGTTCCCGCGGTCTTCGTCGGGGTGTGCGCGGCCGTCGGCGGCGGAATCCTCCGCGACGTGTTCATGGGGCTCCCCGTCGCGATCATGCACGTGGGATCGCTGTACGCGGTGGCCGCCGGTGTCGGTTGTGCCGTCCTGGCGGCCACTCACGCGCTGGGTGCGCCGCTCGTGGCGGCGGCGGTGACGTGCGTGGCGGTGACCACGGTGATCCGCCTCTTGGCGGTGCTCTTCGATATCTCACTCCCCGAGCAGCGGGCGCTCCACCGCCGCAAGGTGGCGCTGGAGACCTCGGCGATCCCGATCATCAGGTCGTGACCGGCTGCAGGCGTGCCTTGCAGCCGTGGATGGGATCTCAGACAGCGCTGAGAACGCCGGACGGCGTGCGCGTGCGGATCGCGCGGTTGACCGCCGACACGATCGCCTTCAACGACGCCGTCGAGATGTCGCCGTCGATCCCCACGCCCCACAGACGCTCGCCATCGACCTGCAGCTCGACGTACGCGGCTGCCTGTGCGTCGCCGCCGGCGCTCAAGGTGTGCTCGACATAGTCGTACAGCGTGATGTCGAAGCCCTGGGCGCGGACCACCTCGAGGAAGGCCGAGACCGGGCCGTTACCCACTCCGGAGGTGCCAATCTCCTCATCGCCGTCGCGGAGGGTGACCTCCAGCGTGACCTCGCCGGACATGTCGCTCTCGGTCCGGGTGGACAGCAGCTCGAACCGCCCCCACTTCGCCTCGTCGTCGGAGGCGGGGAGATACTCGTCGGTGAAGATGTCCCAGATCTGGCGGCTGGAGACCTCACCGCCTTCGGCGTCGGTCTTGGCCTGCACCACACCGGAGAACTCGATCTGCAGCTTTCGCGGCAGGTCGAGGGAGTGGTCGCTCTTGAGCAGGTAGGCGACGCCGCCCTTGCCGGATTGCGAGTTGACCCGGATCACCGCTTCATACGAGCGGCCGAGGTCCTTGGGATCGACGGGCAGATACGGAACGGCCCACTCGATGTCGTCGACGGAGCCACCGGTCTCTGTCGCGCGCGCCGCCATGGCTTCGAAGCCCTTCTTGATCGCGTCCTGGTGCGAGCCGCTGAACGCGGTGAAGACCAGGTCGCCGGCCCAAGGGCTGCGCTCATGGACGGGAAGCTGGTTGCAGTACTCGGCCGTCCGCTTCACGTGGTCGATGTCGCTGAAGTCGATCTGCGGATCGATCCCCTGGGTGAACATGTTGATGCCGAGCGCCACCAGGTCGACGTTTCCGGTGCGCTCCCCGTTGCCGAAGAGGCATCCTTCGATCCGGTCGGCACCTGCGAGGTATCCGAGCTCTGCCGCCGCGATGGCCGTCCCGCGGTCGTTGTGCGGGTGCAGGGAAAGGATCACATTCTCGCGGTGATGGAGGTGCCGACTCATCCACTCTATGGAGTCGGCATAGACGTTGGGGGTGGCCATCTCGACCGTGGCCGGAAGGTTGATGATGACCTTCCGATCCGGCGTCGGCTCGAAGACGTCGAGCACCTGGTTGCACACATCGACCGCGAACTCGAGCTCGGTACCGGTGTAAGACTCCGGCGAGTACTCGTAATAGACCTTCGTCTCAGGGATGCGGGTCTCGAACTTCCGGCAGAGGCGGGCGCCCTCCAGCGCGATGTCGATGATGCCCTGACGATCGGTGCGGAAGACCACTTCGCGCTGCAGCACGCTCGTCGAGTTGTAGAGATGCACGATCGCCTGCCGCGCTCCCGCGATCGCTTCGTACGTGCGCTCGATCAAGTGCTCGCGCGCCTGGGTGAGCACCTGAATGGTCACGTCGGCGGGGATGAGGTCTTCTTCGATGAGTTGACGGACGAAGTCGAAGTCGGTTTGGCTCGCGCTCGGGAAGCCGACCTCGATTTCCTTGTATCCCATCTGCACGAGCAGCTCGAACATGATCCGCTTGCGCTCGGGACTCATCGGGTCGATCAACGCCTGATTGCCGTCGCGCAGGTCGACCGCGCACCAGCGCGGGGCCTTCTCGATGCGCTTGTCGGGCCACGTGCGATCAGGCAGGTCTACGCGGATCTGCTCGTGGAAAGGCCGATACTTCGAGATCGGCATGGTCGACGGTTGCTGATTGTTCTGCATGATGGTGTCGCTTCTTCTCTTCGCGGAGGAAACGGGCCGACGACGATCTCCGCGACGAGGAGGGCCCTGTTACGAGGTCTCGTCGCGGCGGCTAAGAAGAAGGAGAACGCCCGCGCGCATGAGAGTCACCCTACACCCGATCGCTCGCCGCTGCCCGGCCCCCACGCAGCGAGGCCTGCCGGAGACGACCGTGTGAGACGATCCGCGCGACGGCGACACTTCGGGGGTATGAATCGTCGCGGAGCCGTCGTCGTCGCCACTCTCGCCCTGGTCGTCCTGCCGCTCGCGGCGTGTGCGGCTCCCGCCTCATCGGCCGCACCGGAGCCCGATGTGGGGTGGAGCGACGCGCAGCCCGGGCTCCCGCAGGAGGAGGTGCGTGCGCAAGGGACGGTCCTCGACGATGGATCGACGGTTTCGCTGTGCCTCGGTGCGGTCCGGGAATCCGCTCCCCCGCAGTGCGAGGGGATCCCGCTGACGGGCTGGACGTGGGAGGGCGTCGATGGAAGCACGACGGCTGCGGGCACCACGTGGGGCGCCTATGCGGTGCAGGGCACGTATGACGGCGTCGGTCTGACCGTCACCCAGCCTCCCGTGATGCTCGCACTGTACGACCCCCTCCCTCCGGTCGACCCCACCGGAGGCGCGCGCGGCGAGGCGACGGCCGCCGAGGCGGAGACGATCTCCCGCGAGGTGAGCGGCTTCGTGAAAGAGTCCTTCCTCGCCGCAGAGGAGCGGGACGGGTGGGTATGGGTGGACGTCGTCTGGGACGACGGTACGTGGCAGGACGCGGCTGATGGCGAGTTCGGGCCGAGGAAAGTCGTCGTGCGCTCGGCGCTCCAAGAACTCAGTGCCCCGTGAGCAGCCGGGATCTCCGAGGAGGGTGAGCACGCCTCGGAGGGATCTGCGTGACCCTCAGGTCAGGAGTGCGAGCTTGCCGCCGGGGTGGCCGGCTGCGAGCTCGCGGAGGGCGTCGGGCGCCGCGGCGAGTGGGTAGGTCCGCGCGACGGGGACGATGAGCTCACCGGCGGCGGCGAGGTCGACGAGGCGGCCGCGCTCGGCGTCACGGAACCGTGCGCTGTCCGGCAGGGCGCCCGCGATCCACTGCAACCCGTCGGCGCGCGCCCGTTCGGGCGCTGCGATGGTGACGATGCGTCGACGGTCGTGGACGAGCGCTTCGGAGACATCGAGGGCCTCGTCGGTGCCCACGGCGTCCAGAGCGGCGGCGAACGGCGTCTCTCCGACGAGCTCATGAAGGCGCCGCAGGAGACCGTCCCCGTAGGCCACCGCTTCTGCGCCGAAGCGTGTCACCCGGTCGAAGGAGGTGGGAGAGGCGGTGCCGATGACCCGAAGACCCTCCCGGCGCGCCAGCTGGATGACGGCGACTCCGACTGCTCCGGATGCCCCGTGCAGGAGGATCGTCTCGCCGCGGGACGCCTCGACGACGGCGAGCATCTCCGCGGCGGTCGTGCCGGCGAGGAGGAGATTGGCAGCCTCGGCGTGCGAGAGGTTGCCGGGTTTTCGCAGGACCTTCTGCGACGGCACCGTGATCTGCGTGGCGTAGCCGCCCTGCACGCGGAAGGCGATGACCTCGTCGCCCACGGTGGCGCGCTCCCCCGAAGCGAGGACGGCGCCGTCTCCGACGGCGACGAGCTCCCCGGAGACCTCGTACCCGATCGGCACGGGGAAGCTCAGCCCGGGACGCGGGTGCTGGACGTGCTTGACGTCGGCGGGGTTGACGCCGGCCGCGCGCACGCGGATCGTCACCTCGTCGGTCGCGGGCGGAGCCGTATCCACCGTGTCGAAGGCCCACGTCTCGGGGCCTCCCGGCCGATGGGCGATCCACTGGCGGTCCATGTCAGAAGCCCAGCCGGCCCAGGTGCTTCGGGTCGCGCTGCCACTCCTTGGCCACCCGCACGTGGAGCTTGAGGAAGACCCTGGTTCCGACGAGCGGCTCGATCTGCGCTCGCGCGCGCGCGCCCACGTCTCGGAGTCGGGACCCTCGGTGACCGATGATGATGGCTTTTTGGCTGTCGCGCTCGACGACGACGTTGGCGAACACGTCGGTGAGCTCCCCCTCCTCACGCCGAGAGATCTCCTCGATCGTCACCGCGATCGAGTGGGGCAACTCGTCGCGGACACCTTCCAGCGCCGCTTCGCGGATGATCTCGGCGATGCGGTCCTCGAGCGACTCGTCGGTCACGACGTCGTCCGGGTAGAGGGCGGGTCCCTCCGGCAAGAGTCGCAGGATCTCGTCGGCGAGCACATCCAACTGGACGTCGGTGACGGCGGAGAGGGGGATGACGGCTGCCCAGTCCTCGCGCAGGCTGTCCACCTCCATGAGACGCTCGGCCACGTCATCGCGGCCCGCCGCGTCGACCTTCGTGACGATCGCGACTTTCGCGGCCCGCGGATAGCCGTCGAGGGAGGCGGCGATGCGGCGATCGCCCGGCCCCACCTTCTCCGTGGCGGGCACCAGGAAGCCGATCACGTCGACGTCGCCGAGGACCTGCTCGACGAGGTCGTTGAGCCGCTGCCCGAGGAGAGTGCGGGGCTTGTGGATACCGGGGGTGTCGACGATGACGATCTGTCCGGCCGGGCGCGTGAGGATGCCCCGGATCGCCCGGCGCGTCGTCTGCGGCTTGTCCGAGGTGATGGCCACCTTCTCGCCCACGAGTGCGTTCGTCAGCGTCGACTTTCCGACGTTCGGACGCCCGACAAAGGTGACGAAGCCCGAGCGGAACGGCGGGGCGGATGGAGTGCTCACGAGTCCTCCTGAGCGGGTTCGGTGTCTCCGGTCTCACGCGCGGAGGCGTTCTGAAGCGCCTCGAGGGCGGGGCTGCGCTCGACGAAGACGGTGGCCAGTCCCCGGCCTCGCCCGAGGGAGGTTCCGCCGGTGATGAGGAGACCGTCGTGCTCCGCGGTCGATCCGGGCAGTGGAACCCGCCCCAGCAGCTTGCCGAGCAGGCCGCCGATGGAGTCGACATCCTCGTCTTCCAGGTCGATGCCGAACAGCTCGCCGACCTCGTCGAGCCCGAGCCGCGTGCTGACGCGGTAGCGCCCGTCGCCGAGATCGACCACTTCGGACGAGCGCGGATCGTACTCATCGGCGATCTCGCCGACGAGCTCTTCGATGAGGTCCTCGAGCGTCACGAGACCGGAGACTCCCCCGTACTCGTCCACGACGAGGCATACGTGCACGGCGTCACGCTTCATCTGCTGGAGCAGGGTCTCCGCCTTCATCGACTCCGGGACGAAGACAGCCGGACGGGCGATACGGCTCACGGGGGCCTCCCGCCAGGCGGTCTCTTCGCGATCGGCGAAATGAACGAGATCCTTTAGGTATACGACGCCGACGATGTCGTCGGCGTCGTCGTCGGCGACGGGAATGCGTGAGACGCCCTTGTCGAGAAAGAGCTGCATCGCTTCCTGGGTGGTCGCGGCGGCGTCCATGGTCACCATGTCGGTGCGTGGCACCATCACCGCGCGCACGAACGTGTCGGTGAACTCGAACACCGAGTGGATGAGGTCTCGGTCATCCTCCTCGATCAGGTCTTGCGAGGCGGCCTCGTCGACCATGCTCAGCAGCTGCTCCTCGGAGGCGAACGAGGTGCCGCGCGCCACTCCGGGCGTCACGCGGTTGCCGACGATGACCAGGAGGTGGGCGAGCGGCCCGAGGACGATGCGTGCGGCGCGGACGATCGGAGCGAAGCCCCGCAGCATGCCCTTGGCGTGTTGGCGCCCGAAGCTTCGAGGGCTCGCCCCGACGAGCACGAACGACACGGCGCTCATCAGGATCGCCGCGGCCAGCATCGCCCACCAGATGTTGTCGAACAGGAGGGTGAACGCCGCTGTCACGAGCACGGCGGCGGTGGTCTCGGCCAGGATTCGGATGAAGACCACGGCATTGCCGTGGGCTTCGGGGTCGGCCGCGATGCGCTGGAGCACCGGACCGTTGCGACCGGTCAGGGAGAGCTCGGCGAGATCGAGCCGCGAGGTGACGCCGAGGGCGGCGTCGAGTGCCGCCATGAGCCCGCCGAGGCCGACCAACAGGACGGCGGCGACGAGAAGCAGGGCCTCTGTCATGCGCGTCGTCGACGCTCGGAAGCGTGGAACGCGGCGATCAGTTCGCGTTGGAGCCCGAACATCTCACGCTCCTCCTCCGGCTCTGCATGGTCGAAGCCCAGCAGATGGAGGAGACCGTGGGTGGTCAACAGGATCAGCTCGTCGAGCGTCGTGTGCCCCGCCGCTTCGGCCTGCGTCTCCGCGACCTGCGGGCACAGGACGATGTCTCCCAGGAGGCCCGCGGGTGTCGGCTGTTCCTCCGTACCCGGGCGCAGCTCGTCCATGGGGAAGCTCAGGACATCCGTCGGCCCGGGTTCGTCCATCCACTGCACGTGGAGGGCTTCCATGGCGCCCTCGTCGACCAGGAGGATGGCGACGTCGGCGTCGGGGCTGACGTGAAGCTCGGCGAGGTTGTTCTCCATCAGCCGGAGAAGGACGGTCTCGTCGACGGCGGCGCCGGACTCGTTGGTGATCTCGATCGTCATGAGCGTCCTCGCGGGGGGAAATGGTCGCGCGGTCCCTTTGCGCGGCGCGGGTCACGGGGGTCTGGCGCCTTGCGGCGCTCGGCCCGATTGGCGAACTCTGCCGCTTCCTCGCGTTCGCGGCGCGAGGCGAGGCGCTGCTCGTCGTACTCGGTGTACGCATCGACGATCCGGCCCACCAGGGTGTGACGGACCACGTCGTCGCTCGTGAGGTAGCTGAAGTGGATGTCGTCGATGTCCTTGAGCACGCGAGTGACCAGGCGGAGCCCCGATGCGCCCTGAGGGAGGTCGATCTGGGTGATGTCGCCGGTGACGACCATGCGTGTTCCGAAACCGAGCCGGGTCAGGAACATCTTCATCTGCTCGGGCGTCGTGTTCTGGGCCTCGTCGAGCACGACGAACGAGTCGTTGAGCGTGCGTCCGCGCATGTAGGCGAGAGGCGCGACCTCGATGGTGCCCGACGCCATGAGCTTGGGAACCAGTTCGGGGTCGAGCATCTCGTTGAGTGCGTCGTAGAGCGGGCGCAGGTACGGATCGATCTTGTCGGTGAGGCTACCGGGAAGGAAGCCGAGCCGCTCCCCCGCTTCGATCGCCGGTCGGCTCAGGATGATCCGGCTGACCTCTTTGCGCTGCAGGGCCTGCACGGCCTTGGCCATGGCGAGGTAGGTCTTGCCGGTACCGGCCGGACCGATGCCGAAGACGATCGTGTTCTCCTCGATCGCGTCGACATAGGCCTTCTGCCCGAGCGTCTTCGGTCGGATGACTCGACCGCGCGAGCTGAGGATCGGCTCGCCGAGCACCTCGGACGGACGCGTCCCCGTGTCGGCTCGCATCATGCGGCTGGAGGCACTGACGTCGGCGGGGTCGAGTCCTTGCCCTGCGCGCGCCATCGCGATGAGCTCTTCGACCAGCGCGCGAGCGGCCGCCACGTCATCGGCGGCGCCGGAGAGGGTGATCTCGTTCCCCCGCACATGCACGAGCACGTCGGGGTGTTCACGCTCGACCACGCGCAGGAGACGATCCTGCGGGCCGAGCAGCTGCACCATGGCGACGCCGTCGGCGTGGAGCTGAGCGACGGTCGGTTCGGGGGCGTCAGCCACCGAGGCTCCCTTCGTCGAGGTCGCCGGCCAACACGTGTGCGTGAACGTGGAAGACGGTCTGCCCCGCGGCCGGCCCCGTGTTGAAGACGAGACGGAAGTCGCCGCCGGCATGCTCTCTCGCGAGCGAGTTCGCCAATCCGATGATCTCGGCGAGGAGCGCCGGATCGCCCGCCGCGAGTTCCACCACGTTGCGATACTCCGCCGACTTGGGGATCACCAGGAGATGAACGGGTGCCTGCGGGGCGATGTCACGGATGGCGAACGCGTTCTCGGTCTCGGCGATGATCTCCGACGGGATCTCCCCCTCGAGGATGCGCGTGAAGATCGACGGCTCACTCATGCTCACGAGTCTATCCGCGGTGGCGTGACCCGAGGCGGACGCTCACCAGCGGCCGAGCCGTCCGTTCAGCAGGGCGAGGGCCGCGGGGCCGGCCGTCGACGTGCGCAGGACTGTCGGTCCGAGCCGTACGAGCGTGGCCCCGGCCTCGTAAAGTCGCGCCAGCTCGTCGGGCGCGATTCCGCCCTCGGGCCCCACGAGCAGCACGATGTCGTCCACGTCGGCGGGCACGACGGCGCTGAGCGGCGTCTGCGCCGTCGGTTCGAGGACCAGTGCAGCGGGAGCGAGCGGCAGGAGCTCGACCGTCGAGACAGGCGCCTCCACACGAGGCACCCACGCGCGGTGTGCCTGCTTGGCCGCTTCCCGGACGATGGACTGCCACCGTGCGACGCCGCGATCGCGCTTGGCGGCATCCCAGCGCGACACGCTTCGGGCCGCCTGCCACGGGATGATCCGATCGACGCCGAGCTCGGTCGCCGCCTGGACGGCGAGCTCGTCGCGGTCGCCTTTGGCGAGTGCCTGGACCAAGGTCACCCGCGGAGACGGGCGTGGCTCGTGGCGGACCGAGCGGACGCGGACCGAGACCTCACGCGGGGCCGCCGACTCGACCACTGCCTCGACCCATGAGCCGGTGCCCTCGCCGAGAGTGACCTCTTCGCCCGTGCGAACGCGTCGCACGGTGGCGGCGTGGTGTGCCTCGGCTCCCCCGAACGTCACCACGTCGCCCGTCCTGACCGTGGAGAGGTCGCGGTCGTCGAGGAGGAAATGGAGAGCCATGAATCAGCCGTTGCGGAAGCGGTCGCGCAGCTTCGAGAAGAGGCCCTGGTGGAACTCCGCCAGCCGCGGCCCGGGCGCTTTGGTCTTCTTGGCGAACTCCTCGATGAGGGCACGCTCCCGCGCGTCCAGGCGTGTCGGTGTCACGACGTGGATGCCGACGCGGAGGTCTCCGCGCTGGCCGCCGCGCAACGGGGTGATACCCCGTCCCCGAGTCGTCAGGATCTCGCCGGACTGAGAGCCCGGCTTGATCTCCAGATCCACGGGGCCATCCAGCGACTCGATCGTCGTCGTGGTGCCGAGGATGGCGTCGGGCATGGACACCTCGAGCGTTGCCAGCAGGTCGTCGCCCTCGCGACTGAACACGTCGTGGGGCGTGACGGTGACCTCCAGATACAGGTCGCCGTTGGGTCCTCCCGCAGGGCCGACTTCGCCGGATCCGGGCAATTGCAGACGGAGGCCCGACTCGACGCCCGCGGGGATGTCGACCGACACCGTGCGGCGCGCGCGCACGCGTCCCTGTCCGGCGCACGTTCCGCACGGGTAGGGAATCGTGGTGCCGTAGCCCCGGCAGGTCGTGCAGGGCTGAGAGGTGACGACGTTGCCGAGGAGGCTCCGCACCGTCCGCTGGACCTGGCCGGATCCGTGGCAGATGTCGCACGTGACCGGCTGGGTGCCGGGCTGGCAGCACGATCCCTGACAGGTCTCGCACAGCACGGCGGTGTCGACCTCCACGTCGCGGTGGGCGCCGAAGACGACGTCGCCGAGGTCGAGGGTCACGCGCACGAGCGCATCCTGACCGCGCTCCCGGCGCGACCGCGGGCGCCCGGTCCGGGCTCCCCCGCCGCCGAAGAACGCCTCGAACACGTCGCCGAATCCGCCGAATCCGCCGGCGCCACCGCCGAAGGGGCTGTTGTCTCCGCCGAGGTCATACCGCTGACGCTGCTCGGGATCGCTCAGCACGTCGTACGCGTGCGTGACGAGCTTGAACTTCTCCGCCGCGTCTTCGCCCGGGTTGACGTCGGGGTGTAGTTCGCGCGCCAGTCGGCGGTACGCCTTCTTGATCTCTTCGGGCGTCGCCTCGCGCGACACTCCGAGCACCTCGTAGTGGTCAGCCACAATCACCTTTCCCGCCGCTGAGGGCGCGGTCTGCCATCGACGGCGTCACCGGGACTTCTCGTCCTCGTCCAACAGCCGGCTCAGATAGTGTGCGACGGCACGGACCGCCGCGAGGTTGGTGGGGTAATCCATGCGCGTCGGCCCGAGAAGGCCCACCCGCGCGCGGGTTCCGGTCGCGTCGTAGTCGCCCGCGATGACGGAGGCTTCCGGAAGTCCGAAGGGCTCGTTCTCCCGCCCGATGCTCGCCGCAAGGCCCTGCTCGTCGGCGACCATCTCCCCCATGAGACGCAGGAGCGTCACCTGTTCCTCGATGGCCTCCAGGAGCGGGTAGATGCTGCCCCGGAAATCCGATTCCCGTCGCGCGAGCGTCGCGCTGCCTGCCATGACGAGCCGGTCCTGACGGAACTCGTCGAGCTCCTCCGCCACGATCCCGGCGACGGTGCGCACCGCGCGATCGATGCGAGTGGCGCCCGCCGGTTGCGAGAGGAACTCGCCGAGTGCCTGGGTGCCGTCGCGGACGCTCCGTCCGGTGACGAGGTCGGCGATGGCGACCTTGACGCGGGCGACCTCCGCCTCGTCGAGCTCTTCGGCGAGGAAGGCGAGGCGCTGCGACACGCGACCGGTGTCGGTCACGACGATGACGACGATCCGCGTCGCTCCCAGGTGGACGAACTCGATGTGGGAGACGTTGGCGCGAGCGAACGACGGATACTGGACGATCGCCACCTGTCCGGTCAGCTGCGTCAGTGATCGGACCGTGCGAACGAGAAGGTCGTCGAGATCGACGGTGCCGTCCAGGAAGGAGGAGATGGCCGCCCGCTGGGCAGGCGTGAGCGGACGGAGCTCGGCGAGGTGGTCGACGAAGACCCGGTAGCCCTTGTCGGTGGGAACCCGACCGGAGGAGGTGTGGGGGGCCACGATGAGCTCCTCGTCCTCCAGCAGCGCCATGTCGTTGCGGATCGTCGCGGCCGAGACACCGAACTGGTGGCGATCCACGATCGATTTGCTGCCCACCGGCTCGTGGGTGTCGACGTAGTCCTGGACGATGGCCCGGAGGACCTGGAGACCGCGTTCTGAAACCATGACCCCTCCTCGCTGGCACTCCCGATGCGTGAGTGCCAATTCTAGCGCGCGCAGCCCCGATCGTCGGTCGTCGGGCTCACGACGTGAGAGCGCGGACGACGGCGTCGGCCAGCAGACGACCGCGCAGGGTCAGCACGATGCGCCCCCGCACCGCCGCCGGCCCCTCGACCAGGCCGTCGGCGATGAGCCCCGCGACGGCCGGACGCGACGGCGCTGCCAGCTCGTCGATCGGGAAACCCTCGGCGATGCGGGTGCGCAGGAGAACACTCTCCAGCTCTCGAGACGCCTGGTCGGGGCGCTCGCGCCCGGCGGCCGGTGACTCTCCCGCGGCGAGGCGCTGCGCGTAGGCGGCGGGATGCTTGACGTTCCACCACCGGAGCCCGGCGATGTGGCTGTGCGCACCGGGGCCATATCCCCACCAGTCGTCGCCCCGCCAATAGGCGAGATTGTGCCGTGAACGGTCCTCCGGTCGACGTGCCCAGTTCGACACCTCGTACCAGGTGTATCCCGCTTCGGCCAGAGTCGTGTCGGCAGCCTCGTACATCGCCGCCTGCAGATCGTCCTCGGGTTCGGTGACCTCGCCGCGACGGATCTGCCGCGCGAGCTTCGTGCCCTCCTCGATGATGAGTGCGTAGGCGGAGATGTGATCGGGTGCCAACGCGATCGCGGTGTCCAACGATCGTTGCCAATCGGCCTCGGTCTCCCCCGGGGCTCCGTAGATGAGATCCAGACTCACGGCGATACCGGCCGAGCGCGCCGCGCTGACGGCGGCGGCGACGTTGGCGGGATCGTGCGTGCGATCCAGCGCGGCCAGGACGTGGGCAACGGCGGATTGCATGCCGATCGAGACCCGCGTGACGCCCGCGTCGGCGAGCCGATCGGCCACCGACTGATCGAGGGTGTCGGGGTTGGCTTCGACCGTGATCTCGGCCTGCGGGGCGAGCCCGAAGGAGGATCGGACGCCGTCCAGCATCCGTGCGAGGTCGCCGGGGGGAAGGAGGGTGGGGGTGCCGCCGCCGAAGAAGACCGTCGAGGCGGGGCGGAGCGCCCCACGCGCGGACAGCACGCCGACGGACAGATCGATCTCGCGTCCGACCTCCTCGGCGTAGGTGTCCTGGCGCGCACCGCGCAGCTCGGTGGCCGTGTACGTGTTGAAGTCGCAGTATCCGCAACGGACCCGGCAGAACGGAACGTGCAGGTAGACGCTGAAAGGTGTGCCGGGCTCGATCACCAGATCGTCGGGCAGAGCGCCGTCGGACGGAGCGGGATCGCCGAGCGGGAGTGCCGATCCCATCAGCTCGGTGAAGCGAACAGCGGCGAGACCGCGCGCAGGTAACCCTGGAACAGCTCGCGACGACGGCGACGCACGAGAGGGGGCAGGACCCGATAGGCCGCAGCGACGGGGCGGTCGAAAGCGCGCACCGTGAACCACACCTCGTCGTTGTCCCGCCAGTCCACGGCGAACGACTCTTCACCGCTAACGACGGATCCGTCGACTGTTCCGAGGGCATATCCGACGCGTCGCGGTTCCTCGGTGACCCAGATCACCCGCAGTTGCGCGTCGGCCCGGAGGCCCTTGACGCGGCCGTGGACGCGGATGGTCGTGCCGGCTCCGACGTAGGGCGTGCCGTCCGCGTCGAAGCGCTGGTCCGCCTCCAGTCGGCTCGGGGCGACCGGGGACCCCTCGGCGTCGAAACTGACCCCCGAGTACATGGGTCCCGACGCCGGGCGGACATCGCTGACCCGCAGGCCCGCTCCGCGCAACGGCGCCCACGACAACAGCGTGTCGGCCGACGACGTGAACCGCGCCTCGCCGCTGCCGATGCGCCAACTCGCTTCGGCGGGGATGCTCTTCTCGGGCGGATAGCCCATCAGGTCGGCGGCCTGGGTGGCCCCGACAGCGGCGTAGTCCACCGTGCCTTCCTGGAAGCTCCCGCGACGCATTCGACCACCCTATCCTCGCTGCGTATCGCCTACTTCTTGTCCTTGCCCTCGACGTCGCCGGACAGAGCGGCGATGAAGGCCTCCTGCGGAACCTCGACCCGGCCGACCATCTTCATGCGCTTCTTGCCCTCCTTCTGCTTCTCGAGGAGCTTGCGCTTGCGGGTGATGTCACCGCCGTAGCACTTGGCCAGCACGTCCTTGCGGATCGCGCGGATGTTCTCTCGCGCGATGATCCGTGCGCCGATCGCGGCTTGGATGGGCACCTCGAACTGCTGGCGCGGAATCAGCTTCCGCAACCGTTCGGTCATCATCGTGCCGTAGGAGTACGCCTTCTCGCGGTGGACGATCGAGCTGAAGGCATCGACCTTCTCCCCCTGCAAGAGGATGTCGACCTTCACGAGGTCGGCCGTCTGCGAGCCCGCCGGTTCGTAGTCCAGGCTGGCGTAGCCCTGCGTCCGCGACTTGAGCTGATCGAAGAAGTCGAAGACGATCTCGCCGAGGGGCATGTTGTAGCGGAGCTCGACGCGGTCTTCGCTGAGATAGTCCATGCCCAGGAGAGTGCCGCGTCGCGACTGGCAGAGCTCCATCACGGTGCCCACATAGTCCTTCGGAAGGAGGATGCCGACCTTCACGACCGGTTCGGAGACCGAGGCCACCCGCCCGTCGGGATACTCGCTGGGGTTGGTCACCGTGACCGTCTCGCCCGTGTCGGTGGACACTTCGTACGTCACCGACGGAGCCGTCGTGATGAGGTCGAGGCCGAACTCGCGCGACAGTCGCTCGGTGATGATCTCGAGGTGCAGGAGCCCCAGGAAGCCGCAGCGGAATCCGAATCCGAGCGCCACCGAGGTCTCCGGCTCATACTGCAGCGACGCGTCGGAGAGCTTGAGCTTGTCGAGGGCCTCGCGAAGATCGGCATAGTCGCTGCCGTCGATCGGATAGATGCCCGAGAAGACCATGGGCTTCGGATCGGTGTAGCCCGACAGGGGCACCGCCGCGGGCTTGCGATGGTTGGTGACGGTGTCACCGACCTTCGACTGGCGGACATCCTTCACACCCGTGATGAGGTAGCCGACCTCTCCGATCCCCAGCCCCTTGGTCGGTACGGGCTCGGGGCTCGAGACGCCGATCTCGAGCAGCTCGTGGGTGGCCTTGCTCGACATCATCTGGATGCGTTCGCGAGGCTCGAGCTTCCCGTCGACCATCCGGACGTAGGTCACGACTCCGCGGTAGGAGTCGTAGACGGAGTCGAAGATCATCGCTCGCGCAGGAGCGGCAGGATCGCCCGTCGGAGCCGGAATACGCTCGACGATCCGGTCGAGGAGCTCCTCGACGCCCTGCCCCGTCTTGCCGCTCACCCGGAGCACGTCGTCGGGATCGCCGCCGATGAGGCCGGCGAGCTCTGCCGCGAACTTCTCGGGATCGGCGGCGGGGAGGTCGATCTTGTTGAGTACCGGGATGATGTGGAGGTCGTTCTCCAGTGCCAGGTAGAGGTTGGCGAGGGTCTGCGCCTCGATGCCCTGAGCCGCGTCGACGAGCAGGATCGCTCCTTCGCAGGCGGCGAGACTGCGCGAGACCTCGTACGTGAAGTCGACGTGCCCGGGCGTGTCGATCATGTTCAAGGCGAAGGTGGCATCGCCCGAGGCCCACGGCATCCGGACCGCCTGGGACTTGATGGTGATTCCGCGCTCGCGCTCGATATCCATCCGGTCGAGGTACTGCGCGCGCATGTCACGGTCGGAGACCACACCCGTGATCTGCAGCATGCGGTCGGCAAGGGTCGACTTCCCGTGATCGATGTGGGCGATGATGCAGAAGTTGCGGATCAGCTCTGGAGGGGTCGCAGACGGCTCGAGAGGCTTCAGGGCGCGCGGTGACATGTCCCGAGCAGTCTACCGGCGAACCGGGCCGCCGACCGCGGCGTTGGGCGGGGTTCGCCGGACCCTACCCGAGCGCGATGGGGACACGCCAGCGAACGGGCACATGAGAAAGAGTTAACCGATTTGACACTTGTCGCAGGCCGGGAACCCCAACAATGCTCAAATCGGCGGCCGATGGCTGCGCGATCCTCCTCCCGCGCGCGGACCGCCTCCAGGAGACGTCGTGACGCACGCAGCACTGAGCCCGCACGCCCATCGTCCCGCCCGCAGAGGGGTTGCCGTCCTGACGGCAGCCGCCCTGTCGCTGGCAGGGCTGGCCCTCGCACCGACGGCTGTCCAGGCAGCCGTCGGCCCGGATGCCCCCGTGGTGATCTCGGAGGTCTACGGGGGTGGCGGAAACAACGGAGCCGTGTTCAACCGGGACTTCGTCGAACTGATCAACGCGTCGGCGGACGCGATCGACCTCGACGGGTGGAGCATCCAGTACGCCTCTGCCACCGGGGCCTCGTGGCAGGTGACTCCCCTGGCGGGCGTGAGCGTTCCGGCGGGGCAGAGCCTGCTCGTCGGTCAGGCGTACGGCGAGAACCGGTCGCTGCCGTCGTTCGACGCCGACGTCGAGGGCTCCATCCCGATGAGCGGCAGCCAGGGCAAGGTCGCCCTGGTCTCCTCCACCACTGCACTGTCGGGTGCCACCGGTATCGCTTCGCGCGACGACGTGGTCGACCTCGTCGGCTGGGGCGGTGCGACCCACTTCGCAGGATCGGCGCCGGCACCCGCGACGACCAATGCCACGAGCATCGCGCGGATCGACGGTGCCGCCAACACCGCCGACAACGCGGCCGACTTCCGCGCCGGAGCTCCGACGCCGGAGGGGCTCGAGCCCGACGGCCCCTCGCCGTCGCCGAGCCCGACCGCGAGCCCGTCTCCGACCCCCACCGAGACCCCCGGCGAGCCGGAGCCGGTGCCCACGTTGACCATCGCCGAGATCCAAGGCGAGGGCGACGCGTCCCCCGTCGCGGGGGCCACCGTGACGACGACGGGTGTCGTGACGGCGCATTATCCGACCGGGGGCTACGACGGCTACGTCGTGCAGACGCCGGGGACCGGCGGTGAGCTCGACCTCGCGTCGCACACGGCCTCCGACGCCGTCTTCGTCTACGCGCCCGGCGCCGCGGGTGAGGTGGCACTCGGCGACACGGTGGAGATCACCGGCGTCGTGTCCGAGTGGAACGGCCTGACCGAGATCACGGTCGCCCCCGGCGATGCGCGCGTGGTCGCCGACGCCGAAGCACCCGTCCCCGCGTCGGTCGCCTGGCCCGCGAGCGCGGCGCAGCGCGAGTCTCTCGAGTCCATGCTGATCGCACCGACCGGCGACTTCACCGTCAGCAACACGTACGCGACCAACCAGTACGGCGAGGTGGGCCTCGCTTCCGGGACGACCCCCCTGCGTCAGCCCACCGACGTCGCGCGCCCCGGTAGCGACGAGGCTGCGGCGGTCGCCGAGGACAACGCCGCGCGCGGTGTCATCCTCGACGACGGCACGAGCATCAACTACCTCTCCGCCGCGAACTCCTCACTGACCCCGGCCTACGTCTCCCTCGCCGAGCCGATCGTCGTCGGGGCATCGGTGACCTTCACGGAGCCGGTGATCGTCGACTACCGCAACAACACCTGGAAGCTCAATCCCACCGAGCCTCTGGCCGGCGACGGCTCCGGCGCCGACGGTGTCGTGTTCGAGGATCCGCGCACGTCGGCACCCGCCGCAGTCGGCGGCGATGTGACGGTCGCGTCGTTCAACGTCCTCAACTACTTCACGACACTGGGCACCGAGAACCCGGCGTGCGTGCCGTACCGAGACCGCTTCGGCGATGGCGTCACCGTGCGCGAGGGATGTGCCCAGCGCGGCGCGTGGGATGCCGACGACCTGCAGCGCCAGCAGGACAAGATCGTCACGGCGATCAATGCGCTCGACGCCGACGTGGTCGGTCTCATGGAGATCGAGAACTCGGCGGCCCTGGGCGAAGAGACCGACGAGGCCACCGCGACGCTCGTCGCTGCGCTCAACGCTGCCGCGGGCGAGGAACGCTGGGCGTTCGTGCCGTCCTCGGACGAGCTTCCGCCGGCCGGCGAGCAGGACGTGATCACCAACGCGATCATCTTCCAGCGCGCCGCGGTGTCGCCGGTGGGCGACTCTCGTGCCCTCGGGGACCAGAGTGGTCAGGGGCAGGCGTTCGTCAACGCTCGTGAGCCGATCGGGCAGGTGTTCGAGCCGGTCGACGGTGGTGCCCCCGTGTTGTTCGTCGTGAACCACTTCAAGTCCAAGAGCTCCGTCGGACCGTGGCCGGGCGACGTCGATGCCGGCGACGGTCAGGGTGAGTCGAACGAGTCGCGGGTGCGTCAGGCCACTGCCCTGCGCGACTGGGTCGGCGAGATCCAGGGGGATGTCGCTGCTGTCGCGCTGGTGGGCGACTTCAACTCCTACGGCAAGGAGGACCCGCTGCAGGTGCTGTACGACGCCGGTTACGCCGACGCTGCCGCCCAGTTCGACGTGGACTCCTCCTCCTATGTGTTCTCCGGACTCTCCGGGTCACTGGATCACGTGCTCCTGAACGAGGCGGCGCTGGGCCGCGCGACGGGTGCCGACGTGTGGAACATCAACTCGGGAGAGTCGGTTGCGCTGGAGTACAGCCGTTTCCGCAGCCACGGGACGGAGTTCTACGCGGATGACGTCTACCGCTCCAGCGATCATGACCCGGTGATCGTGGGCCTGTCCGCCGAACAGCCGGACACGGAGCTGACCCTTCTCGGGATCAACGACTTCCACGGTCGCATCGACAACAACACGGTCGCCTTCGCTGGAACGGTGGAGGAACTGCGGGCCCAGGCCAACGGCCCCACGCTCTTCCTCTCTGCCGGCGACAACATCGGGGCCACGCTCTTCGCCTCTTCGGTGGCTCAGGACCGGCCGACCATCGACGTGCTCAACGCGCTCGGTCTGCAGGCGTCGGCGGTGGGGAACCACGAGTTCGACCGTGGCTGGGATGACCTCGCGGGACGCGTGACGGACGCCTCCGACTATCCGCAGTTGGGAGCCAACGTCTACCTGGCCGGCACGGACACACCGGCGCTTCCGGAATACGCCCTGCTCGATGCCGGGGGCCTCACCGTCGGGGTGATCGGTGCCGTCACGGAGGAGACCCCCACTCTGGTCTCCCCCGCCGGGATCGAGGCGCTCGAATTCGGTGACCCCATCGAAGCGGTCAACCGCGTGGCCGCCCAGCTCTCCGACGGCGACACCGCCAACGGTGAGGCCGATGTGATCGTCGCGCTCTACCACGAAGGTGCGGGGGCGGGTACCCCCGACGGGGCCACCCTCGAGGAGGAGCTCGCGGCGGGAGGGCCGTTCGCCGCTTTGGTCACGGACACGTCCCCCGAGGTGGACGCGATCTTCACGGGCCACACGCACAAGGAGTACGCCTGGTCGGCTCCGATCCCCGGCAGCGATCGCACGCGCCCCGTCGTCCAAACCGGGTCGTACGGGACCAACATCGGTCAGATCGTGCTGACGGTGGATGGGGAGAGCGGCCTCGTCTCCGCGCACACCGAACAGCTCGTGAAGCGCACCACCACCGCAGCGGCGGACCTCATCGCCGCCTACCCGCGCGTCGCGGAGGTCGACACGATCGTGAAGGACGCCCTCGCGGCGGCCGCGGAGATCGGTAACACGGCCGTCGGTGAGGTGTCCGGGGACATCACCACGGCGTTCGCAGGCGGATCGTTCGTCGACGGCGTGTGGACCGGGGGTACGCGCGACGACCGTGCGTCGGAGTCCGCGCTCGGCAACACGGTCGCCAACATGCTCCGCGACTCCCTCTCGACGCTGCCGCAGGGAGCGCAGATCGGCGTCACGAATCCGGGCGGCCTGCGCGCAGACCTCTGGGACACGCAGGCGGAGTTCGGGGCGACGGCGATCCCGGGGATGGCGGACGGCACCGTCTCCTTCTCCCAGGCGAACGCCGTGCTGCCGTTCAACAACACGCTGGCCCTCGTCAGTCTCACGGGTGAGCAGTTCACGACGATGCTGGAGCAGCAGTGGCAGCGAGCCGCCGACGGTTCTGTGCCTCAGCGTCCGTACCTTCAGCTGGGTCTCTCCGACAACGTCAACTACACCTATGACGCGGACCGCCCGGAGGGTGACCGCATCACGTCCGTCACGATCGACGGTGAGCCGCTCGACCCGCAGGCCGAGTACCGCATCGGCACGTTCTCCTTCCTGGCGACAGGCGGGGACAACTTCCGCGTCTTCACGGAGGGGACGAACTATGTCGACACCGGTCTCCTCGACTACGAGGCCTGGATGGACTACATCGCGGACAATTCGCCGCTCGCGCCGGACTACGCCAAGCACGCGGTCGAGGTGACCGGGGTCCCCGAGACGGTGACGGCCGGGGAGACACTCTCCTTCGAGGTCAGCGGACTGAACATGACCAGCCGCGGTGCTCCGGAGAACACCTCGCTCGAGGTGGCCCTCGGCGATGCGTCGCTCGGGGAGAGCGCGGTGACCGGCGGCACGGCGACCGTGTCGGTCACCGTGCCGGCCGGACAGGCTGCGGGGTCGGCAGTACTCACCCTGACGGCCTCGCCCTCTGGCACCGTCGTGCGCGTCCCCCTCACGATCGAGGCCGGGGTGGCGGCGCAGGAGACTTCGACGACCCTCGTTCCCGTTCTCCCCCTCCACATCAACCGGCTCCTGCCGACGACGCTGATCGCCTTGGTCGACCAGGCGGAGGGAACGCCCGAGGGCATCGTCGAGTTCCGAGAAGGGGCGACCGTCGTCGGAACCGCGACCGTCCGACGGGGAGTGGCCACCTTCACTCTCGGCAAGCTCACTCGCGGAACGCACACCTTCACCGCGGTGTTCGTGCCGAAGGACCCGAGCGTGTCGGCCGGTTCGACCAGTAACACCGCGAAGGTCGTGGTCCTCTTCTGACGCCCGCCGGCCGGAGGGCGGAGCGTGGGCACGGCCGGCGCTCCGCCCTTCGTCGTCGGGGCGATCTAGGCTGAGCGCATGGCCCCCTTGGCTGCTGCATCATCCCCGGCTGATCGCCCGCGTGCGGCCGAGGGGGCGGTGCAGGTCGTCTTCGTCCACGGCATCCGGACCTCGGCGACGATGTGGCGGGCCCAGCTCGCGCACCTGCGGGACCGCGCGGTCGCCGGCGTCGCCGTCGACCTTCCCGGGCACGGCTCGCGCATGAGCGAGCGGTTCACCCTCGAGGGGGCGATGCAGACGATCGGTGACGCGGTCACCGATGCCGCGGGCCGGGGCCCCGTCGTCCTCGTCGGGCACTCGATGGGCGGTCTCCTTTCCATCGCGTACATGGGGAGCGAGCCGGCGCCTCCGGTCTCCGCGTTCATCGCCGCCTCCTGCACCGCGATCCCGCGGGGTGTGGGGCTGGCGACCTATCGCGCACTCGCACGCGGATTCGACCGGCTTCCGGGACGTGGCCAGCGCATTGCGGACTGGGTGCTGGACCGGACGCTCCCGGAGGACACTCGACCCGACTTCGGTGCGGGCGGATATGCCTACGACGCCCAGGACGTCGCGCTGAAGAGCCTCTCGGTGCTCGATCTGCTCGCGGCCCTGCGTCGCATCCACGTGCCGACGTGGTTCATCAACGGACAGTACGACCAGCTGCGTGTGAGCGAACGGCTGTTCGTCTCCCTCGTGCCCGATGCCGAACTGATCGTCGTTCCTCGCACGAGTCACCTCGTCACGGCGATGCGCCCCCGTGTCTTCAACGCCCTCCTCGATGTCGCGACGGCGACCGCGGCACGCTCACACTCGGCGAACGGCTCGGTGTCGCACGCGCAAGGTCATCAGACCGCCGAGAACCGATAGGCCTCCGCCCACGAGGAAGAGGAGCCAGAACCCTCCCACTGCCGCGACGAGACCGGCACCCACGAGGGGTCCGACGAGCTGTCCGAGGCTTGCGGCGACGTTGACGAAACCGAGGTCGCGCGCGTGGTCGTCGGGGAACGGCAAGACCTCGGTCGCGAGAGCGAGCCCGACCGACATGTACGCGCCGTACCCGACGCCGAGGAGTGCTGCGGCCACCAGTGCCGTCTCGAACGCGGGGACCACCGCGAGCAGGAGAGAGGCGGCCGCCTGGACCAGCGCTGCGGCAACGGTGATCCCGATGCGACGTCCGGAGCGATCCGAGAGGCGCCCGCTCACGATCGACGCGACGACGACGAAGACCGTGTAGATGACGATCAGCACGAGGAGATCGTCCTCGGCATGAGCGGGCCCTCGGTCGAGGCCGTAGAGGAGGAAGAACAGCAGCAGCCCCGTCCCGAGCGAGTTGCCGATGTTGACGACCAAGCGGCCGCCGAGGACCCAGGCGAAGTCGCGGTCGCGGAGGGCTGCGGTCCGATCCCTGAGCGAGCGGACCCCGCGGGCCGCGCGCGTCGCTTCCCGCGAGGGCGGGTCGGGAAGGAGGAGCGCGGCGCCGGTGCCGACCACGAGCAGCGTCACCGCGAGGACGAGGTACCCGCCCCAGACGCTGAGGCCGCCGATGACGATGACGCCTACTCCGACGACGATCCCGAGGGCTTGCGCCGACGACACGGCGGCGGAGGCTGCTCCGCGCTGGGTGTCGAGTTGATCGGCGATGAGTGCCGTGAATGCCGCAGAGGCGACGGCGACACCGACCGAGACACCGACCCAGGCCGCCCCCACGCTCCAAGCGCCCTCGGCGGAGGCGAGCGCGACGAGGGAAGCCGAGGCGACGACGCTCCCTGCCACGGCCCAGGGGCGTCGCCGCCCGCGCCGACCCCGCGTCCGGTCGGAGAGGCCGCCAGCGACGGGCCCCGCGATCACGCCGGCCAACCCCCCGATGGCGAGGACCATCCCCGAGGAGACGACGCCGGAGATCCACCCGCCGGCATCGTCGGGAGTGTCCAGTTGCAGCGGGATCAGCAACTGCAGGGGCGTGAGCTGCACAGTCCACAGAGCCAGCCACGCCGCCGTGAACAGCACGAACCAGGAAGCGCCCACTCGGCGCGCGTTCACGCGTCCACCCCCGACTCAGCCCGCGCGCGGTCGGCGGAGATGCGGTCTCGGAGCCAGGAGTACGACGCCTTCGGGGTTCGTACGGAGGTGCGGTGGTCGACGTGGACGAGACCGAATCGCTGGGTGAAGCCGTCCGCCCACTCGAAGTTGTCCAGGAGCGACCAGACCGTGAACTCAGCGACATCGAGTCCGTCCTCCCTGGCCTGATCGACGGTGTCGAGGTGTCGCGCGAGGTAGTCGATGCGCGCGGCATCGTCGATCGTGTGCGATGTCTCGTCCGGCTCGGGGAACGACGCTCCGTTCTCCCCGATCACGATCGGTGGCAGTGCGTCGCCGTAGCGGGCATCGAGCTCGTCGAGTACCGCGCGGAGCCCCTGCGGGTCGATCGTCCAGTCGAAACCTGTCGTCGGCGCGCCGTCGATCGGAAGGAGGTCGAAGGGGATGGGGCTGTCGGGCGGAGCGGCCCCCACGCGGGTGGGGTTGTAGTAGTTGACGCCGTAGAAGTCGGACGGGCGCGAGATCAGGGCGAGATCCCCATCGGCGATCGGCAGGTCGGGAACGCCGAGCATCCCGATGTCCGGGTACTCCCCCCGCAGCACGGGATCGGCGAACAGGCGGTTGTGAAGGAGGTCGTAGATGCCTGCGGCCGTAACGTCGTCGTCGCCTTCCGACGCGGGTCGGACGGCGGTGTGATTGTTGACGATCCCGACCCGCCCGGCAGAGGCGGAGCGGATGATCTCTTGCGCGAGGCCATGGGCCAGCAGCTGGTGGTGGACGGTGGGCAGGGCGTCGAACAGAAGCGTCTGGGCGGGCGCCAGCTCTCCGATCGCGTATCCCTGGAGGGTCGTCGAGACCGGTTCGTTGATCGTGTACCAGTCGGACACGCGGTCCCCGAGCGCACCGACGACCGCCTCGACGTAGTCGGCGAACGCGAAGGACGTTGCTCGGTCGAGCCAGCCTCCCCGCTCTTCCAGCGCGGAGGGAAGATCCCAGTGATAGAGCGTCACAAACGGCGTCACCCCCGCTTCCAGAAGCGCGTCGACCATGCGGGAGTAGCGGTCGATGGCCACCCTGTTCGCAGGACGCCCGTGCTCCGGCTGGACACGTACCCACGAGAGCGAAAAGCGGTAGCGGTCGACACCGAGCCCGGCAACCAACGCGATGTCCTCGCGCCAGCGGTGCCAACTATCCGGCCCGGGTTCAGCCGTCGTGCCGTCGAGGACGGCGCGGGGGCGCTCGACGAAGTCATCCCAGATGCTGCGCCCGCGGCCATCCGCATGTCGCGCACCCTCGATCTGAAAGGCAGCGGTCGCGACCGACCAACGCAAGGGGGCCAGATCGCGGGCACGACGCGAACGGGACGAATCGTCTGTCACGGGTTCTCCTTCGTTGGAGCGGCGCCCATGCGCCGGATGTCATGATCATGCCGGTTGTGAGGAGATCCCGCATCTGCCGCGGACGATGCGACCGTCTCAGGCGCGGCAGGGAAACCTGGTAGACTCGGCTTTTGGCTTGCGTGTGGGCTTCTCCCTCACACGACCGTCACGAGACAGCCCTCTTCTGTCGCGTGACACATCCATCGAAAACTCCGAACGAAAGAACCGTCGAACGTGGCGAACATCAAGTCGCAGATCAAGCGCAACAAGACCAACGAGAAGGCCCGCGAGCGCAACAAGGCCGTCAAGAGCGAGCTCCGCACCGAGGTGCGCCGCACCCGCGAGGCCGTGGCGGCCGGCGACAAGGCCGCTGCCGAGAAGGCTCTCGCCAAGGCGTCCAAGAAGCTCGACAAGGCCGTGAGCAAGGGCGTCATCCACGAGAACCAGGCGGCCAACCGCAAGTCGGCCATCGCCAAGCAGGTTGCCGCTCTCTGAGCCGTCTTCCGTAAAGGCCCGCCCTTCCACGAGTGGCGGGCCTTTTGCGTACCCCGGCGTCGTTCCTGCGACGTGCGCGTGGTCAGTCGACGAACGGAGCCCGCGTCGCGATCACGGTGACGAGTCGTTCGACCGCGAACACCGGATCGCGGGAGGCGCCTTTCACCTCGGCGTCGGCTCGTGCAGCCGCCTGAATCGCCATTCCGAGAGAGGTCTCGTTCCAGCCCGACAGATCGCGACGAGCGCGGTCGACTTGCCAGTCCTTCATCCCGAGACGCGACGCCAATGCCCCGGCAGGCTCCCGGGAGCCCGCCACACGCGCCATCGTGCGGAGCTTCGATGCGATCGCCGCGACGAGGGGCACCGGGTCGGCACCGCTCGCGAGTGCATGGCGGAGGGCGATGAGCGCGTCGCCGTATCGTCCGGCGATCGCGGTGTCGGCCACGGTGAACGCGGTGGTCTCCACGCGGCCTCCGTAATAGCGCTCGACGGTCTCGACGGAGATGTCGCCCGGCACGTCGGCAATGAGCTGCTGACACGCGGCGGCGAGCTCGGTGAGGTCGTCGGTGAACGCGCTGACGAGGGCGCGGAGAGCGGCGGGAGCGATGCGCTTGCGTGCCGTCTGGAACTCCCCGGCGGCGAAGTCGAAGCGGTCGGAATCACGCTTGACCGCGGGGCACGCGATCTCCACTCCCCCGCCCCGGCCGGCGCGGATGGCATCGAGGAGCTTCTTGCCGCGCACCGATGCGCCGGTGTGGCGCAGCACGACGGTGGCCCCGTCCTGCGGTGACTCGAGGTAGGCCAGCGCCTCGGTGAGAAAGGCATCCGAGCACTTCTCGACGCCGGCGACGCGCACGAGCCGCGGCTCGCCGAACAGCGACGGGGAGGTCGTGGTGAGCAGAGTTCCCGCGGCGTAGTCGTCGGCGCGGACATCCGACACCTCGAGGCTGTCGTCCTCCGCACGCAGGAAGTCGCGGACTCCCGCGATCGCGCGCTCGGCGCAGACCTCCTCGGGGCCGGAGACGAGGACGATCGGCGCCGGCTGCGGTGCCCGCCACGAGATCTGCGGGATGGCCGTGGCGGCGCGCCCGGCGGGCTTGCGGGAGGTGGTCGCCATTCCTTCAGCCTACCGAGCGCCATCGACACCGCGCTCGCGCCAGAGCTGCATACCGTCTCCGTCGCGCCACACCGCGATCGTCCCCGAACGATCTGTGCGCAGCACGCGCGCACCGAGCCCCGTGAGCAGATCCATCGTCTCCTGTCGCGGGTGACCGTACGTGTTCTCGCCGACGGTGAAGAGCGCGAGCGGCGCGCGGATCCGTGCATACAGCGAGGGCGCCTGGTCGGCGCTGCCGTGGTGGGCGACTTTGACCACGTCATACGGCGGCCGGACACGCGTCGACAAGACGAGCTGCGGCGTGGCGGAGAGGTCTCCGAGCAAGATGGTGGCGGGAATCCGCCCGCCTCGGATGTCGATCACG
Organism: Microbacterium sp.; assembly: GCA_048594675.1. Taxonomy (GTDB): domain Bacteria; phylum Actinomycetota; class Actinomycetes; order Actinomycetales; family Microbacteriaceae; genus Microbacterium. The sequence goes on along the minus strand of JBMDWQ010000022.1, from coordinate 23,521 downwards.
ATGCTCGCGTCGTTCCCCTCGTAGCCTGCGGCGTCGGCGCGCGGCCACAGCACCTCCCAGACGGCATCGCCCAGGGGGCCGGAGTCCCCCGCGGTCACCTCCTGCAGCAGCGCGCCGTCGCGCGCGGCCGTTGTCAGCGCACCTGCCGCCTCCGCATCGGGAACCGGCCCGTGGAGCAGAAGGTCGACGCGGCCCTGGACCGCCGTCAGTCCCCCGCGGTGATCCGCGTCGAAGTGGGTCAGGACCAGGACGTCCACCCGGTCGACGCCGAAGCGATCGAGGCACCGCGTGAGGCGTTCGGGGTCGGGACCGGTGTCGACCAGGGCGATGTGCCCCGCGTCCCGCAGCAGGATCGCGTCGCCCTGTCCGACGTCGCAGGCGACGATTGCCCACGATCCCGGCGTTCGCCATCGCTCGAGGCCGGTCAGGACCGGGCCCACCGCGAGGAGAACGCCGGCGACCGCGGCGAGGAGGAGCACGGCGATGACGCGTAAGGAGCCGCGGCGGACCGTGACCGCGACGACGAGGGCGCCGCCGCAGACGGTGAGAGCCGCAACCCCCGGAAGCCCTCCCCACCACGGTACGGTCGCGTGAGGAAGGCCGGCGATCGTCGATGCCGTCGCGGCGATCCATGCGGCGGGAACCCATGCCAGAGCCGCGAAACCCTGCGCCATCACGGGAATCCCGGCGCAGAGGCAGGCGAGGAGCCCGAGCACCGTCGCTGCCGGCGCCGCAGGCCCTGCCAGCAGGTTCGCGACGACTCCGTATGCAGGGACGGCAGGGGCGACGAGGATGAGGAGCGGCCCGCAGGCCAACTGTGCGGCGGCCGGTACGGCGAGGGCGAGGGCTAGCGGCTCGGGCATCCAGCGGGTGAGGCCCTGCGCGAGCGGGGGTGCGAGGAGAAGCAGCGCCGCGGTCGCCGCGGCCGACAGCGCGAACCCGAGGGAGACCGACAACCACGGGTCGGCGATCAGACACACGATGATCGCGGTCCCCAGAACGGACACACCGACGGCCCGCCGTCCGACGAAAATCGCGATCATCGCGATCCCCGACATGGCCGCGGCCCGGACGACGCTGGGCTCGGGCGTCACCAGCAGGACGAACCCCCCGAGGGCCACCGCCGACAGTGCGATTCGGCCCCCACGCGGGAGCCTCATCAGCGCCCCCGCGCCGAAGGCGGCGGCCGCCACAAGCGCGCAGTTCGCCCCGGAGACCGCGGTGAGGTGGGACAGTGAGGACGTCTTCATCGCCGCGTCGAGCTCCGCGGTGACCAGAGAGGTGTCTCCGACGGCGAGACCAGGAATGAGCTGCGCACCCGGGTCTGGCAGCCCGTCGACGACGTGCAACAGGCGCCTTCGGAGCGAGGCGGCGACCTCGAAGACCCCGACGGCGGGCTGGGAGACCTGCACGTCGTCGTGTGCCGTGACGACGAGGACTTCCCGTCGAGCCGGCTCGGCGCGTTCCGCGGTGCCCGCGAGCACGATGATGGCGCCGATCTGCACATCCTCGGGGTGACCGGAGAGGCGCACGACGATGGGCGCCGTGAGGGCGCGTCCACTGCCGCCGATGCGGACGGAGGTGGTGACGGCGTCGAACGCCCAGCCTCGCCCCCGCGGCTCGATCTTTCCGACCACGATCGCCTCGACGGTGACCGTCCTGCCGCCGTCGACGGGAAGTGCCGCGGCGGCGGCCCGCTCCGGTGCAGCGGCCGCCACCTGAGCGGCGGCGACGGTCATAGCCGCGAAGGCGACCGCACACAGGGCAGCGAGCCCCGACCGCGCGGTTCCCTTGCGGAGGACGGCGACGGCCAAGGCGACGAGGGCGAGCCCCACGGACCCGCCAGCGAGCACGGGCGACGCGTGCGGCGCCGCCACTGCCCCACCCGCCGTTGCCCATACGGCCGCCGCGATCGGCAGCAATCGAAGGTCTCGCGCCGCGAGCCGGTCGCTCACACCGTCACCAGATCACGAAGCCCCGCCAGGAGACGGTCACCGATTCCGGGGACGGCCAAGAGGTCGTCGACGCTGCTGAAACGCCCGTTCTCCTCCCGCCAGGCGATGATCCGTGCGGCGAGGGCAGGCCCGATCCGAGGCAGCGACTCCAAGGCGGTCGCATCCGCCGTGTTGAGGTTCACGAGGGCGGGACCGACGGAGGTCGAGGGCGGCGGACTCTCGCCCTCGCGCGGGACGAGGAGCTGCTCGCCGTCGGTCAGCTCCCGAGCGCGATTGACGCCCTGCCGATCGGCGTCGTGTGTGAAGCCGCCGGCCGCGCCGACCGCGTCGACCACCCGGGACCCGGGGTCCAGCCGATACAGGCCGGGTTCCGCTACGGCGCCGTCGACCTGGACGTACAGAGGCGCACCACGGGCCGACGTCGCGCCGGGCGTGGGCACGAGGGGCGACAGGTCCTCGACGGGAGAACCGGCGGTCCGCACCATACCGAGGACGACCGTGACCGCCAGGGCGACCACGACGAGGACGATCGCCGCGCCGACGCCCAGCCGGCGCCCTGCCCCCGCCCTTCTCCCGTCCATCCCCAGAGGCTGTCAGGGCGCAACGGGGCGCGGGTGGCCTCATCGCACCGCGGGGAGATCCCCGGCGGCGTGGGCTCTTGGGGAGGCGTCGATGCGCGCCGTCGTCGAGATGGTCGCCGACGGTGGCCTCAACCGGTGGTGAAGCTGACGACCTTCGGAGCGCGGACCACTGCACGGACGATCTCGCGGCCGGCGAGCGAGCGCTGCACCTTCTCGTCGGCGCGCGCGAGGGCCTCGAGCTCATCGGCCGAGATGCGCGCGGGGACCTTCAGGGTGCCGCGGACCTTGCCGTCGATCTGCACCACGGCGGTGACCGATTCCTCCACGAGAAGGGTGGGATCGGCCGCGCGCCACGGCACGAGTCCCACGAAGGGCTCGTAGCCGAGGATCTCCCACATCTCCTCCGCCGTGTGCGGGGCGAAGAGGTCGAGGATCATCGCGGTGGCCTCGGCGGCCTCGCGGACTGCCGGGTCGGCCGGCCCGGCCCCGGTGTCGATCGTCTTGCGTGTCGCGTTGACGAGCTCCATCAGGCGGGCGACCACGACGTTGAACTTGGTCTGCTCGACCAGGCCCGGGGCATCGGCGAGGAGTCGGTGCGTGACGCGGCGCAGCGCCGCATCGCCCTCGGCCCACACGACATCCGGCGCACTGCTGACGTCCTTCGCGACGCGCCATGCACGAGCGAGGAACTTCTGGGCACCCGTGGTCGACACGTCCTCCCAGTTGATGTCGTCCTCCACCGGCCCCGCGAAGGCGATGGCGACGCGCACCGCGTCGGCTCCCGGGTCGACCATGCTCGCCGCGAACTCCACCAGGTTGCCCTTGCTCTTGGACATCTTGGAGCCGTCGAGCAAGACCATGCCCTGGTTGATGAGCGAGCTGAACGGCTCGGTGAAGTCGATGAGCCCCATGTCGAAGAGCACCTTGGTGATGAACCGCGCGTAGAGCAGGTGCAGGCTGGCATGCTCGACGCCGCCGATGTAGGAGTCGACGGGCGCCCAGCGGGCGGCCTCCTTGGTGGAGAACGCCTCTCGCGGGTCACCGGGCGACAGGAACCGCAAGAAGTACCACGAGCTGTCGACGAAGGTGTCCATCGTGTCCGGGTCTCGGAGTGCGGGCTCGCCCGTCTCGGGGTCCGTCGTCTGCATCCACTCGGACGCGCCGCCGAGCGGCGAGGTGCCCTTAGGTGCCAGGTCGAGGCCGTGCGCGTCGGGAAGCGTCAGCGGAAGCTGGTCTTCCGGAACCGGGACGATGCGCCCGTCGGACGTGTGGATCATCGGGATCGGGGTGCCCCAGAAGCGCTGTCGCGAGATGAGCCAGTCGCGCAGCCGGTACGACTTGGCTGCGCGTCCGGCGCCGAGGCGCTCCAACTCGTCGATCGCGCGCGTGATCGCGTGGCGCTTGCTCAAGCCGTTCAGCGGCCCGGAGTTGATCATGCGCCCCTCGCCCGTGAGCGCTGTGCCGGTGACGGCGGGGTCGATCTCGGACAGGTCGATTCCCGGGTCGATGGGGTTGCCGTCTTCGTCGAGGTCGATCACCGTGATCGCCCCGGTGACGGGCGCGGTCGTGTCGACGACGACCTTCACCGGCAGCCCGAAGGCGCGCGCGAAGTCGAGGTCGCGCTGATCATGGGCGGGCACGGCCATCACCGCGCCGTGGCCGTAGTCGGCGAGCACGTAGTCGGCCGCCCAGATCGGCAGCCTCTCCCCGTTGATGGGGTTGATCGCGTAGCGGTCCAGGAACACCCCGGTCTTGGGACGATCGGTCGCCTGGCGCTCGATCTCGCTCGCCTTGCCCACCTGATCGAGGTAGTCCTGGAAGCGCATCCGCACCTCTGTGCTCGAACCCGCGGCGAGCTCCGCCGCGAGGTCGCTGTCGGGAGCGACGACGAAGAACGTCGCTCCGTGCAGTGTGTCGGGTCGCGTCGAGAAGACGGTCACCTTCTCGGGATGGCCCTCGATCTCGAAGTCGATGTCGGCCCCCACCGAGCGACCGATCCAGTTGCGCTGCATCCGGATCACCTTGGAGGGCCAGAACCCCTCCAACTGGTTCAGGTCGTCGAGGAGGCGATCGGCGTACTCCGTGATCTTGAAGTACCACTGGGTCAGCTTCTTCTTGACCACCTCGTGGCCGCAGCGCTCGCACCGGCCGTCGACGACTTGCTCGTTGGCGAGCACCGTCTGGTCGTGAGGGCACCAGTTGACGGGGCTCTCCTTGCGGTACGCCAGTCCGCGCTCATACAGCTTCTGGAACAACCACTGGTTCCAGCGGTAGTAGTCGGCGTCGCTCGTGTGCAGGACGCGACTCCAGTCGTACGACGTGCCGAAGTGCTGCAGGCTCGCCTTCTGCTGCGCGATGTTGGCATACGTCCACTCGCGGGGATCCGCGCCCCGCTGGATGGCGGCGTTCTCGGCGGGCAGACCGAACGAGTCCCAGCCGATCGGGTTCAGAACGTTGTACCCGCGGTGGCGCCAGAACCGCGCCACGGAGTCCACGTACGCGTAGTTCTCCGCGTGGCCCATGTGCATGTCACCCGACGGATACGGGAACATGCCCAGCACATACTTGCGGGGACGCGTGTCGTCCTCACCACCGGCGCGGAACGGGTCGGCGTCGCGCCACCGCTGCTGCCACTTCTCCTGGATCCCCGCCGGATCGAAGCCGCCGCCATCGGCCGCCCCGGCGGCAGGAGCGGATGCCGTCCCGGGGGCAGGAGCAGATGAAGGGGCCGAGGGGGACGTCGAAGACACAGAGCACCAATCGTGGAAGTTCGGGAACGCGCACAGGCGTCCTTCCAGATTAGCGGACCCGGCTCAGTCCCAGCCGAGTGGGAGCGTTGCCCCGAGGGCTGCCAGCGGACCCCGCGCCTTCACACCGACCTCCCGCACCTCGGCGGTCGCGTCGGAGTGCCAGGTGATGCCGCCGCCGGCTCCCACGTAGGCGCCGCCGGGCTGGAAGACAATGGAGCGGATGACCATGGCGAGATCGGCGGCGCCGTCGTGTCCGATCCATCCGAAGCAGCCCGCGAAGACGCCCCTCGGCTGCCCTTCCAGCGCGTGCAGGATCGACATCGCGGAGAGCTTCGGAGCGCCGGTCATACTGCCTGCGGGGAACGTCGCATCCAGGACGTCACCGATCCGGGCGTCGGCGTCGAGCGTCCCCGAGATCGCGCTCACCAATTGGTGCACGGCGGCGTAGGACTCCACGTCGAGGAGCCGATCGACGACGACGGAACCAGGAACGCAGACACGCTGCAGGTCGTTGCGCATCAGGTCGACGATCATCACGTTCTCGGCACGTTCCTTCGCGTTGTCGCGCAGCTCATCGACCAGCCGCTGATCCTCCTCCGCCGTCGCGCCTCGCGGTCGGGTCCCCTTGATCGGATGCGTGCGGACGATTCCCGACGAGATCTCGAGAAAGCGCTCGGGGCTCGCGCTCACGAGCGTGGTGGCGCCCACCCGGATGATGCCGCCGTGGTGAGAGGGGGTCGCGGCGCGGAGTCGGAGGTACGCGGTGACGGGGTCTGCCGCTGCATCGACGGTGAATCGAGTCGTGAGACAGAGCTGGTAGGCATCGCCCTGCCTGATCGCCTCCCGGCAGCGGGCGATCAGTCGCGCGTACGCGGTCGCGGTGTGCCGAGCCGTCGCCTGGACCGGCTCCGGGGTGCCGAGTGCAGGCATCTCGCGTCGCCACGACCGGACGATCTGCGCGAACGCATCGATGTCGTCGGGCGGGGCGCAGAGCCAGAGCCGGCGTGCGGCGTGGTCGGCGGCGACGAACCGCCGCACGTGCATGCCCGCGCCGCCGGGAGACCCCGCATCGTGGCGGGACGGCGCCCCCGCGCGCTCTGCGGCATCGTCGTAGTCGAGCCAGCCGACCCAGCCGCCTCGGAACGGCGGTGCCCCGGTACCGGTCGTTCGGCCACCCACGGCGAGATCGCGCGGCGGCCCGGCAACGGCGTCACCGATGCCGAGATAACTCCAACCCGTGTCTGCGTTCGGTCCCGCATCCAACCAGAACCCCAGATCGCTCTGGGCCGCGCCGCCGAGGTAGAGCTCGACGGGGTCGACCCACTCCTCGAGCTCGCGGGTGACGAGAGGTGACGGCACCGTACCAGGCTAGATGTTCCGGCCGTCCGGCGAACGCTCAGTCGCGGCCCGAACCGGGTCGTAGGCTGTAGCGGTGAACGAGTTCCTCACCTGGCTGCTCGATGCCGTGCAGAGTGTCGACCCCGTCGTGAGGACCTTGCTGGCCGGGGTGGCCATCATGCTCGAGACCAGTGTCCTCATCGGTCTGATCGTTCCCGGCGACACGGTCGTCATCGTGGCAGGGACCGCCGTGGCGTCACCGTGGGAGGCCGGGGCCCTCATCCTCGTCGTCATCGTGGGCGCTCTGGCCGGCGAGAGCATCGGCTTCTGGCTCGGCCGCTGGCTGGGACCCCGCATACGCTTCTCTCGCCTGGGCGCCAAGGTCGGCGAGGAGAACTGGACCCGTGCGGAGCTGTATCTGCGGAGACGGGGTGGCCCCGCCATCTTCCTGTCGCGGTTCCTTCCCGTGCTGCACTCGCTCGTCCCCCTCACCGTGGGCATGAGCGGCTTCTCGTACCGCCGGTTCCTCGCGTGGACCGCACCCGCCTGTACCGTGTGGTCGATCCTGTACGTCTCGGTGGCCGCGGCGGCCGCCGGCACCTACCGGGAGCTGGCTGATCGGATTCACTTCGCGGGCTACATCTTCGTCGCCGTCATCGCGCTGTTCCTCATCCTGGTGTACGTGGCCAAGCGGGTGATCGTGGCCCGCGAATCGCGTCATCTGCGCCTGGACGACGAGGAGAACCACGACGGGGACGAGCGGGCATGAAAGACTGAGGTGATGTCTGGCGCTCCCCCCTCCGGCCCGAAGGTGCTGTGGCTCGCCCGGTGGGAGTACCGCTTCCATGCGTGGCGAGAGCGGCGCGCCCGCGCCCGCGGACAGAAGCCGACGGTTGCGGCCTTTCCCGGCTACGGCGGTGAGGACTGGGTCCGCGTCCTCGGTCGTGTGCTGATCGTGCCGCCGTTGCGCTCCCGCCGTGGTGGCGAATTCGCGAGCGTCCGCGGGTGGCGCAGCTTCGCGTCGGTTCCCGTCGGGTTCGCCCAGGTGACCGTCACGATCGACGGTGTCTCTCACGAGGTGGTGGCCGATCGCGGCGGCGTGATCGACACCGTGCTCCCGGCGACGCAGGCGCCCGGATGGCAACCGCTCACGATGTCGGTCGAGGGCAGCGACCCGGTCGAGACCCGGGCATTCGTGGTGGGCAAGGACACTTCCTTCGGGATCGTGTGCGACGTGGACGACACGGTAATGGTCACCGCCCTGCCGCGGCCCCTCGTGGCGGCCTGGAACTCTTTCGTGCTCGACGAGCACGCCCGACAGCCCGTCCCCGGCATGGCTGTGCTGCTGGAACGCCTCGTGCGCGATCATCCCGGTTCCCCTGTGATCTACCTGTCCACCGGCGCGTGGAACGTCGCCCCCACGCTGGTGCGGTTTCTTCGGCGCCACCTCTTTCCGCCCGGAGCATTGCTCCTGACGGATTGGGGCCCGACCCACGATCGCTGGTTCCGGAGCGGCAAGGCGCACAAGAGCGAGAACCTCCGCCGACTGGCGCGCGAGTTCCCCCACGTCAAGTGGATGCTGATCGGCGACGACGGTCAGCACGACGACGATCTGTACACCGCGTTCACGAGCGAGTTCCCCGACCACGTCACGGCGGTCGCCATCCGGCAGCTATCGGCTGCCGAGGCAGTGCTCGCGGGAGGCCGCACGGCGGTGAACGATCACTCCGCCGCGCGAGTGCCATGGGTCACCGGGCCCGACGGCGCAGAGCTCCTGGAGCGGCTCGCTGACGTGGGCGTCGTCGACGAGACGCCCTGACCCGCTGCCGGGTGTCGGCCGCCCTGTCTAGGCTTGGCTCATGTGTGGTCGGTTCGTGGTTGCCCAAGACGGTTCTGAGCTCGTCGGCGTCTTGCGCGTGGACGTCGTGGCGGAAGACCTCCCGGCGCCCTCCTACAACATCGCGCCGACGGATCGCGTGGCGATCGTGCTCGACTCGGCCAAGACAGAGCCTCCGACGCGCCGGCTCGAGGCCGCTCGGTGGGGCCTGGTGCCCTCGTGGGCGAAGGATCCGTCCCTCGGCGTTCGCGCCTTCAACGCGCGTTCGGAAGAGGTGGAGGACAAGCCGATGTTCCGCCAGGCGCTCATCAAGCGCCGTGCGATCGTGCCCGCGACGGGCTACTACGAGTGGCACACCGAGGCGGGCGTGAAGACGCCGTACTTCATCTCCCCCGCCGACGGTGCCCCGCTCTTCTTCGCGGGTCTGTACGAGTGGTGGAAGGATCCCGCGAAAGCAGACGACGATCCGGCGCGGTGGCTCCTGAGCTTCACCATCATGACGCGCGCCTCCGTGGGCGAGCTCGGCTCGATCCACGACCGCATGCCGCTCTTCCTCGACGCCGATCACGCCGACGCGTGGCTCGACCCGACGACGGACAACGTCGGCGACGTGCTGGACGCGGCCATCGATGCCGCCCCACTTCTCGCCGATTCCATGACCCTTCACCCGGTCGGCTCCGCCGTGGGCAACGTCCGCAACAACGATCCCTCGCTCATCGCCCCGGTGGCGTGAGCGAGGGATCGTCGATCACGCGAACTCGACGCGCGCCGTCTCGTCGTTGACGACGACGATCGGAGTGATCGGCGACAAGCCGGCCGCACGGATCTTGTCGACGTCGAAGCGCAGGAGGGGTGTGCCCTCCGCCACGTCGTCGCCTGGCGCCACGAGGGTTTGGAAGCCATCGCCTTTGAGGCCGACGGTGTCTACTCCGACATGGAGCAGGAGCTCGACGCCGTCCGCCAGCACGAGGCCGATCGCGTGGCCGGTAGGGAAGACCGAGGCGACCGTGGCATCGGCAGGTGCCACGAGGGTGTCGCCGGTGGGATCGATGGCCACTCCCGGCCCCATCGTCCCCTGAGCGAACATGGGATCGGGAACCTCCGCAAGCGGCAGGACCCGCCCCGCCACGGGCTGCCGGAGCCGGACGACCTTCTCGCGCGAGCGCAGACGCTGCTCCGCGGCGGCTCCTGCAGCGACGGCTGCCGCCGCGACGTTCGGAAGACCCACGGCGGTGACCAGGCCCGCGACTGCGCCCGTCTGCCCGGCATCCGCCCCACGGAACGCTTCGATCCGTTCGGTGCGGTCGTTGATGATGTCCTCCATCGCGTCCTTCACGAACTGGACATTGAGTCCGTAGACCACCTGCACGGAGTGCCCACCCGCCTTCATCGTTCCTGCGGCGCCCGCGCGTTTGAGCGCATGCTCGTCGACCTTCGATACGTCGGCGATCTCCATGCGGAGCCGGGTCGCGCAGTTGTCGAGCTCGACGATGTTGTCCTTGCCGCCCAGTCCCGCGATGAACTTCTCGGCGGTGCCGTGATACCCGGTGAGAGAGGTGCCGATGTTGTCGGCGTCCTGTGCGTCGACCTCGTCCTCGCGCCCGGGCGTCTTCAGCCGGAAGCGCTTGATGAAGAAGTAGAACGTGAAGAAGTAGATGAAGAACCAGCCCACGCCCATCAGCAGCAGGATCCAGGGGTTCTGAGCGAGGGGGTTGGCCCACTGGAGCACCATGTCGATGAAGCCACCGGAGAAGCCGAACCCGAGGCGGGTGGGCAGCAGAGCCGCTAGCCCCACGGAAATGCCCGTGAACACCGCGTGGATGAGGTAGAGCCATGGGGCGACGAACATGAAGGCGAACTCGAGCGGCTCGGTGACGCCCACGAAGAACGATGCGAACGCCGCGGAGAGCATGATGCCGTAGGTGACCTTGCGGCGTTTGGTCTGCGCCGTGAGATACATCGCCAACGCCGCACCCGGAAGCCCGAACATCATGATCGGGAAGAAGCCCGCCATGTACTGACCGGTCACGCCATACTCGCCGGTGTTGTTGAGGAAGTTCGAGAGGTCGTTGATTCCCGCCACATCGAACCAGAAGACGGAGTTCAGCGCGTGGTGGAGGCCCGTCGGGATCAGGAGGCGATTCATGAAGCCGTAGATGCCCGCGCCGAAGGGGCCGAGCGTCGCGATCCACTCGCCGAAGGCCACCAGCCCGCCGTACACGACCGGCCAGACGAACAGCAGGACCACGGCCACGATCAGCGAGACGCCTGCCGTCACGATGGCCACAGATCGACGGCCCGAGAAGAACGACAGCGCGTCGGGGAGCTTCGTGTCCTTGAAGCGGTTATAGCACCAGGCGCCGATCAGACCCGCGATGATGCCGACGAAGACGTTCTGGACACGGCCGAAAGCGGGATCGACGGTCTCGGGGTCAGCGATGTTGAGCAATCCGGCGACATTTGCGGGGCTGAGGAGCGTGACGATCGTCAGCCATGACACCAGGCCGGCGAGAGCGGACGTCCCGTCGGTCTTGTTGGCCATGCCGATGGAGATGCCCACCGCGAACAAGAGCGGCAGATTGTCGAGGAGAGCGCCACCAGCCGCGCCGAGGAATGTCGAGACGACGTTGCCCCCGGTCGCGGAGGCGATCCAGTAGGAGATGCCCGAGAGGATCGCCGCGACAGGAAGTACGGCGACCGGAAGCATGATGGATCGGCCGAGGCGTTGAAAGAACTTCATCCGTGAAACTCCATCCGTGAAGGCCACGCGGCTGCATCGTCGCGTGTGCCACGAACGTACCGTTCAGGGCTGGTTCGCGCATCACCGGTCGGCCGGGCCCCGGCGCCCGTCCCACGAGTCGGCGTTCCGTGGCCTCGGCGGACGGGAGCACTCGCACCCGAGGGTGTGCACACCGCCGAGAATGACAAAAACCCCGGACGAACCGGGGTTTTTGTGGACCTGAGGGGACTCGAACCCCTGACCCCCTGCATGCCATGCAGGTGCGCTACCAGCTGCGCCACAGGCCCATGGTCGCCGCTCGCGGCAACTCCACCAGCTTACTACATGTGAAAGCGGGCGACGAACCACTCACTCCGAGGTGACGGCGCTCGGCACGCTCACCGGGATGATCGGGCAGTCCTTCCACAGGCGCTCGAGCCCGTAGAAGGCGCGCTCCTCCTCGTGGAAGACGTGGACGACCAGGTCACCGAAGTCCAGCAGGATCCAGCGCGCCTCATTCCGTCCCTCGCGACGCAGCCGCTTCACTCCGGCCTCGAGCATCGCTTCTTCGACCGCGTCGGCGATCGCGGCCACGTTCCGCTCGCTCGTTCCGGTGACGAGCAGGAAGGCATCCACGAGCGGGAGCGGTTCGGACACGTCGAACGAGACGAACTCCTCTCCGCCCTTCGCGGCCGCAGCAGCGGCTGCCACCTGGACGAGCTCGACGGTCGTGTCGGCAACGGTCATCGGAAGACTCCTGTCGTGATGGCAACGATCAGTACGCCGGCCAGGGCCACCGCGAGCACGCCCGCGGTGATGGCGAGAACGACCATCAAGCGGCTCCCCTTCTCGGGAGCAGGCGGCTTGATGATCTCCTCGGCGGACTTGATCGTGCTGATGGCGGCACTGGCCGCGATGGGGGTGGGTGAAGACGCAGCAGGCAGTTCGCCGTCGACCAGGACGGCGTCGACGTCGGAGCCCTCCGAGCGTCCGGGAACGGTTCCCGTGGAGCCGTAGGTGTCCGGAAGCGCGAAAGTGCCGGTGATGAGGACCTCGCCGGTTGCCGTGATCGGTGACACGAGCGAGGGCCCCGAGTCGGGGGTCTGCGACAGGATGAGCGCATTCGGCATCGACAGCGCACCCGTCGCGGCACTTCCGCGCGTGAGGAGCTGATCGAAGGACGCCGGCACCTCGATGTCGGCGCCCTGACCCGCGAGCAGGTCTGCCCCGAGGTCCGAGGCGACCCTGCGGCGTTCCTCTCCCGCTTCGGTCTCAGAATCGGCTCCGTCTGGGGCGGTCTCGTCGGCGCCCTCGTCGGCGGTGACCCCGCCGCCATCGACGGGGGCTGCGTCGGCATCGTGCTCGACGGTGGCGACGGTATCGTCGACGTCCGCGATCGACGGTGCTTCCTCACTGCGCGGGCCAGAGCCATCGTCCGACGGCGTACTCGTCTCGGCGAGCACGGGCTCGTCGGGGTGCTGGCCCGGCGAAGTGGCTGGTGCCCACGCCGCGGGAGGTGTCCACTCGGCGTCGACAGACTCGTCGGTTGCCTCGCCGGGGGCCGGGTCGGTGATCTGCTCGGCGACCTCCGCTTCCCCCGCCGCATCGCGCTGGGCTGCATCGCGCTCGGCCGCATCGCGCTGGGCCGCCGCGATGACGTCGGAGGTGATGACGGGTACCGAAGCCGTCCGAAGGCGTTCGCGCTGGCGCACTTCACGTCGCGTGAGCTGTCGCTCCCCCGTGTGTCCCGCGGGGGGAGCCTCAGCCGGCGCGGGCAACGAGACGGGTTCAGCGGCGCGCGGCAACGGTGCGGTGGGCTCGGTGGCGGTCGGCGCGGCAGGGTTCTCGGTGATGATCTGGTTCGCCGCGGTGTTGCGCAGCTCGCGCAGCTGTCGCCGGGTCAGCTGCGGCGGCTCTTCGGGTGTGCTCATGGCTTGCTCCGGTAGAGGTGGTGCTTCGCGATGTATTGGACGACCCCGTCGGGAACGAGGTACCAGACCGGGTCTCCCCGGCGGACGCGTTCGCGACAGTCCGTCGAGGAGATGGCCAGGGCGGGGATCTGTAGTTGGCTCACGTCGTCGCTGGGCAGTCCGTCGGTGCTGAGCTCATGCCCCGGCCGGGAGACAGCCACGAAATGAGCGAGGTCCCACAGCTCTCCGTGATCGCGCCAACCGAGGATCTGTGCGATCGCGTCGGCCCCCGTGATGAAGAAGAGGTCGGCATCGGGTCGTTGCTTCTTCAGATCGCGCAGGGTGTCGATCGTGTAGGTCGGTCCGGATCGATCGATGTCGACACGACTCACGCTGAATCGCGGGTTGGACGCGGTGGCCACGACGGTCATGAGGTAGCGATGTTCGCTCTCGGTGACGTCTTCCTTCTGCCACGGCTGACCCGTGGGGACGAAGAGCACCTCGTCGAGATCGAACGACTGCGCGACTTCGCTCGCGGCCACGAGGTGTCCATGATGGATCGGGTCGAAGGTCCCTCCCATCACTCCGATCCGCGGGGCGCGCGCCGATGCCATCACGGCGGCCTAGTGGTGGCCGTGTCCCGCCTGCGAGAGTTCGGCGGCGTGCGACTTCGCGTAGGCGTCGGCCTTGTGCGAGTGCCGGTTCGCGACATTCCGGTAGGACAGCGTGACCAGCCCGAGCAGCAGGAAGACGACGAACGCGATCACGCCGAAGATGAACGTCTCTGCCTGGACGTTTCCGTGGTGCTCCGCCTCCCCTGCAGCAAGGGCGACGATCGTGGCGAGGGTCATTCGGGCTCCGTTCGGTTCGGGTGCGCAGGTTCCAGTTTAGGCCGTCAGTCGCGGATTTGCCCGGCACCGCGGGCGAGCCACTTCGTGCTCGTCAACTCGGGCAGTCCCATGGGGCCTCGTGCGTGCAGCTTCTGCGTGGAGATCCCGACTTCCGCGCCGAAACCGAACTCCCCGCCGTCGGTGAACCGAGTGGAGGCGTTGGCCATCACCACGGCGGCATCCACCTCGGCGAGGAAGCGCTCCGCATGGGCGGTGTCGGCGGTGACGATGGACTCCGTGTGCTGGGTGGAGTAGGTGCGGATGTGCGACAGGGCCTCGTCGAGGTCGTCGACCACGCGCACCGAGATGTCGAGGCTCATGTGCTCGGTCGCCCAGTCGGCGTCCTGCGCCGGCACGGCCTCCGGCACCAGCGCGCGCGTGTCCTCGTCGCCATGGATCGTCACGCCGCTCTCCAGGAGTGCGCGGCCCACCTCCGGCAAGAGCCGCGCGGCCCCGTCGCGGACGACGAGGAGGGTCTCCACGGCATTGCAGACGCTCGGACGCTGAACCTTTGCGTTCACCACGATGTCGCGCGCCCACTCGAGGGGAGCTGACGCATCGAGCACGATGTGGACGACACCCGCTCCCGTCTCGATCACCGGGACGAGGGACTCGGTGACGACCGTCTCGATGAGCTGGGCGCTTCCGCGTGGAATGAGCACGTCGATGAGCCCTCGGGCGCGCATGAGCTCTCGCGCTCCGTCCCGCCCGAAATCGTCGACCGTCTGCAGCGCCTCGGCATCGATGCCCTCTTCCGTGAGCGCCTCGCGCATGACGGCGATGAGAGCGGCGTTCGTCGACTGCGCGGCGCTGCCTCCTCGCAAGACGACGGCGTTGCCGCTACGCAGTGCGAGGGCGGTGATGTCGACCGTGACGTTCGGGCGCGCCTCGTAGATGGAGCCGACCACGCCGAAAGGCACCGACACCTTGTGAAGAGAGAGTCCGTTGGCGAGGGTCCGCTCCTCCAGCACCCGTCCCACGGGATCCGGCAGGGCGGCAACCTCGCGCACGGCGGCGGCGAGGGCCCGAACCCGGGAGTCGTCGAGGCGGAGACGGTCCAGCAGGCCCGCACCGATCCCGTCGGCCTCGCCGCGCTGCAGATCGACGGAGTTGGCCGCGACGATGTCGCCGATCCGAGCTTCGATGCGGTCGGCGATCCGGTGCAGCAGGTTGGCCTTCTCGCTGTCGGTCAACAGTCCGACCTGCCGCGACGCCTCCTTCGCGCGCGTCATACGTTCCTGAGCGGTATCGCGAGAGGAGGTCATCGCGTCAGTCTATCCAGCGGCGGGAGCAGCCTCGGCGCGGTCGAGGCCGTGCCGACGGGGGTCAGGACGTGCGGATGGGGGCTGTTCCCGTCGGCCGGACGGCTGCGGGGTCGGGGGTGAACCACGTACCCACTGCCGCGCCGGTCAGCGCCTCCGCGACGAGATCGGCGCTGGTCACGAGGACCCCGATGCCTGCTGCCGAGGCCAGCTTGGCCGCCGACGCCTTGGTCGCTGCGCCGCCGGTTCCGACGGAGTTGACGACGACCGAACCGAACTCGTAGGCCGACAGGTCGTCGTCGGGGGCGACGCGATCGATCGGCTCCGCCCCGGGCTCGCTCGGCGGACGGGTGTAGAGGTGCGCGATGTCACTCAGCAGCACCAGTGCGTCCGCACCCACGAGGTCGGCGACGAGGGCGGCGAGCCGGTCGTTGTCACCGAAGCGGATCTCGTGCGTCGCGACGGTGTCGTTCTCGTTCACGATCGGCAGGATGCGCAGTCCCAGCAGCCGCTCCATCGCGCGGCGTGCGTTGGAACGATGCGTCGGGTTCTCGAGATCGCCGGCGGTCAGCAGCACCTGGCCGGCGACGATCGCGAACGGCCGAAGCGCCTCCTGATAGCGGTAGATCAGGATGTTCTGGCCCACGGCCGCAGCCGCCTGCTGGGTGGCGAGATCGCTCGGGCGTTCGTCCAGATCGAGAAAGGGCATACCGGTCGCGATCGCGCCGGACGAGACGAGGACCACCTCGGTGCCCCGAGCATGCGCCTGCGCGAGGGCTTCGACGATCGGCGCGATCTTGTGGGCGTTCTCCCCACTGATCGACGACGACCCCACCTTCACCACGACCCGTCGCGCTCCGAGCAGGCCGGCGCGCTCCCGAACGCTCACTCGGCGTCGTCCTCGCCGTCGCGCCCGCCGGCGAGGCGCTCCGCTTCCAGCTCGGCGCGCGCCTCCGCCTTGGCGTCCATGCGCTCGTGATAGCGCTCGCGCCGCTGCGACGTGGTCCGCCGCGGATTGAGGTCCAGTCGAGGATCGGTGCCGCGCGGCGCCGTCATCAGCTCGGCCGCCGACGACAGCGTCGGGTGCCAGTCGAACACGATGCCATCGCCTTCGCCGATCACGACGGTGGAGCCCGCCACAGCGCCCGCGCGGTAGAGCTCGTCTTCGACGCCCAGCTTCTCGAGCCGGTCGGCGAGGAATCCCACTGCTTCCTCGTTCTGGAAATCGGTCTGCTGCACCCAGCGCACCGGCTTCGCGCCGAGGATGCGGTAGACGTTGCCGTAGGTGCCGCCTTCCACGCGCACGGTGAAGTCGCGGTCCGCGCCGCGCGGCCGGATGACGATCCGTTCGGGCTCCACTGCTGCCGCCTCCTCGGTGCGATGCTGAGCAACGATATCTCCCAGCGCGAAGGTGAGCGGACGCAGCCCGTCGTGGCTCACCGTCGAGATCTCGAACACGCGGTACCCGCGCGCCTCGAGATCGGGGCGTACCAGCTCGGCGAGGTCCCGGGCTTCCGGCACATCGACCTTGTTGAGCGCCACCAGCTGGGGACGCTCCAGCAGCGGAACCTGTCCCTCTGGCACCGGGTAGTTGCGCAGTTCTTCCAGGATGACCTCGAGGTCGCTCAGCGGGTCACGCCCCGGGTCGAGGGTCGCGCAGTCGAGGACGTGAACGAGCGCGGTGCATCGCTCCACGTGACGCAGGAACTCGAGCCCCAGGCCCTTGCCCTCGCTCGCCCCTTCGATGAGGCCCGGCACATCGGCGACGGTGAAACGCGTGTCGCCGGCCTGTACGACGCCGAGGTTCGGGTGCAGCGTCGTGAACGGGTAGTCCGCGATCTTGGGGCGCGCCGCCGAGATCGCGGCGATGAGGCTCGACTTGCCCGCCGAGGGGAACCCCACGAGTGCCACATCGGCGACCGTCTTGAGCTCCAGAAGGACATCGCCTTCCCACCCGGGCGTTCCGAGCAGAGCGAAGCCCGGAGCCTTGCGCTTCGGTGAAGCGAGAGCCGCGTTGCCGAGGCCCCCCTGACCACCGGGGGCGACGACGAATCGCGTGCCCGGGACCACAAGGTCGGCGAGCACCTCGCCGCCGGCGTCCTTCACGACCGTGCCGACCGGCACCGGGAGCTCGACGTCCTCCCCCGCAGCACCGGAGCGGTTGTCCCCCATGCCGAAGCCGCCGTTGCCCGCTGAGCGGTGTGGCGAGTGATGGTAGGACAGCAGGGTGGTCACCTGAGGGTCGGCGACCAGCACGACGTCGCCCCCGTGTCCGCCGGTGCCGCCATCGGGGCCGGCGAGGGGCTTGAACTTCTCACGACGGACCGACACGCAGCCGTTTCCGCCCTTGCCGGCACGCAGGTGCAGCGTGACCCGGTCGACGAACGTCACCATGTCGGTCTCCTCAGAAAAACACGCGAGGGACGAGCCGAAGCCCGCCACTCGCGTTGGGTGTGCAGCACAGTGTGCTGACCTAGCCGGTCTCTGGCGCGGTTACTCCGCGGCCGGAACGATGTTGACGACCTTGCGGCCGCCCTTGGTGCCGAACTCCACCGCGCCCGCAGCGAGAGCGAACAGCGTGTCGTCACCGCCGCGTCCCACGAGCGCGCCGGGGTGGAAGTGCGTGCCGCGCTGGCGGACGAGGATCTCGCCGGCGTTGACGGTCTGGCCGCCGAAGCGCTTCACGCCCAGTCGCTGAGCGTTGGAGTCACGACCGTTGCGGGTGGAGCTTGCGCCCTTTTTGTGTGCCATCTGAAGTGTCTCCCTGGCTTACTTGATGCCGGTGATCTTGACGCGCGTGAGGTCCTGACGGTGCCCCTGGCGCTTCTTGTAGCCGGTCTTGTTCTTGAACTTCTGGATCACGATCTTCGGGCCGCGCTCCTCGCCGAGCACCTCGGCGGTGACGGTCACCTTCGCGAGCTTGTCGGCGTCGGTCGTGACGGCGTCACCGTCGACGAGCAGCACCGCGGGGAGGGAGAGCGTGTCGCCCACCTTCGCCTGCTGACGGTCGAGCACGACGATCGTGCCGACCTCGACCTTTTCCTGACGGCCGCCGGCGCGCACAACTGCGTAAACCACTTCACACCTGTTTCTTCTGTGGAGCGCACGGCTCCGATTGTCTGTATGAGACTGGGAAGTCTGCGGTGCGGGTCTCGACAGGGCACTCTCGAGAAGCTGGATGCATCGCCACGGAAGGCGACGCGGACGCACCGAGGTTCTACTTTACCGGATGCCGGGGGTATGGGCAAAAGCCCGCGGACCGCGTGTCGCCGTAGGATCTCATCGATGGCCATTCTGATCGACGACGCGCGCTGGCCGGCGCACGGCAGGCTCTGGGCGCACCTCGTCAGCGACGACAACCTCGACGAGCTGCACCGCTTCGCTCGCGCGCACCAGATCCCGCCTCGCGCGTTCGACCGCGACCACTACGACGTGCCCGAGGAATCCGTCGAACGACTCATCTCCGGCGGCGCCGAGCATGTCAGCGGCCGTGAGCTCGTGCGGCGCCTGATCGCTTCCGGCCTCCGGGTGACCGCGCGCGAACGGCGCGGTCGCTGACTCAGTCCTCGTCGACGCGGGGCTCGTCCGTCACGGCGGACACGGGAGTTCCGCTGAGCGCCGCCGTCGTGACGCGTCGGCGCGAACGTCCCTGCCCCGGAGCCTTCGGCTCGGGGAGCGCGTTGAGGACGGAGTCAAGGAGCAGATCCTTCTCCGTGCGCGGCTTCTCGGGCCGCTTCTTCCGCGGCTTCTTCGCGCGCTCGGGCGCCTCGCTCTCGGGCAGCTCGATCGGAAGTTCGATGCCGGAGCTCGACGCCCGAGCCGCCGGCTCGTTCGCCGAGGGGTGGATCGTCGAGGCCGCGATCTGCGCGAGGGCCGACTTGGCGCCCTCGGTGATGACGTGAGTGCCCCCGTTCTGCCCCTGCGCGCCGCCCGACGCTCCCCCGCGCGAGCGTCGTCCCGACCCGTTCTGCGACGCCGACCGGTGCTTGACCACCGGGTCGTGGTGAACGATGACGCCCCGTCCCGCGCAGACCTCGCACGGCTCGCTGAAGGTCTCGAGCAGACCGAGCCCGAGCTTCTTGCGCGTCATCTGCACGAGCCCGAGTGAGGTGACCTCTGCCACCTGGTGCTTCGTGCGGTCACGACTCAAGCACTCCACCAGGCGCCGCAGCACGAGGTCACGGTTGGATTCGAGCACCATGTCGATGAAGTCGACGACGATGATGCCGCCGATGTCCCGCAGGCGCAGCTGACGGACGATCTCCTCCGCGGCCTCCAGGTTGTTCTTGGTGACCGTTTCTTCGAGGTTGCCGCCGGAACCGACGAACTTGCCCGTGTTGACATCGACGACGGTCATCGCCTCGGTGCGGTCGATGACGAGGGAGCCGCCGGAGGGCAGCCACACCTTGCGGTCCAGGGCCTTCTCGATCTGCTCGGTGACGCGGAACTCGTCGAACGGATCGTGGTCGCCTTCGTACTTCTCGACGCGCTCGAGCAGGTCGGGTGCGACGCCGGTGAGGTACGCCGTGATCGTCTGGTGCGCCTCCTCGCCCTGGATGAGCATCTTTGAGAAGTCCTCGTTGAACACGTCGCGGACGATCTTGACCAAGAGGTCGGGCTCGGAGTGCAGCAGTGAGGGTGCTTGGCCCGACTCGGCCTGGGAGCTGATGTGCTCCCACTGAGAGGTGAGCCGCTGCACGTCGCGAGTCAGCTGGTCCTCGGTCGCCCCTTCGGCGGCCGTGCGCACGATCACGCCACTGGACTCCGGCAGCACCTCTTTGAGGATCTTCTTCAGGCGCGATCGCTCCGTGTCCGGGAGCTTCCGCGAGATCCCGTTCATCGCGCCACCGGGGACGTAGACGAGGTATCGACCGGGGAGTGAGATCTGGCTCGTGAGACGGGCGCCCTTGTGCCCGACCGGGTCCTTGGTGACCTGGACCAGAACGCGATCGCCCGACTTGAGGGCCAGCTCGATGCGGCGGGGCTGGTTTCCTGTCTCCACGGCATCCCAGTCCACCTCGCCGGAGTAGAGCACAGCGTTGCGCCCGCGTCCGATGTCGACGAAGGCCGCCTCCATGCTCGGGAGCACGTTCTGGACGCGTCCGAGATACACATTCCCGATGAGAGATGCGTCCTGGTTGCGCGCGACGTAGTGCTCGACCAGGACGTTGTCCTCCAGCACCGCGATCTGAACGCGCCCGTTCTTGGAGCGGACGATCATGACGCGATCCACGGCCTCGCGACGGGCGAGGAACTCCGCCTCGGTCACCACCGCGCGACGACGTCCGGCCTCACGGCCGTCACGTCGGCGCTGCTTCTTGGCCTCCAGGCGCGTGGAGCCCTTGATGCGCTGCGGCTCGGTGATGAGCTCGACGGCGCGCCGACGGGGCGCATTGCTGCCCGGTTCTGCGTCACCGGTACCTCCGGAACCGCCACCTCGGCGCCGATTGCGCCGTCGGGCGCTGGACGAACCGTCGTCCGTGGCGTCGTCATCGCGGTCGGCTCCGGGGCGCGCCGGCAACGGCACGATCTCGGGAGCGTAGAAGTGAAGCGTGGTCGAGACGGTCGAGACGAACTCCGCCGGGAGGAGACCGAGCGAGACGGCCGTGACGGGCTCCTGCGTCGGCGGCTCTTCGGCCGGGGCCTGCTCGACCTCCGGACTCGTGGCCTCCGCTCCTGCGGCATCGCCGGGGCCGCCGGTGTTCTCAGCAATCGTCTCCTCGGCGGCGGCATCCTCGCCGGCTCCCGCGGGTTCGGCCGACACCTCGGCGGCAGCGGGCGGTGCGGTCTCCGCGTCGTCTGCGGCAGGAGCCGCGGCGAGCTCTTCGGCCACCGGTGCGCCGTCAGGGGCTGCCGGGGCAGCCTCCACCGGCGCGTCCGCGCTCGGAGTGTCGGTGCCGGTCGGGGTCAGCGGAGTCTCGGACTCCGCCGGCTCGAGGGTGTTGTGGTCGTCGTGTTCATCGGCCATCACTGGCTTACTCCTAGCCGACGGCTCCGCGCGCCGTCTGGCGTAAATCTGGCGGCGCCGCTCCGTAGGGACGAGCCGCGAACTCTCTCGGTCTGCAGCAGGCGCGAGGCTCTGGCTGCGAAGGGCGTTCATCGCCCGAAGTCTCTGTATGACGCGGGTGTCGGCGCGGCCGCACGAGCGTCGACAGCCATTATCGCACCATCCGAACCGAATCCGCGATCGAGCGATGTGCGGCGCGCCACCCGCAGGCGTCACAGCGGGCTCATCGACACCGGGTGGAATACTGAGCGGATGACCACGGCCCCCTCCCACCGCAGCCCTCGCGGACTCGCCGTTTGGCTGATCATCGCGGGCGCGATCGGCTGGATCGCTGCCTTCGCCCTCACCCTCGAGAAGTTCCATCTGCTGGAGAATCCGGGCTCCTCAGCATCGTGCGACTTCAGCCTGCTGGTGCAATGCGGAGCGAACCTCACCTCGTCGCAAGGCGCGGTCTTCGGGTTCCCCAACCCGCTGCTCGGTCTGGCGGGGTGGATGGCGCCGATCGTCGTGGGGGCGGCCATCCTCGCGGGCGCCCGATTCGCCCGCTGGTTCTGGCTCGCGTTCTGGGCGGGCATGGCGTTCGCCTTCGGATTCGTCCTCTGGCTGATCAGTCAGAGCGTCTTCGCGCTGGGGACGCTCTGCCCGTGGTGCATGGTCACCTGGATCGTCACGATTCCGACGTTCTACGCCGTGACGATTCACCTGTTCCGTTCCGGCGTGGTTCCGATCGGTGCGCGCGCACGCGCAGGGGCGTCGACCCTGATGGGATGGACGCCCCTGTTGGCGATCCTGAGCTACATCGCGGTCGCGGCCATCGCCCAGGCGCGCCTTAACTGGATCGCCGAGGTCGCCGAGCTCTTCGGCCTGTAGACGCGGCCGCGGGACCGGCGCCTCAGAACCAGATGGCAAGCTCGCGGGATGCGGACTCCACGCTGTCGCTGCCGTGGACGAGGTTCTGCTGAACCTTCGCGCCCCAGTCTCGCCCGAAGTCGCCACGGATGGTTCCGGGAGCCGCGGTCGTCGGGTCGGTGGTACCGGCCAGTGACCGGAACCCTTCGATGACCCGGTTGCCGGCCAGACGGATCGCGACGGAGGGGCCGGAGAGCATGAACTCGAGAAGGGGCTCGTAGAACGGCTTGCCGGCGTGCTCGGCGTAGTGCTTCTCGAGGGTGTCGCGGTCGGGCTCGACGAGCTTGATGTCGACCAGGGCATAGCCTTTCGCCTCGATCCGGGCGAGGATCGCGCCCGTGAGTCCCCGTGCGACGCCGTCGGGCTTGATGAGGACGAGGGTCTCTTCGGTGGGCATGTCAGTCTCCGTTCGTCACGTCTGCGGCGCGTCGCGCATTGCGGCGATCGAGTTGGCCGCCCTTGATCGTCGCATACGCATACAGGCCACCGAAAACCAGCGCGACGATCCCGAGCGCCGGAACCAGGATCGCACCGAGCGCGACGACGAGCTGCAAGCCCCAGCCGACCCCGATCCCCCAGGAGTGGCGTACCCAGCGGCCCGCGAGGATCATCACGACTGCGAGCACCGATCCGGCGACGATCCCCCACCAATCGGGGATCCCCGCGGGGAGGACGCCCAGGCCGAACACGACGAGCCCTCCGAGGAAGACGACCACCGACTCGAAGCCGAGGACCACGGAGGCCAGCGACTCGCGAGCCCCGCGCGGGCGCCGCGGACGAGGCGAGTCGGCGGTCGTCATCCGCGCCACCCGTCCTTCCAGTCCTCGTCGGCGGCGAGCTGGAGGGCCTCGCCCGCCAGCACGACGCTTCCGGCGATGACGACGGCGCGTCGGTCTGACGACGCGGCCCACTCCCGGGCGGCGTCGGCGGCATCCGCCAGTGCGGGGTGCACGGTGACGGGGACCCCCGTGGTCTCGACGATGTCCGCAATGGCGTCGGGATCGGCCGCGCGATCCGAGTCGGGGGCGGTCGCGAAAACCCGCGCCGCGGCCGGAGCCAGCGTCGTCACGATGCCGGCGGCGTCTTTGTCCCCGAGGATCCCCAGCACGACACCCCACTCGTCGAAGTCGAACGACTCGCTGAGGGCGGCCACGAGCGACCGGGCCCCGTGCGGGTTGTGCGCGGCGTCGACGAGGACGGTCGGGGCGACCCCCAGAAGCTGGAGCCGTCCGGGGGAGGTCACCTGGGCGAGCCCCTCGGTGAGGACCTCGGATGCGATGGGCTGCGTGCCGTCACCGATCAACGACTCCACGGCGGCGATGGCGAGAGCGGCGTTGTGTCCCTGATGCGCACCGTACAGAGG
>JBMDWQ010000219.1:0-1896 GCA_048594675.1 Microbacterium sp. | reverse complement strand
GAACGGATCGAATCCGCTCACGGTGTAGCCGGCGTCGCGCAGGCCCCGCGCGTAGAGCGCGCCCGCCTCGCCGAGGCCGATCACTGCGGTACTGGTCATCTTCGACTCCTGGGACTTCACTGTCGGACCGACGCTAACGGTCGGTCACAATATTGGCAAGAACTTTGTCAACAATTTTGATAACAGGATGCGCGGCGCGGAGAACGCCCCTGTCAGCGCGGGCGCGGGAACACGCGACCGTCGAACAGCTTCCGCGCGGTGCGCAAGGATCTGGACGTCGCCGCCCAGGTCCCGTCGGCACGGCGCTCGACCTGCACGCGTGCCGGGAACACCCCGCCGGGATGCTCGAGGAGCACGTCGTCCCCGTCGATCGCCGCGGCCAGATCCGCGCCGACCGCTCCGGGGATCTGCACCCCCGCCGCCACCGAGGCGGCCATCAGCACCCCGATCGACGTGTGCACGCGCGAGGGGATGAAGCCGCGGGTGGAGACGACGCCGCCGGCTCTCGGAGGCGAGAGGAGGAAGACCTTGGGGACGGTCTGCGCTGTCACGTCACCCAGACCCATCAGCGCTCCGGCGTGGCGTCGGATGCTCTCCACCGCGCGGGCGAGCTCGGTCCGGGACTCCAGCTCATCGGGAGACTCGTCCCCGCGGACGCCGAGCGCCGCGGCGCGCAGCAACACCACGGGCATGCCGTTGTCAACGAGCGTCGCCTCGTGCCCGTCGATCACGTCGATCAGCCTCCCGGTCGGCAGCAGCGGCTTGTCGCCGGCAGCGAGCTCGATGTCGACGGGGCACGCCGTCCCGGGCACGCCGTCGATGGCGGCATCTCCCGCGTAGTCGGGGCGTCCCCCCGGCGTCGCGAACGCCACCGTGGCGATGTCGCCGGTGTTGAGGAGCCGCACGCGCACGGCGGTGCGTTCGCTCCCCGCCGCCACGAGCCCGCGTTCGACGCCGAAGGGACCGACGGCCGCCAGGAGGTTGCCGCACGTCTGAGTGGTGCCGACGGACGGCTCCTCGACGCCGATCTGGAGGAACAGATAGTCGAGGTCGATCCCCGGCTCGGCCGAGCCGGACACGATCGCGACCTTGCTCCGCAGCGGATGCCCGCCGCCGACCCCGTCGATCTGTGTCGGATCGGGACTCCCCATGATCCGCAGAAGCAGATCGTCTCGCTCCTCCGGATCCTCAGGAACATCGTCCGCGAGCAGGAAGGCGCCCTTGGAGGTGCCCCCGCGCATCAGCATGCACGGGATGCCGTCCCGCTCCAGGTCAGTGGTCGGCATGATCGCTCTGACGCACGTAGGTGACACCCAGTCCCTCCAGCACGGGGCGGAGGGCGTTGAGGTCGAGGGAGATCTCGCCCGCAGCGTACCGGGCACGGTTGGCCGCTTCCTTCCCGGCGCGCGCCTGCGCCGCAGCGAGGGCCTGCGCGGCGAGCCGCCGGGGCACGACGGTCACGCCGTCGTCGTCGGCGACGATCACGTCGCCCGCGTGCACGACCGCACCACCCAGGACGACCGGCACATTGACCGATCCGGCTGTGTCCTTGACCGTCCCGAGGGCGCTGACGTGCGCCGCCCACACCGGAAAGCCCATGCGACGCAGTTCCGCGGTGTCACGAACGCCGCCCGAGGTGACGTAGGCCCGCACGCCGCGCACCTGCATCTGGGTCGCCATAAGCTCCCCGATCACGCCGTAGGCCGAGTCGACGGCCGGGACGACGACGATGACGTCGCCCTCCTGCGCCTGTTCGATGGCGGCGTGGACCATGAGGTTGTCGCCCGGCGGGACGAGCACGGTCACCGCGGATCCCGAGATCGACACGTCGGCCTGGATGGGGCGGATGTGGGACCCGGCGTATCCGATCCGCCCGAGCGCCTCGTGGACGGTCGC
>JBMDWQ010000218.1:0-16824 GCA_048594675.1 Microbacterium sp. | reverse complement strand
CTCCTCGGGCACGCGGAGCAGACGCTCTCGTCCGGGCTGACGGGGTTGCTCGTGGCGACCGTGCCCCTGTTCGCCGCGCTCATCGCGCTCCTCCGTGGTGACCGGGGCGTCCTCTCGCGCTGGCGTGCCGTCGGCCTCGGGGTCGGGTTCGTCGGGGTCGCGGTGATCGTCATGGGTCCGGGGCTCGCGGTGGCCGACCCGAGCCGCGCTCTCGTCGCGATCGCCGAAGTGCTACTGGTGGCCGTCCTCTACGCGATCGCCCCGTTCATCATCGCCACGGCTCTGAAAGACGTCCCCTCGATCGGCACGATCACCCTGGCACTGCTGATGGTGGGCGCGGTGTACCTGCCGATCGGGCTCCTCACGCAGCACGAGGTGCCCACGCTCCGCTCCACCCTCTCGCTCGTCGCGCTCGGGATCCTGTGCACCGCGGTGGCGTTCCTCGGCTTCTTCGCCCTGATTCGGGAGGTGGGTCCGGTGCGGGCGCCGTTGTTCACCTACGTCAATCCGATCGTGGCGATCCTGCTGGGAGTGGTCCTCCTCGGAGAACCGCTCTCGGCGGGACTGGTCCTCGGGTTCCCGCTCGTGATCCTCGGATGTTGGCTCGCCGCCACGGGCGGACGCCTGCGCCGCCGCCCGATCATCGCCGATGCTCTTCCTCCGGGCTGAGCACTCCCCCCGAGCGCCGGTCGCCCCGGGGACGTGTCAGTCCACGGGCGAGAAGTCGTCGCGGTCCTGGGCGACGGCGACGCTCACGGCGTCGCGGATGTCGTCCTCGCTGAGCGTGTACGTCTCGTCGATCCGTGCCGCGGCGTCCTCGCGCTCCTCATCGTCATCGGGGAGGTCGCGAAGTTCCAGCTCGGCGTTGTCGATCGCGGCGGCGGCGTCTTCGAGCCCGAGGTATCGGTAGGCGTTGACGACCGCGTCGATGGGGTAGACATCGTCGTTGACGTGCAGGTCGACCGCCGCCAGCAGTCCACCGTTGCTCGCCAGCCCGTGGAAGGTCAGGACCGTCACCAGGGCGCGGTCACCGGGGCGGGCGGCGTCGGCCGGAGAGGAGAGGTCCAGGGCGCGGTTCCAGATCACATCGATGTCGTGAGCGCTCATGCGTCCACGCTACGCGTTCGCCCGGCGTCGTCACATGGCCGTGGCGGCATCCTGCTCTCCCTAAGATGGTTCCTCGGGGCCGCCGGTGCCCCGACCGGGCCCGTCGAGGCCGGTTCTCACCCGGGAGTTGTGCAGTGGCGCTGATCGTCCAGAAGTACGGCGGATCGTCCGTCGCCGACGCCGAGAGCATCAAGCGCGTCGCGAAGCGGATCGTCGATGCACGCCGCGCCGGGCACGACGTGGTGGTCGCCGTCAGCGCGATGGGCGACACGACTGATGAGCTCCTCGACCTCGCTCACGCCGTCGCGCCGATCCCGGCACCGCGTGAGCTGGACATGTTGTTGTCGTCGGGGGAGCGCATCTCCATGGCGCTGCTCGCGATGGCGATCCATTCCATGGGCTTCGAGGCGCGCTCGTTCACCGGCAGCCAAGCCGGCATGATCACCACGGCGCATCACGGTGCCGCACGCATCGTCGACGTGACCCCCGTGCGCGTGCGCGAGGCGCTCGACGAGGGGGCGATCGTCATCGTCGCCGGCTTCCAGGGGTTCAACCGCGACACCCGCGACATCACGACCCTCGGCCGGGGTGGCTCCGACACGACGGCCGTGGCCTTGGCGGCGGCGCTGGACGCCGACGTGTGCGAGATCTACAGCGACGTCGACGGCATCTTCACCGCCGACCCCCGCGTCGTGCCCAACGCGCGGAAGCTGAGCGTCGTCGGTGCCGAGGAGATGCTCGAGCTGGCCGCGAACGGCGCCAAAGTCCTGTACATCCGTGCCGTCGAGTACGCCCGCCGGCACGGCGTGATGATCCACGCCCGCTCCACGTTCAGTTCCGGGGTGGGGACGTTCGTCCTCGGCCCGGGGATGACCGTGCCGGCCGGAGTCGAGGGCGCAGAGGGAGAAGAGATGGAAGAGCCGATCGTCGCCGGAGTCGCGACCGATCTCAGCCAGGCGAAGATCACCGTGATCGGTGTGCCGGACGTTCCCGGCAAAGCCGCGGAGATCTTCAAGATCGTCGCGCGCAGCGGCGCCAACGTCGACATGATCGTCCAGAACGTGTCGGCGGCGGCCACCGGTCGCACCGACATCTCTTTCACGCTCCCCAAGGCCGACGCGTCGGCCGCGCTGCGCGCCCTCGCCGACGAGCAGTCGCAGGTGGGATTCGAGAGCCTCGTCCACGACGACCAGATCGGCAAGCTGTCGGTGGTGGGAGCGGGCATGCGCGCGCACTCCGGCGTCTCCGCGACGCTGTTCGAGGCGCTGTCGACCGCCGGCGTCAACATCGAGATGATCTCGACGTCGGAGATCCGCATCTCCGTCGTCGTCCGGGGCGACGAGCTGGCCGACGCCGCGCGCGTCGTGCACACCGCCTACGGCCTCGACGGCGACACCGAGGCCGTCGTGTACGCCGGCACCGGCCGCTGACCCCCGTCTCGACAGCTAGCTGAGGAGCTCCCGTGCAGTACATCTCCACCCGCGGCGGCTCCGAGCCGCTCTCGTACTGCGAGGCCCTCTTGGAGGGGCTCGCGACCGATGGAGGCCTGGCGGTCCCCGAGACCCTGCCGAGGATCGATTCCGATCTCCTGGAGCGGTGGCGCGCGCTGACGTATCCCCAGTTGGCCACCGAGGTCCTCGCTCTCTTCGCGACCGATATTCCCCGCGCCGACCTGGCGCGGATGACGCACGCCGCGTACGCGGGGTTCCCCGAGGCCGTCGTGCCGTTGCGTCGCCTGGACGACGAGCTCACCCTCGTGGGGCTCTCGGAAGGGCCGACTCTGGCCTTCAAGGACATGGCCATGCAGTTCCTCGGTGAGGTCGTCGAGTACGCGCTCGAACAGCGCGGTGCCGTCATGAATGTCCTCGGTGCCACGTCGGGCGACACCGGCTCGGCGGCGGAGCATGCGTTGCGCGGCAAGGAGCGCATCTCCGTCTTCATGCTCTCGCCGCAGGGGCGGATGAGTCCTTTCCAGCGCGCGCAGATGTTCTCGATCGACGACCCTCGGGTGCACAACATCGCCGTCGACGGCGTGTTCGACGACTGCCAGAACCTCGTGAAGGAGCTCGCCGGCGACCTCGGGTTCAAGCGTGCGCACTTCCTCGGCGCGGTCAACTCCATCAATCTGGCGCGGATCACGGCCCAGATCGTGTACTACGTCTGGGCCTGGCTGCGGGCGACCGATGGAGGCATCGTCGAGGTCTCGGTCACCGTGCCCTCCGGCAACTTCGGCAACATCCTCTCCGGCTTCTATGCCCGGCAGATGGGCGTTCCCTTCCGGCGCCTGGTGTTGGCGGCCAACGAGAACAACGTGCTCGACGAGTTCTTCCGCTCGGGGATCTATCGTCCCCGCAGCGCCGCCGAGACCGTGGCCACCTCCAGCCCGTCGATGGACATCTCGAAGGCGTCGAACCTCGAGCGCTTCATCTTCGAGTTGGTGGACCGCGATCCCGAACGCGTCGTCGGAGCATGGCGTGACCTGGATGCGCAGGGGTACTTCGACTTCACGGCGGAGCGGGCGCGCTTCGCCGAAGAGTTCGGCATCGTCAGCGGCACTTCCACGCACGCCGATCGCATCGGCACCATCCGGGCCGTCTACGAGCGCTCCGGAGACGTGATCGACCCCCACACCGCCGATGGGGTGCGCGTGGCGCGCGACCACGTCGAGCCGGGCGTGACGATGCTCGTCTTGGAGACCGCCAAGCCGGAGAAGTTCGCCGAGACGATCCGCGAGGCGATCGGGGTGGATCTGGCCTACACGCCGGAGCTGCGAGAGATGCTCGACGCACCCCAGCACGTCGTCGATCTCCCCGACGACGCTGAGGCTCTGCGCGCCTTCATCGCCCAGCGCGCCCTGCACTGATCGGCTGGGCCGACAGCCACTCCGCGAACGACGGGCCGAGCACCTGCGCGTTCGCGTCGGGGAGAGCGAGGCCCCGTCTCATGCCCCGCATCTGCGCACCGGGCAGGCTCACGGCGATCACCGGACGACGCTCACCCCGATGGCGCCGCCACGCGCGGATCATCTCCGACAGTTCCTCCTCCCGCGGGCCGGCGATGTCGTTGCCCCGGCCCACGGCAGCCCCTTCGGCGACGGTGACGAGGTGTTCTGCGACCGCGCGCGCCGCGATGGGCTGGACGCGGGCACGCGGGGCGAGCTGGAGCGGACCGAAGCGGGCCTGCTGCGCCACCTGTCCCGCGAACTCGTGGAACTGCGTCGCGCGCACGATCGTGAACGGTGCGTCGCCGGCCCGGTAGGCCTCCTCCTGCGCCACCTTGCCGGCGTAGTAGCCGTGGGGGTTTCGATCGACGCCCACGATGGAGAGCGCGACGACGTGCCGCACGCCGTTGTGGCGAGCAGCCCCGATCAGCGTCTCGGCGCTCCGCCGGAAGAACCGGGTAGACGCCTCCGCATCCATCGTGGCGACACTCACGGCGTCGATGACGACCTCGGCGTCTCGCAGCGCAGCCGCCACCCCTTCGCCCGTCTGCAGATCCGCCCCGGTGGAGCGAGACATCCCCGCCGCTTCATGCCCTCGTGCGCGCGCGGCCGCGACGATCTCCCTGCCCACGACCCCGGTTCCTCCGGCGACGACGATTCTCATGCGGTGTCCTTTCTCGACGTTCACTGGATCGACGACACGGCGGGTCAGAATGTGAGGGGCCGGACGATCCGGACCGGAGACAGGAGCGACATGGATCGCGGCGGAGATGGGCAGCGGCACGATGCCGTCTCGAGCTCGGATGACCGGGACCGGCTGCTGTGGCAGACCGAGGGGCCGGTCCTCCGCGCCGCGGCCTTCCGGATGCTCGGTGCGGTCGCGGACGCCGAGGACGCGGTCCAGGAGGCCTTCGTCCGGTGGTTTCGGCTCTCGGACGCCGAGAAGACGGCGATCGCCTCGCCCGGCGCGTGGCTCATGAGGGTCACGGGCCGCATCTGCCTCGACGTCCTGGGCTCTGCGCGCGTGCGTCGCGAGCGGTACGTGGGGGAGTGGCTCCCCGAACCGGTGCCGAGCACGTCCTCCATCGCCCGACTCAGCGCCGATCCGCTGGAGAGCGTCGCCGAGGCCGAGGGGGTGTCCCAGGCGCTCCTGATGGTCTTGGAGACACTGACTCCCGCCGAGCGGGTGGCGTTCGTCCTTCATGAGGCGTTCGCGGTTCCCTTCACCGAGGTGGCCCGAGTGCTCGACCGGTCACCGGCTGCCACGCGGCAACTCGCGGTCTCGGCGCGCCGGCACATCGGCGAACGCAGCCGCGCCGCCGTTCCGAGGGAGCGGCACGACGCGCTCGTGGCGGCGTTCGCCGACGCGGCGGCATCGGGCGACCTCGAGCGGCTGATCGGCGTGCTGGACCCTGCCGTGGTGCTGCGCTCGGACGGCGGCGGCATCGTCTCGGCAGCCCTGCGGCCGGTTCGCGGGGCCGATCACGTGGCCCGGTTCCTCCTCGGCATCGCCCGCAAGCAGCCCGACGCTCGCTACGAGGCCGCACCCACGGGTGACGGCATCGCCCTCGTGGCCCGCGTCGCGGCGGAGGCGATCGCGGTCCTCTCGTTCGCGACTGACGGTGAGCGGATCACCGATGTCTGGGTCATGCGCAACCCCGCCAAGCTTGGCCAGTGGCAGTGAGTCGCAACACGGGACGAGGGCCCCGTCGCGGCCGGTAGAATCGCCACAACGCCACGCCGATCGGCTCCCCGAGCCCCGGCTGTCGGCGCCACCTCCGTGCACGGGACCCGCCCCGACGGGCCGCTGCCCCGCACGATTCCGCACCCTCGAAGGACACCGCCATGACCCGCATCTCCGAATCCGGACTCTCCGTCGCCGTCGTCGGCGCCACCGGCCAGGTCGGGACGGTCATGCGCGAGATCCTGATCGAACGCGACTTCCCGATTCGCGAGCTCCGGCTGTTCGCCACGGCCCGTAGTGCCGGCACCGCCGTCGAGTTCGCAGGCCACGAGGTCATCGTCGAAGATGTCGCGACCGCCGACCCGTCCGGCATCGACATCGCCCTGTTCAGCGCCGGAGCCACCGGATCGCGCGCCCACGCCCCCCGGTTCGCCGAGGCCGGCGCCGTGGTCATCGACAACTCGAGCGCGTGGCGCATGGACCCCGAGGTCCCGCTCGTGGTCAGCGAGGTCAATCCGCACGCGGCGGTCAACCCTCCCAAGGGGATCATCGCCAACCCCAACTGCACCACGATGGCGGCCATGCCGGTCCTGAAGCCCCTCGACGCCGAGGCCGGGCTCACGCGTCTCATCGTCAGCACCTACCAGGCGGTGTCAGGATCTGGTCTCGCCGGTGCGCAGGAACTGCTGGGCCAGGTCGAGGGGGTTCTCGCCCAGGGGCACACCCTGGATCTCGTCCGCGACGGCTCTGCCGTCGACTTCCCACAGCCGGAGAAGTACGTGGCGCCCATCGCGTTCGACGTCATTCCGCTCGCCGGGAACCTCGTCGACGACGGCGAGAACGAGACCGATGAGGAGAAGAAGCTCCGCAACGAGAGCCGCAAGATCCTCGAGCTCCCCGACCTCCTCGTCGCCGGGACGTGCGTGCGGGTGCCCGTCTTCACGGGCCACTCGCTGTCCATCCACGCCGAGTTCGACCGCGAGCTCACACCGGAGCGGGCGCGCGAGGTCCTCGCCGCCGCACCCGGAGTGGTGCTGGACGAGGTCCCGACGCCCCTGCAGGCGGCGGGCAAGGACCCGAGTTTCGTCGGCCGTATCCGCGCCGACCAGTCGGCGCCGGCGGGCAAGGGGCTCGTGCTGTTCATCAGCAACGACAATCTGCGCAAGGGCGCGGCGCTGAACGCCGTCCAGATCGCCGAGCTGGTCGCGGCCCGCCTCGCGACCGCGGTGTAGCCGGCTCCCGGGCCTAGACTGGTCAATCGTGAGTGAACCAGTCGACGTCGTCCTGATCGGCGGTGGCATCATGAGCGCCACCCTCGGTACCCTCCTCAAGCAGTTGCAGCCGGAGTGGAAGATCGTCGTCTGCGAGCGGCTGTCCGAGGTGGCCCAGGAGTCGTCGAATGCCTGGAACAATGCCGGAACGGGGCACGCGGCCCTGTGCGAGCTCAACTACATGCCCGAAGCGCCCGACGGTTCGGTCGACCCGGCCAAGGCCGTCGGCATCAACGAGCAGTTCCAGCAGAGCCGCCAGCTGTGGGCATCGCTCGTGGAGCGGGGCGTGCTCGATGAGCCGTCGACGTTCATCAATGCCACCCCCCACATGACGTTCGTGCGCGGCGAGAAAGACGTCGCCTACCTCAAGAAGCGCTACGAGGCGCTCAAGGACCAGCCACTGTTCGCCGGGATCGAGTACTCCGAGGATTCGCGGGTCATCCACCAGTGGGCGCCGCTGTTGATGAAGCAGCGCCGCAAGGGTGAGCCCTTTGCCGCCACGCGCGTGCCGGCCGGCACCGATGTGGACTTCGGTGCGCTCACCCGTCAGCTCTTCTCGCACCTTTCGGAGCAAGGCGTCGACGTCGTCACCAATCGTGAGGTGCGCGGTCTGAAGAAGCTCGCCGACGGCACCTGGAAGGTCTCGTACCGGCACTCGCTCGGCAAGACCCCCGGGAGTCTGCGCGCACGCTTCGTGTTCGTCGGCGCCGGCGGATGGGCCATCAAGCTCCTCCAGCGGTCCGGGATCCCCGAGATCAAGGGATACGGCGTGTTCCCGATCGGTGGTCAGTGGCTGAAGACGTCCAACCCCGAGTTGGTCGCCCAGCATCGGGCGAAGGTGTACTCGCAGGCCTCGGTGGGCGCGCCGCCCATGTCGGTGCCGCACCTGGACACCCGCGTCGTCGATGGCGAGGCATCGCTGCTGTTCGGTCCGTTCGCGACGTTCAGCCCCAAGTTCCTGAAGAACGGTCGCGTCACCGACATCGTCGCGCAGGTGCGTCCGGGCAACCTCTGGCCCATGCTGAAGGTCGCCGTCGACAACCCCGGCCTCATCAAATACCTCGTCTCCGAGCTGCTGAAGAACCACGCCAAGAAGGTGGAGTCGCTGCGCGATTTCATGCCGACGGCGCGCGACGAGGACTGGGAGCTCCTCCAGGCGGGGCAGCGCGCTCAGGTGATGAAGAAGGATCCGGAGAAGGGCGGCGTGCTGCAGTTCGGCACCGAGGTGGTCAGCTCCGCCGACGGATCGATCGCGGGCCTGCTGGGAGCATCGCCGGGAGCGTCCACCGCGGCCTCGATCATGCTGAACCTGCTGCGCACGTGCTTCCCCGACCGGATGGGGGAGTGGGAGCCGACGCTGCGCGAGCTCATCCCCAGCTATGGAGACACCCTCAACACCCGACCGGAAGCGGCAGACGCGTCTCTGACCGAGACCGCCGCCGTCCTCCACATCAACCGCTGACGAGGATCTGACGCACGCTGGCCCGGCCGGTGTCCGCCGGCCGCGACCTTTCGTCCCCCCTTCCCGCCCAGAGCGGAACGGCGTCGACGAGTGCCAATAGACTCGTGCGGTGGCCAAACTCTACTTCCGCTACGGAGCGATGAACTCGGGGAAGTCGACGGCTCTGCTGCAGGCCGCGTACAACTACGAGGAGCGCGGCCAGCACGTCTTGTTGGCCAAGCCCGAGATCGACACCAAGGGCGCCGACCAGATCTCCAGTCGCCTCGGGGTCGAACGTCTCGTCGACTTCCTCATCACTCCCGACGACGACGTCCGCGCCGTGTTCGCCGAGCATCGCGCGCGCGTGCGGGAGCAGGCCGAGCAGGAAGCGCTCATCCCGGAGTCGTCGGCCACGGGGTCCCGCCCCGATGTCGCCTGCCTTCTCATCGATGAGGCGCAGTTCCTCACCCCCGGCCAGGTCGACGACCTCCTGCGCATCGTCGTCGAGGATCGCATCCCTGTGCTCGCCTACGGCATCCGCACCGACTTCCAGACCCGGGCCTTTCCGGGGTCGGCCCGGCTGATGGAGCTGGCCCACAGCCTCGAGGAGCTCAAGACCATCTGCCGGTGCGGTCGGAAGGCGCTGTTCAACGCACGTCTGGTCGGCGGCCGGTTCGTCTTCGACGGCGATCAGGTCGCGATCGACGAGCTGAGCGCCGCCCGGGTGACGTACGAGTCGATGTGTGCCGAGTGCTATCTGCGAGAGTCGGGCGGCCGGCTGAGCTGACCTCCGTCCGCCGCTGAGCACGTTCGAGAGTCGAGCGCACCGGGTTTGCAAGGTCAGACCACCGGGACTAATGTGGTCTGACATTGCGGTTCCGACACGGTCCGAGGGGGATCAATGCCACAGAGCACTCCGGCGCGCGCCTGGCGCGTGGTACTCGAGAAGATCGAGTCCGATCTGCTGGAGGGGCGGCTCGGCCCCGGCGATCGCATACAGCCGGAGCGGGAGCTCGCGACGACGCTCGGCGTGGGGCGCTCCAGCGTGCGCGAAGCGCTGCGTGTGCTCGAGGTCATGGGGCTGATCCGCACCGGCACGGGATCCGGGCCGACCGCCGGTGCGATCGTGACGGCGACGCCCCACGGCGGGCTCGCCCAGTTCCTGCGTCTGCAGGTCGCGGCGCAGGGCTTCCCGATCCCCGATGTCTACGAGACCCGTCTCCTGCTCGAGGAGTGGGCCGTGGCGCACCTCGCCGAGGGCGCGGACGCCGACCTCGCGGAGGCGCACACCACTCTCGACGCGATGGAGGCCGAGGGGCTGACGGCGGAGGAGTTCCTCGCGCTCGACACCCAGTTCCACCTGCGCCTCACCGATGCGGCGGGAAACGTCGTGGTCGCGGCCACCATGGCGGGTCTGCGCACGACCATCGAGAGTTACATCCGCGCCGGCGCGGAGCGCATCCCCGATTGGGAGGCGACCTCGGCGCGACTGCGTCACGAGCACGCCGACATCCTCGCCGCGATCGAGGCGGGCGAGGCGGATCGGGCCCGCACGCTCGTGCGCGCACACATCACCGGCTACTACGCCGACGCCGGCCTCCCGGCCCCGCCCGCCCTCCAGTGATCCCCGCCCACCCCGTTTCCTGACGAGAGAGATGTCACCCCGCATGGTTCAGCGCCAGCTGCCCAAGATCCCCGAACTGCTCGAGCTCATGCAGTTCAAGAAGCCGGAGCTCGACGCCACGAAGCGTCGACTGGATGCCGCCCTCACGATCGCCGACCTGCGCAGGATCGCCCAGAGGCGCACACCGAAGGCGGCCTTCGACTACACCGACGGTGCCGCCGAGGGCGAGCTCTCGCTGGCGCGCGCGCGTCAGGCGTTCGAGGACATCGAGTTCCACCCCGACATCCTTCGTCCCGCCGAGAACGTGGACACCTCGGTCGAGATCCTCGGCGGCCCCTCCGCGCTCCCCTTCGGAATCGCACCGACCGGATTCACGCGGCTCATGCAGACCGAGGGCGAGATCGCTGGCGCCTCCGCCGCCGCTGCGGCGGGCATTCCTTTCACGCTCTCGACACTGGGCACCACCTCGATCGAGAACGTTCGGGCCGCCAACCCCGCGGGCCGCAACTGGTTCCAGCTGTATGTCATGCGGCAGCGGGAGATCTCCTACGGGCTCGTCAAGCGCGCGGCCGACGCGGGATTCGACACCCTGATGTTCACCGTCGACACCCCGGTGGCGGGGGCGCGCCTGCGCGACAAGCGCAATGGGTTCTCGATTCCTCCCCAGCTGACCGTCGGCACGATCGTCAACGCGATCCCGCGCCCGTGGTGGTGGATCGACTTCCTGACCACGCCCAAGCTCGAGTTCGCCTCGCTCACGACGACCGGTGGCACGGTCGGCGAGCTCTTGAACGCGGCCATGGATCCCACGATCAGCTACGAGGATCTGGCCGTGATCCGCGAGATGTGGCCCGGGAAGATCGTCGTCAAGGGCGTGCAGAACGTGGCCGACTCGGTGCGCCTGGTCGATCTCGGCGTCGACGGCATCGTCTTGTCCAACCATGGCGGCCGTCAGCTCGACCGTGCGCCGATCCCCTTCCACCTCCTCCCGCAGGTCGTGCGGGAAGTCGGGCCCGACGCCACGATCATGGTCGACACCGGGATCATGAACGGCGCGGACATCGTGGCCTCCATCGCCTTGGGCGCGAAGTTCACCCTCATCGGACGGG
Source organism: Microbacterium sp. (assembly GCA_048594675.1). Taxonomy (GTDB): domain Bacteria; phylum Actinomycetota; class Actinomycetes; order Actinomycetales; family Microbacteriaceae; genus Microbacterium. The sequence goes on along the minus strand of JBMDWQ010000218.1, from coordinate 5,647 downwards.
CGTATCTGTACGGCCTCATGGCGGGCGGTCGGCGCGGTGTCGACCGCACCATCGCCATCCTCCGCAGCGAGATCGAGCGGACGATGCAGCTGCTCGGCGTCGCGACGCTGGCGGAGCTGGAGCCCCGGCATGTCACGCAACTGCGGCGACTGACTCCCGTGACGGCCTCCTCGGAGGCCGCGGTCGCCGCTCGCTGAGCGGCGCCGCTCGCGGGGCGGGCGGGACCAGGTCGCGCCGTCGTCCCGCGAGGCTCAGCGGCGGGGAAGGGTCGGAATGAGCTCTTCGAGGTAGGCGGCGGTGTCCTCCCACCCGGTGACGGCGTGGCAGGCGACTCCCATCGCCAGAACCGGGTAGTCGTTGCCGTGCTCGTCGAGGCGGTCGCCGACGAAGAGCATGTCCTCCAGGGCGATCCCGGTCTGCTCCGACAGGCGACGCATGCCGTAGGCCTTGTCGATGCCGCGCCGGGTGATGTCGACCGACGTCGATCCTCCGGAGCGCACCTCCAGGTCGGGGATACGTGCGGCGACGGCGTCGCGGAGGGCGTTCTTCTTCGCGCCGGTGGGATCCCAGGCTGTCTTCGCCTCGACGGGAGCGGACTGTCCCAGCGCCGAGAAGGTGATCTGCGAACCGCGGTCCTCGAGGATCTCGCCCCACGTCTCCGACTCCCACAGGCCGAGTCGGCGTGCCTCCTCCTCCACCGCGGCGAGGGCGCGCTGCTTCTCGTCGTCGGTGAGCGGGTGGGAGTACACCGTGCGGACGCCGTCGGGAGTGAGCCGGTAGTACTGCGTTCCGCACGTGGGCAGGAGGTGGAACGGCGTGAGTGCGTCGGCGTCGGCGTCGGGAAGCCGCTCGACGACCTGCGACTGGAACTGCTGGAGCTGGCCGCCGGAGATGATGGCGACCTCGACGCGCGTGGCGAGGTCGAGGAGCAGCCGGCCCATCCGCAGCGAGATCGCCGTCTTCGACGGGGCGAGCGTGTCGTCGAGGTCGAACGCGACGAGGCGGGGCGTGGTCATGGCGCGAGCTCCGGATCCGTGGTGATGCGAAAAGCTCCGCCTGGGATCGGATCTCAGGCGGAGCCTCTTGCGGTCGGGGTGACAGGATTTGAACCTGCGGCCTCTTCGTCCCGAACGAAGCGCGCTACCAAGCTGCGCCACACCCCGTGGCAACCCTCCGAGTCTACCCTGTTCGTGCGCTCAGAACGAATCGGGCCTCACCCGCGCGGCAGCAGTCGGAGGACGGAGACTTCGGGCCGGCAGCCGAAGCGGATCGGCGTGTAGATGGAGTGCCCCAGGCCCGCGCTGACATTGAGCGGGACGGAGCGACCGGCGTGTGACCAGGTGCTGAGCCCGCGCGCTTGGTCGAGCGGGATGTCGCAGTTCGCCACGAGCGCCCTGCGTGAGAACGGCACACGCACCTGTCCGCCGTGGGTGTGCCCGCCGGCGATGAGGTCGGCGCCGAGATCCACGAAGCGGTCGAGCACGCGCCGATAGGGGGCGTGTGTGACGCCCAGGCTGAGATCCGCTGCGGGGGCACCCCGCCACCAGGATCCCCGTCGGACGCGGTCGAGCGATGGCGGGAGCGCGTCGAGGTCGTCCCAGTCGCGATGCGCGTCGTCGACGCCGAACGCGTCGATCCGCACTCCGGCCACGGTCAGGCGTGCCGCGGAGTTGTGGAGGGGCGTCCAGCCGAGATCTTCCGTGAAGAACGCGTCCATCGCGTCGGTGTCGAGGCTCTGCACCTTCGGGGAGTGTCCCGACGGGCCCATGAAGTAGCCGAACGGGTTGCGTGGGGCGGGGCCGACCACGTCATTGGAGCCGTGCACGAAGACGCCCGGAACGCCACGCAACGGGGCGAAGGCGCGGCGGATCCCGCTCAGCCCGTCGGCGTGCCCGAGGTTGTCTCCGGTGTTGATCACGACGTCCGGCTGCACGCGGTCGGCGATGCGCGCGATCCATCTCTGCTTGCGTCGCTGCCAGGGCGCCATGTGCGCGTCGGAGAGGTGGAGCACGGTCAGCGGCGACGCCCCCGGAGGAAGGACGGCCACGGTGTGTCGCCGCACGGTGAACAGGTAGCGCTCGATCCCGACGCCCCAGATCGCTGACCCTACGCCGACCGCCCCCACGACTCCGAGAGCCGTGAGGGCGGTGCGCTGCGGGTCGTGCGCGCTCAGCCGTTGCCTCCGCGTCCGTTGCCGTTGCCCGGGCCGTTCCCGTTGCCGGGACCGTCATTGCCGGGTGCTCCGCCGTTGCCGCCGCACGAGGCCGCCTGGAACTTGATGGTGATCGTGTCGTCACGTCCGACGACGCTGCCCGCTGCGGGATCGGTCCCCGTGACGACGCCCTGCTCGGGCGCGCCTTCTGCCTCACTGCACTGCTGGGCGAACCGGGTGAATCCGGCCCCTCGCAGCTGGTTCTCGGCCTCGGCAGGGGTTCCTCCCACCGACGGCACCGTCACTCCCTGGCCGTTGCTGGGGGAGATGGTGACGTTGGTCCCGCCCGCCACTCGGCCGGCGCCGGGGCTCTGCTCCACGATGGTGCCCGCGGTCTCGGTCGAGTTGACGGCGTCGCCCACCGTCACCGAGAACCCGGCTGCGCGCAGCGTGCGGGTGGCGTCATCGACGGTCATCCCGATCACGCTCGGGAGATCGACCAGCTGACGCTTGATGAGGTCCTGCGCAGGCTTCGGGAAGGCGTCGCCGCCGTACTTGGCATTGGCTGCGCGCTGCATGTTCGGCCAGATGCTGTTACGGATGCGGGAGAGCCGGTAGCCCGCCATGTAGTGGTTCTCGAGGCGCTCGTCGCCCTCGACATTGCCCACCCAGACCACCGTCGTCACCTTGGTGCTGGATCCGTCCATCCAGGTGTGGAGGAACTGGTGGATACCGGTCTTTCCGAAGATCGGCGTGCCGTCGAACGTGCGCGCTCCAGAGCCCGTTCCATTGCCCTGCATGACGCCCTGAAGGGTGTAGGCGGCCGTGGCCGCGACGTCCTCGCTGATCGCCCGCTCGCACTTGGTCTCCGGGATCGGCTGCTCGTTGCCGTCGGCGTCGACGACGCGATCGATCGACTTCGACTCGCACAGGGTGCCCTTCGCGGCGATCGCGGCATAGGCCTGAGCCATGTCGATCGGCGCGACGGCGGAGGACCCGAGCACGTTGTACGGCGCGTTGGACGGGTCGTTCGACCACGAGGGAACGCTCGTCAGCGGCGTCCCGTCGCCCCACGTCACGCCCATCTGCCCCGCGACCTTGTTGGTGCTGCAGACCGATATCTTCTCCGCCATCGCGATGAACCCGGAGTTGAGCGAGTCCTTCGTGAAGTTGTAGATGGTGCCCGTGTAGCCCCGGTTGCCTTCGAAGTTACCGATCTTGTTCTGACCGAAGCGGTCCTTGCCCGAGCCGGTCTCCACCGTCTGGGTGGCACCGTCACAGATCTCGACCGTCTTGGTCCCGACACGTCCGTTCAGGTAGGCGTTGACGGAGTTGCCCTGCTGCAGCCAGTTGATGAGGCTGAACACCTTGTACGTCGATCCGGCCGAGTGGCCCACGCCGCCCCCGTCCTTGGAGCGGACGTTGTAGTTGACGGCGGTGGTCTTGCCGTTCTTGTCCGTGGCCGCGGCATCGTAGCCGCGGTTCTGGACCATCGAGAGGATGCGCCCCGTCCCGACCTCCACCTGGATGCCGGATGCCCCGAGGTTCATGTAGTCCACGCGCGGCTCCACGATGGAGATCGCGGAGGACGCCGCCTTCTGCAGGTCGTAATCGAGGGTCGTGTAGACCTTCAGCCCGCCGCGGCGGAGGGCGGCAGCGCGCTCGTCGTCGGTCTCGCCGAAGGCGGGGTCGTTCTTGATGATGTGCGTGACATAGTCACAGAAGAACTCCGCGTCCTTGGCCTGCCCGCAGCCCTGCTGGGTCTTCTTGATCTTGGGTGTGATGGGCGATTCGACGGCCTCGGTGTACTCGGCCTCGGTGATCTTCCCGTCGATCTTCATGCGGTTGAGCACGTAGTCGCGACGCTTCTTGGTGAGCGCGTAGCCGTCTTCCTCGCTGTTGAGCTTCTCGCCCGACTTCGTCGTGACCGAGCCGCCCTTCATGTCGATGCGGAGGCTGTTGGGCTCGCGCACCATGCCGGCGATCGTGGCGGCCTCGGTCAGTGTCAGCTTGGCGGCGGTCGTGTCGAAGTAGTACCGCGCGGCGGCGCCGACGCCGTAGACCTGACCGCCGAAGGAGGCGATGTTCAGGTACCCCGTGAGGATGTCGTCCTTCTCGTTCTCCTTCTCGAGCTGGATCGCGTAGCGCATCTCCTGCAGCTTGCGCTGATAACCCTCGGGGCCGTCGTTGACGGTGGTCTCCTTGTAGCACTTGTTGACCTCCTCCTGGGAGGTCGCCTTGCGCTCGCAGTTCTGCTGCAGCACGTTCTTCACGTACTGCTGAGTGATCGTGGAGCCACCGCGCGTGCTGCTTCCGGAGGCGTTGCCCGCGAGCGCCTTGATCGTGCCGAAGAGATCGACTCCGCCGTGCTCGTAGAAGTTCTTGTCCTCACTGGAGAGGATCGCGTCCTTCATCACGCCGGCGATCTTGTCGGAGGTGACCGGGATGCGGTTCTGGTCGTAGAACTGTGCCATGAGGACGTACTTGTCCTCGGCGTTCTTCTTGTAGAGCTTGGTCGGAAGCATGAGCTTCTCGATCTTCAGGTAGTTCGGCATGTTGTTGAACATCGTGATCGCACTCGACGCCGCGTAGCCGGAGACGGCGATCGCGGGGGTCACGGTGGCGGTGATCAACACGCCGGCCACGGTGCTCAGTCCGATGAGACCGAGGAGACCTCCGAGCACGCCAGTGGCAGTCCGTTTCGCATGGGGCATAGGGTGATCGTAAGGGAGGTAGCTGGGCGAAGGCTCGGTGATCCCCGCATGCCGCGACGATCCGCGCCCTCGAACGGGAGTACCGATGACCACGTGGGAGTACCTCACCACTCCTCTTCTGATCCACAACACCGCCGCGATCCTCAACAACTGGGGCAAGCAGGGCTGGGAACTCGTGCAGGTCGTGCCGGGTCCCGAGGGGGGACTGGTCGCCTACTTCAAGCGGCCGGTGGGCGGCGGCGCAGCCAACGCCGGACTGGGTGCCGCGGCCGTGGCGGCGCAGCAGTTCCCCACCGAGGAGGGACAGCGATGACGATCTCCGCACGCCTGTCCGAGCTCGGCATCGAGCTGCCGGCGGTCGTCCCGCCGGTGGCGGCGTACATCCCGGCCACCGTCCACGGCGACCTCGTCTACACCTCGGGCCAGCTTCCGATGATCGCCGGTGCGCTGCCGGCCACCGGGAAGGTCGGCGAGGGCCACGGGCTCGTGCCCGCATCCGACGCCAAGGACTATGCGCGGCAGTGCGCGCTGAACGCCCTCGCGGCGGCAGCGGAGGTCGCCGGGGGCGTCGACCGCCTCGCTCGCGTCGTCAAGCTCACCGGGTTCGTCTCGTCGGTTCCCGAGTTCACGGGCCAGCCCGGGGTCATCAACGGCGCCAGCGAAGTGCTCGGCGAGATCTTCGGCGAGGCCGGGCGGCACGCTCGCTCCGCCGTCGGTGTTCCTGTCCTCCCCCTCGACAGCCCGGTCGAGGTCGAGGTCGTCTTCGCGCTGGCCTGAGTCC
>JBMDWQ010000217.1:0-7487 GCA_048594675.1 Microbacterium sp. | reverse complement strand
GATGTTCGGCATGATCATGCCGGAGAGGAACGTGCCGAAGCGCTGGACTCCGACTCGTGCCCGATTGACCCCCGTCGTGGGGGAGGACGCCGTTGTCATGTGCTGATTTCTCCTTGGGGTAGCCCCGCCGGTCAGGCGGGGGAGCCAGACGCGGCCTGTGCCGCGGCTCGGGCGGACGCCGCGTCGGACGCGGCGAGTGCTGCTGCGGCGATGCGCTCGGCATCGTCGCGGGTGTACTGCAAGAGGGTGGCGCGGACATCCGCGAGCGCCGTGGGCGCCATCGACAGGGTCGTCGCCCCGAGACCGACCAGGACGACGGCCAGCATCGGGTCGGCGGCGGCCTCGCCGCAGATGCCGACAGGCTTCCCGTGGGCCTTGCCGCCTTCGCCGGTCAGCTTGATGAGCTGCAGGACCGCCGGGTGCCACGGGTCCTGGAAGCTCGAGACCGACCCGAGCAGGCGGTCGGCGGCCAGAGTGTACTGGGTGAGGTCGTTCGTGCCGATCGAAGCGAAGTCGGCGATGTCGAGGACCTTGTCGGCCAGGAGCGCAGAGGAGGGCACCTCGACCATCACGCCGGCCGTCTTGATGCCGTACTCCTTGGCGAGGGTGACGAAGTACTCCGTCTCCTCCACGGTGGACACCATCGGCGCCATGACCCAGAGGTCGGCCTCGGTGGCCGCATCGGCCTGCGCCAGAGCGGTCAGCTGCTCGCGCAGGATGTCCTCGCTCGCGCGGAGTGCGCGGAGCCCGCGGAGGCCGAGCGCGGGGTTCTCCTCGTGCGCGTCGTTGAGGAAGGCGAGCGGCTTGTCCGCTCCGGCGTCCAGCGCACGGACGACGACCTTCTTGCCGGGGAAGGCCTGGAGGAGCTCGGTATAGGCCTTCGTCTGCTCCTCGACGGTCGGCGCCTGGGAGGACGACAGGAAGAGGAACTCGGTGCGGAACAGCCCTACGCCCTCCGCGCCCAGCTCGACCGCTTCGGCCGCTCCGCCGGGCTTTCCGAGGTTCGCCAGGAGCGGCACCGCCGTCCCGTCCTTCAGGGCGCCGGGGGTGAGGGGGGCGGTCGCGGCGGCAGCACGGGCGTCGGCGCGGTGCTGCGCCTGAGCGAGCTCGGCCTCCGAGGGGCTGCTGGTCACGACACCCTTGGCCGCATCGACGATGACGGTCTCGCCGTCGGTGAGGTCTTTCGCCGCGGCGGCGCCGACCACGGCGACGATCGACTTCTCCCGCGCGAGGATGGCGGTGTGCGAGGTGGGGCCGCCATCGGTGGTGACCAGGGCCAGCACCTTGTCGAGGTCGAGGAGAGCGGTGTCGGCGGGAGCGAGGTCCTTCGCGACGAGGACGAACGGGTGGCCGGGGTCGGGGATGCCGGGGGCGGGGAGGCCCCGCAGACGCGCGATGACGCGCTGGGCGACGTCGTCGAGGTCGGCCGCGCGCTCGCCGAGGTATCCGCCCATCGCCGAGAGCATGTCGCGGAAGGTGGCGAAGGCGTCGTGCACCGCGTACTCACCGGTCTTGCCGGCGGTCACCCGCGTGGAGACCTCCTGATCGAGCGTGGGATCCTCAGCCATCATGGCCTGCGCTTCGAGCACCTCACGGGCAAGACCCCCGGCCTGCGAGCCCCGTTCCTCGAGCTCGCGGGCGACGGCGGCCACGGCTTCGCGAACCCGGGCGAGCTCCTCCTCGGGAGTGCGCTGGCTGGGGACGTCCTCGGGGGCGGGAAGCGGCTCCGCCATCCGGGCGACAGGTCCCTGGGCAACGCCCAGACCGATGCCGACTCCGCGCAGTTCGCTCATGTCGTGGATCTCCTTGTGGTGCTCTGTGGGGGTGGAACGTCGGCGAGTGATTACTCGTCGTGGTCGGTGGTGAGGAGCTCGGCGAGTGCGTCGAGGACGCTCTCCGCGTTCGCTCCCTCGGCGGTCAGGGTCACGTAGTCGCCTTTCTCGGCGCCCAGGGAGATGACACCGAGGATGCTGGCGGCGTTGACGGGAGCACCGGAGCCCTTCGAGATGGTCACCTCGGCGCCGGAGTTCTTCGCGGCCTGCGCGAACAGCTTCGCGGGACGCGCGTGCAGGCCGTTGGACGACCCGATCCGGACGGTGCGGGACACGGCGGTCATGCGGGTTCCTCTCGGTAGGGCGGCGTCAGGGTCGCATCGACGAGCGCGAGGGTTCGGGTCCCGTCGAGGTCGGCGAAGATGTCGGGAGGCAGCAGCACGACGCGCGTTCCTCGCGGACCGGCGTCGTGGCGGATGCTCTCCAGGGCATGCTGCAAGTGGGGTCCGACGAGCACGAGGTCCGCCCGTTCGAGATCGGTCGGCAACGACTGCTCGGTGCCGGCGACCGCGCTGAGCTCCCGGCCCCGGGTCTGGGCCGCGCGCCGCAAGCGCTGGGCGACGAAAGTGCTCGACGCTCCTGCGCCGCATACCACCAGGATCCTCATCGATCCGCCTCCTTCCCGCCCATTCTTGTGAAACCACTGAGAGCCGACAACCACTCCTGTTTCCGCAGGGGCGGAAACCCCCGGAGCCCGGCGGAGAGACCCATGGTTGACTGGACGGGTGAGCAGAGCCCGGCAGGATCGCGTCATCGCCATGCTCGCGCGCGGCAGCGACTGGATGACCGCCGCGGAGCTCGCCGACGCGATCGGGGTGACCCCGCGCAGCATCCGGTCCTATGTGAATGCGATCAACGGCCGGGTTCCCGACGGAACGGCCGTCGAGTCCGGGCCCCAGGGGTACCGCGCCGGTGCCGACCTCGTCGCGGCGCAGCGCGCCGGGGGCGTGGAGTCGGGCACTCCGCGGGATCGGCTCCATCGCCTGGTGCGGGCGGTTCTCGCCTCGCCCGACGGCATCGATGTGTTCGAGACCGCGGACCAGTTCCACGTGAGTCCGGCCACGCTCGACGCGGATCTGGCTCGGGTCAGGGCTCTCCTCGGCGAGACCGACCTCGTCCTGGAGCGCACGGCCTCACGTGCCCGGCTGCGGGGAACCGAGATGTCCCAGCGGAGGCTCCTCAGCCGCCTCGTCCACGAGGAGACCGACGACGGCGCGTTCGACGTCGATGCGCTCCGCCGAGCGCTCGGTGAGGAGTCGATCGGAGCGGCGGCGTTCGGGCCGTTCAAGGCGGAACTGGTCGCCGAACTCACCGACCTGGGGTACTTCGTCAACGAGTTCGGGATCGGCGACGTGATGATGCACATCGCGATCGCCGCCGACCGGGTGTCCCGGGATCGCGGCCTCGAGGAGGTGGGGGCGCCGCCGTCGGGGCAGTCGGCCGAACGCATCGCCGCGGCGCTCGACCGCCTGAGCGCCCGCCACCTCGGCGTGCGTTTCGGGTCGGGTGACCTGTTGCACCTCACAGCCCTGGTGGAGAGTCGCGTCGTCGCCCCGGGCGCCGCGGAGCCGGCTGCGGTCATCCGACAGCGGCTCGACCCGGAGGTGGAGACGGCCGTACGCGACGTGGTCGCGCGCGCCGCGGCGGAGTTCCAGGTCGACATCGACCACGACGATTTCGTCCTGCGTCTCGCCCTCCACGTGCAGAACCTGCGGATGCGGGCGCGCGAGCAGGCGTGGTCGCGCAATCCGCTCACGAAGTCGCTGAAGACGAGCTATCCGATGATCTTCGAGATCGCCGTCTACATCTCCGACGGCCTGCGGGGGCTCCTCGGGATCGCGCTCCTGGACGACGAGATCGCCTACATCGCGATGCACGTCGGTGGACGGCTGGAAAGAAGCCGGCGTGCGGGGGCGGTCCTGACGGCGACGATCGTGTGCCCCGGCTACTACGAACTGCACGAGCTCTTGCGTTCGAGCATCGCGCAGTCGCTCGGGCAGGCGGTGACCGTGGTGGGTGTGGAGACGCGGGTCGATCCCGACTGGTCCTCCATCGACACCGACCTCGTGCTCACCACGATCGACCCGCCGACCGTGGCCGATCGGTTCGTGCGCATCCAGCCGTTCCTCACCGAAGCCGACGTGGAGCGCGTGCAGGCGGCGGCCAGCCGTGTGCGGCGCGCGCGGCGGCTCGCGCGCCTGCGCACGGAGCTGGAGCGCTACTTCCACCCCGACGCCTTCGTCTACGGCCTCGACCCTCAGCAGGACGAGGAAGCGGTGATCTCGCGGCTCGGGGCCCTGTTGGTGCGCTCCGGCGTCATCGACGACGACTACGTGCAGCGCACCCTCGAGCGTGAGCGGCTGTCCTCCACTGCGTTCTCCGACGCCCTCGCGGTGCCGCACGCGCTCGGGATGACCGCGACGCGAACGGCCATCGCGATCGGTATCGGCGAGCAGTCGATCCCGTGGGGCGATGGCCGCGTGCAGGTGGTGGCCCTGGTGGCCTTCAGCGAGTCGGATCGCGCCGCGTTCCAGACCGTGTTCGAGCAGCTCGTCGAGGTGTTCAGCGAGCGCGACAGCGTGCAGCGCATCGTCCGGCGGGGGACCACCTTCCCCGCCTTCCTCGACGAGTTGGTCGCCGTCGTCGACGGCTGAGCCGTCTGCCGGTCAGGACAGGCGCGCACTCAGGACAGGCGCGCAGTCAGGCCACGCCGTACCGCGGGCCACTCGTGCGGGAGGATCGAATAGACGACGGTGTCGCGGAGCGTGCCGTCGGGCCCGAGGCGGTGGTTGCGCAGCACCCCGTCCTGCTTGGCCCCCAGCCGCTCGATGGCCGCCCGAGACTGTCGGTTGTGCCAGTGGGTGCGAAACTCCACGGCGATCACGTCGCACGCCTCGAACGCGTGCGTGAGGAGGAGCAGCTTCGCGGCGGTGTTGACCGCGGTCCGCTGCACGCTCGGCGACAGCCAGGTGTGTCCGATCTCCACGCGTCGGTTGTCCGTATCGATGTTGCAGAACGTCGTCATGCCGAGCGCGCGCCCGTCCGCCACGACCGCCCACGGGTTCATCCGGCCGGCTTCCCTCTCGCCGATCCGATGCGCGATCTCCTCCTCCACCGCGGCGGGCACGGAGGTGTACCAGGCATACTCCAACCCGCTGCGCGCGTCTTCCAGATCGGCGGCGTGTGAGGGGTGCAGGGGCTCCAGGCGAATCCACGGGTTCTCGAGGACGATCGGGGCGGTCAGCAGCATGACACGAGCCTAGGCGTGTGCTGCATCACGCCTGCGCGGCGTCGAGGAGGTCGCGTGCCCCGGCTTCGACCGCCGCCAGCCGCGACGCGGCTTGCGTGGCCGAATCGCCGCGGACATCGAGATACACCTTGACCTTCGGCTCGGTGCCGCTCGGGCGCACGATCACTCGCGAGCCGTCGGTCAGCCAGAAGCGGAGCACGTCGCCGCGCGGAAGATCGCCGACACCCGCCAGCAGGTCGTCGACATGTTCCACCGCGGTCCCGCCGATCGAGGTGGGTGGTGCGGAGCGCAGCGCCGCCATGACGCGCGGGATGACAGAGAGATCCTCGACCCTCACCGAGACCTGACCGGACTCGAAGAATCCGAACGTCTCGTCGAACTGACGGAGGAGGTCTGCCAGGCTGCGCCCCTCCTCGCGTGCCTCGGAGACGAGACCGAGCAGGGCGATCGCGGCAGAGATGCCGTCTTTGTCGCGCACCGTGCCGGGGTTGACGAGGTAGCCCAGCGCCTCTTCGAAGCCGTAGACGATGCCCGGGGCGCGAGAGATCCACTTGAAGCCGGTGAGCGTGGAGTGGAAGTCGAGCCCGTAGTGCTCCGCCACGGTCTGGAGCCCCGGGGAGGACACCAGCGAGCACGCGAGGGCACCCGAGGTAGCGGTACGAGCGGCGCGCCAGCCGAGGAGGAGGCCCACCTGATTTCCGGTGAGTCGGCGCCACCCCTCCGGCGCCGCGGCATCCGGAACGGCCACCGCGAGCCGGTCCGCATCGGGGTCGTTGGCGAGGATCAGCTCCGCTCCCGCGTCCCGTGCCGTCGCGAAGGCGAGATCCATCGCGCCGGGCTCTTCCGGGTTGGGGAAGGCCACGGTGGGGAAGGCGCCGTCGGGGTCGATCTGCTCGGCCACGACGGTCGGCAGCGGGTAGCCGGCCGCGGTGAGGATCCGCGCGAGCGTCTCATAGCCCACGCCGTGCATCGCCGTGTAGACCCAGTTCAGTCCCGCCGCCCCCGCCGGGGCGGGGGCCACCGTGGCCGTCGCCGCGACGTAGGCGTCGACGACGTCCTCACCGGCGGTCTCGAAGTCCCCCCGCGGGAGTGCGCCGACATCACCCGCGTCCGCCACCGCGAGGATGTGGGCGGCGATCTCGGCGTCGGCCGGGGCCACGATCTGTGAGCCGTCGTCGGCGCCGCCCAGATACACCTTGTACCCGTTGTCGTCGGGCGGGTTGTGCGAAGCGGTGACCATCACCCCGGCCGCCGCGCCGAGGTGGCGCACGGCGAAGGCGAGCACGGGGGTCGGCAGGAGCCGGGGGAGGAGGATCGCGCGGAGCCCGGCGCCGGCGAAGAGCTCGGCGCTGTCGCGCGCGAACACGTCGGAGTTGCGTCGTCCGTCGTACCCCACGACGACCGTCGGCGTGGAGCCGTCCGCCTTCTCGAGGAGATAGGCCGCGAGGCCCGCGGCCGCTTGGGCGACGAGAACCCGGTTCATCCGGGTGGGGCCGGCACCGAGGCGCCCGCGCAGCCCCGCGGTCCCGAACTCGAGGCGCCCGGAGAACCGGTCCTCCAGGTCGGCCGCGGCTGCGGGATCGCCCGCCTCGGCCGCCGCGATCAGCCTGTCGAGCTCGGCACGGGTCACCTCGTCGGGGTCCTGATCGCGCCACGCGCGTGCGGCGGCGATGCTCATCACAGCTCGCCGATCACGCGGGCCAGGAGCGCGGAGATCACCGGCTCTGCCTGCTGGCCCGCCTCGATCACCTCTTGGTGGCTGAGCGGCGTCGTCTGGATCCCGGCGGCCATGTTGGTGATGAGTGAAAAGCCCAGGATCTCCATTCCCGCCTGGCGGGCGGCGATCGCCTCCAGCGCCGTGGACATCCCGACGATGTGACCGCCGATGGTCTTGGCCATGCGCACCTCAGCGGGCGTCTCGTACTGCGGACCACGGAACTGGCAGTACACGCCTTCGTCGAGCGAGGGGTCCACTCGGCGTGCCAGGTCGCGCAGGCGCGTTGAATACAGGTCGGTGAGGTCGATGAAGGTCGCGCCCTCCAGCGGCGAATCGCCGGTGAGGTTGATGTGATCGCTGATGAGCACCGGCTGCCCGGGAGACCACGTGCTCTTGATCCCGCCGGCGCCGTTGGTGAGGACCATCGTGCGGGCACCCGTTGCCGCGGCGGTCCGCACGCTGTGCACCACGCGGCGGACACCATGGCCCTCGTAGTAGTGGGTGCGTGCCCCGATCACGAGGACGCGCTTGCCCGTCGGCGTGAGGATGCTGCGCAGCGACCCCACGTGCCCGGCGAGAGCGGGCTTGCTGAACCCCGTGACCTCGGTGGCAGCGATCGTCGCCGTGGTCTCGCCGATGAGGTCGGCGGCCTTTCCCCACCCGCTGCCGAGGGTGAGGGCGATGTCGT
>JBMDWQ010000216.1:0-4958 GCA_048594675.1 Microbacterium sp. | reverse complement strand
CGTCACGAGCATCCTCGGCAACGCCGTGACCGTCGTCTCCGCGCTCGTGGCGATGATCGTCATCGATGCGCGGCTGACCGCGATCGCCGTGGTGATGATGCCGGTGCTGGTGTTCGTGCAGCGCCGCGTCGGGCAGGTGCGTGCTCGCATCGCCGGCCAGACCCAGGAGTCGCTGTCGGAGCTCACCTCGATTACGCAGGAGACGCTGTCGGTCTCGGGGATCCTGCTGTCGAAGGCGTTCAACCGGCAACGCACGGAGTCGGCGCGCTTCCAGGACGAGAACGTCAACCAGATCCGGCTGCAGGTACGCCGGGCGATGAGCGGGCAGGGCTTCTTCGCCGTGGTCCAGGTGCTGATGGCGTCGGTCCCCGCCGTCATCTACCTCGTGTCCGGCTGGCTCATCGCGGGCGGCGCCGGAGCGATCACGGCGGGCACGGTCGTGGCCTTCACGACGGTCCAGGCGCGGCTCCTCCAGCCGCTCATGGGCCTTATGCGCGTGGCCCTCGATCTCCAGACCTCCGGGGCGCTGTTCGCCCGCATCTTCGAGTACCTCGATCTGCGCCCGGCGATCGTGGACGCCCCCGGCGCGACGGACGTCGCTTCGGCGCCGGGTCCGATCGGCAGGATCGAGTTCCGCGACGTCGTCTTCCGCTATCCGGATGCGGGGCCGGATTCCCGCCCCACACTCGACGGGGTGAGCTTCGTCGCTGACCCCGGTCAGCACGTCGCCTTCGTCGGTCCGTCGGGAGCCGGGAAGACGACGGTCATCTACCTGGCACCGCGACTGTACGAGGCAAGCGGCGGATCGGTGCTGTTCGCCGGGGCCGACGTGCGTACGCTCCGGCAGGAGTCGATCATCGACCACATCGGGATCGTGTCGCAGGAGACCTACCTTTTCCACGCGACGATCGCCGAGAACCTCCGCTACGCCAAGCCCGACGCGACCTCGGCCGAGCTGGAGGAGGCGTGCGCGGCGGCGAACATCCACCACGTCATCCGGGGCTTCGCCCAGGGCTATGACACCGTTGTGGGGGAGCGCGGCTATCGCCTGTCGGGAGGGGAGAAACAGCGCATCGCCATCGCTCGGGTGCTGCTGAAAGACCCGCCCATCCTCCTGCTCGACGAAGCGACCTCGGCGCTGGACACCGTGTCGGAGCGCGTCGTGCAGGACGCGCTCGACAATGTCGCTCGCGGCCGTACGACGCTCTCGATCGCCCACCGGCTGTCGACGGTGATCGGCGCCGACGTCATCCACGTGATCGACGGGGGCCGGATCGTGGAGACCGGGACGCACGTGCAGCTGCTGGCCAAGGGCGGACTCTACGCGGAGCTTGCGAGGGAGCAGACGGCGGCGGCCCGGATCGAGGGACTCGAGTCCCACCGAGAACCCTCGCGGGGGTCGGGCCCGGAGGAACGCCGCGCGCGGTGACTCGGCGGGAAGGCGCTCACCACAGGCTTGCGGCGTCGAGCAGCCCCTTCGTGTCGGTGTCGACCGCGACGGCGTCCCCGTCCGCTCGCGCGGCGAGCTCGCGCACGAAGTCCCCGACGATGCGCCGATAGGCCGGATCGTCGTGCGTGCTCGCGATCCGGACGAGCGGGGGAGTGTCCATCTGGAGGATCAGCCGCACACGTTCGGCCGCCGCGGTGCGCTGGGAGGCGGCGTCGAGCACCGCGACGCCGTCGCGCATGGCGGTGACGTAGTCGACGAGCACGTCTACGGCGTCCTTGTGCTGGGTGATGGACGACCCGTCCGCGCGCTCTCGCCAGCGGACGACGACGTCGGGGATCACGTCGATGGCCCGGGCGAGGGTGTACATCCGCTGAGCGACCACCTGATCCTCGTACATCCGTCCCTCGGGGAACCTCAGATCGTGCCGGCGCCAGAACTCGATGCGGCTGATCTTCGACCACGCAACGATGTTGCCCGAGACCGCGGGGTGCTCCCGCAGGGTGGTTCCACGACGCGCGGGAGAGGTCGAGGCGGCGACCCAGGGCTGCACCGGACCCTCGACGTAACCGTCCACGCCCGGTCGCAGGCGCACATACGCGCCGACGGCGAGGTCGCTCCCCGATTCGGAAATGGTCGTGACGAGTCGTTCCAGCGCATGCGGCGTGTACTCGTCGTCGGCATCGAGGAAGGTCACGAGCGGCGTCTCCACGCGGTCCAGCGCGGCATTGCGCGCCGCACCGAGGCCCTGCGGCACCTCGTGACGGATGAGCTCGAACCGACGGTCGGCGGCGGCCTCCTGAAAGATCCGGGAGGTGTCGTCGATCGAGCCGTCGTCGACGAGGATCGCGCGCCACTGGGTGGAGGTCTGATTCCGCAGCGACTCCAGAGCATCCGGCGCATACGCTGCGACGTCTCGACCGGGGACGATGACCGTGACGACGGGAGTGCTCACCTGCCCGATCGTACCGCCGCCACCGCGTCGGCGACGGCGTCCGCGACCGGCGTGAGATCCTGATCGCGTCCGTGTCCGAGGGTGAATCGCACAGCCGTCTGCGCCACCTCGGGCGCGATGCCGCAAGCGAGCAGCACGTGCGAGGGTTCGTCGCTTCCCGCCGCGCACGCCGAGCCGCTCGATGAGACGACCCCCCGACGTTCCAGTTCGAGCAGCACGGACTCGCCGGAGACCCCCGCGAACGTGAAGCTCGCGGTGCCGGGGAGCCGGTGCGCCGGATCGCCGGTCACGCGCGCCTGCGGGACGAGCGCGAGCACGCGAGCCGAGAAGCCGTCGCGGCGGCGGGCGACGCGCGCCGCCTCCTCCTCGCGTTCCGCCTCTGCGAGCTCCAGCGCGACGGCGAAGCCCACCGCCGCCGCGACGTTCTCGGTTCCGCTGCGGCGATCGCGTTCCTGGCCCCCGCCGTGGAGCAGCGGTTCCAGCGGCAGACGGCCGCGCACGGCGAGCACACCGCTGCCGGGAGCCGCGCCGATCTTGTGTCCGGCGATGGAGAGGGCGTCGGCCCCCGTTGCCCGAAGGGGGAGCCAGCCGGCGGCCTGCACCGCGTCGAGGTGGAGCGGTGTGCGCGCAGCGGCGCACACGGCGGCGATGCGGGCGACATCCTGAATCGTGCCGATCTCGTTGTTGGCGTATCCGAGCGTCACGAGCGCGGTGCCCGGGCCGAGCGCCGCGGCGAGGTCGTCGGGGTCCACCCGACCGGTCGAGGACACCGGGAGGCGCGTCACACTGAAGCCGTGAAACCGCTCCAGGTACGCGCAGGACGCGAGGACCGACTCGTGCTCGATCTGGGTCGTGACGATGTGCACCGGCCGAAGCGCCGTGCGCCCCCCTCCGCCGGCGGGGGAGTCCCCCTCGGCGCGGGCGGCAGCGGCACCCAGAGCAAGTCCCTTGATCGCGAGGTTGTTCGCTTCGGTGCCTCCCGAGGTGAAGACGATGTCACCGGCGCGCGTGCCCAACACCGAGGCGACGCGGCGACGGGCATCGGAGAGGGCGTCGGCGGCAGCCTCACCGACGGTGTGGTGGCTGGACGGATTGCCGAACCGCTCGCCGAGGAACGGCAGCATCGCCTCGCGCACCTCGGCCCGCACGGGGGTCGTGGCGGCGTGATCGAGATAGAGCATGCTCAGATCCCCGCGATCTCCACCCGCACGTCGAGCCCGAGATCCACCGCCGGTGCGGAATGGGTGAGCGCGCCGACCGAGATGACATCCACGCCGGTCTCGGCGATGGCGCGGACGGTCTCCAGCGACACCCCGCCCGACGCCTCCACCGTCACTCGTCCTCCGATGCGCTCGACTCCCGCGCGGAGCTCGTCCAGGGTGAAGTTGTCGAGCATGATCGTGCCGACGCCGGCCGCCAGGACCGCGTCGATCTGGTCCAGGCGATCCACCTCCACCTCAACGTGCGTCGTGTGGGGGAGACGCGCGATGGCCGCTTGCAGCGCTTGCGTCACGGCGGCGCCGGGCGTCGTCGTGGGGGCGAGGGCGCTGAGGACCGCGAGGTGGTTGTCTTTGGCCATGACGGCGTCGGAGAGCGAGAACCGGTGATTGTGTCCGCCCCCGCACCGCACGGCATGTCGCTCCAAGGCTCGCAGCCCGGGCGTGGTCTTGCGGGTGTCCGCGATCCGCGCGCCGGTGTGGGCGACCTCGGCGACGTAGCGCGAGGTGAGCGTCGCGATGCCGCTCATCCGTTGTGCGAAGTTCAGGCCGACCCGCTCCGCCGTCAGCACGCTCCGGGCCTGGCCCGAGACAGTCGCCAGGACCTGCCCGGGCGCCATTGGAGCACCATCCGGGACCGACACCTCGATCTCGATCCGCGGGTCGGTGAGCCGGAAGGCCGCGGCGAAGACGTCGCCGCCGCAGAACACGCCGTCTTCTCGCGCGACGAGGTCGGCCGTCGCACGTGCATCGGGCGGAAGCAGGTACTCACCGGTGAGGTCTCCCCAGGGGGCGTCTTCCTCCAGCGCGGCGGCGACGACGCGGTCGATGTGGGCGGGGGTCAGCATCAGACGGTCACCTTTCCGGAGAGCGGCTCGCGGTCGCGTCGAGGGGCGGGCATCGCGTGAGGCGACGGCTCGGTGTCGTCGCTGCGGAAGTGCGCGCCGACCGACCGGGTTCGGGCACGCGCCGCCGTGACGATCTCGCGCGCCACGAGCAGGAGGTTGGCGTCTTCCTGCTCGCGGAAGGTCTGCGGCGCGGGGAGTGCTCGCTCCCAACGATCGATGACGGCCGCGGCGTGCCGCAGTCCGGTGTCGTCTCGGACGAGGCCGACGTGGGTCCACATGAGTTCCTGCAGGCCGCGCCGCGTGAAGCCGTCGGCGTCGACGCCGAGCGGGGCGGCCGAACGCGCCTCGGTGCGGGGCCGCGTCGGGAAGTCGACGGGCCACAGACCGCCGGCGCGCGCGACGAGCGTGTCGTCCGCGAGGCGATCCCCCGCGCGGGCACCGAACACGGCTCCCTCCAACAACGAGTTCGAGGCGAGCCGGTTGGCGCCGTG
>JBMDWQ010000215.1:0-26247 GCA_048594675.1 Microbacterium sp. | reverse complement strand
GGGTTCCTCCACGGACAGGGTGTGTGGCTCCACCGTAGCGGACGGCGCCACGGAATCCCGGGACCACCGACGCGCCGTATCGTGGCCCCGGCTTGACGTCGTCGGAGATTTCCCACTAGTCTGCGAAGTCGCGTCCGAAGTCGAGAAAGGAGGTCCTGAAGATGATGCACATGATGAACAGCGGAGTAACCGCTCCCCGTCGCGCGTACACCGGGACCCGCTCCTTCGGATTCGCGCCGAACGCCGTTATCGTCGCGTTCCACTGACCTCGCAGGAGGACTGTGCCCTTGCGGCGCGTCCCTTCCGTCTGCGGTCATCCGTCTCTCGTGCTGCGGCACGTTCCTCGCCGCCCCCGGCGACACCTCTCCGTCGCGCTCGCGACCTCATCTCCGCTCGAATGGAAACCACTCATGAACACCACCCTGACCGCGCCGCAGCGCGTCCTCGACGAATCGACGTCGCAGGACGCTCTCACCACCACTCTGCAGTTGAACGCCCCGCGTACCGCGCTCCTCGATCGGATCGCCCTGCGGATCGCGCTCAAGTTGCTCCTGTGGAGCACTCGGCCGCCTGATCATGCGCACGCTGTTGATCGTGCACTCCGCAACCGGGAGCTGCGCCGCGAGCGCGAACAGCGTGAGCTGCGCTGGGAACTGCAGCGCCACTTCACAGGCATCTGAATCACCCCTACCGCTGTGGACGACCGGTGCCGGATCGCGCGCAGGCGCACCGGCACCGGCCTCCACCCACCCGAAGGAATCCCATGGACACGGCTCTCGACCTCGAGTTCCGCCCCCTGCACATCCCCGCCCGCCCCGACGATGCCGACGCCGCCGACTTCGTCGAGATGACTCGCGTGCGCAACGAGGTGTACCGAGAGATCATCGGCAACGACGACGATGCGCGCACGGCCGCTGAACTGCTGCCACACTTCCACCCGAACCCCGACGAGAGACGATTCATGTGGATCGTCGTGGCGGACGGCGAGGTCGTCGGGCGCGTAGGCGTCGATCTCCCGCAGGAGCAGGGGTCGCGGAGCGCCTTCTGGCTCATCGAACTGTTGCGATCGCACCAGGGCCGGGGCATCGGAACGGCTGCCTACACACTCGTGGAGCGAACGGCCCGAGAGCACGGAAGGTCGGTCTTGCAGTCCTGGGCCTTCCACACCCACGCCGACTCGGACGTGGTGGCACGCCTCGAGCCCCCGACCGGGTTCGGCACGATCCCGGTGGACCGCGCCGCCCGCTTCTTTCTGGCCAACGGTTACGCGCTCGAGCAGGTCGAGCGCCGCAGCGATCTCGATCTGGCTACCTCGGTGGAGACCGTCGACCGGTTGCTGGCCGATGCCGAGCGTGCCTCGATCGGGTATCGCGTGGTGCAGTGGCAGGCGCCGACCCCTCCCGAGCACCGCGCCGGCTATGCCTGGATGAAGTCACGCATGTCCACCGATGCGCCGGTCGCAGGATTGGAGATCGACGAGGAGCGGTGGGACGCCGACCGCGTCGTGCGCCACGAGGCTCGTTGGCGGGACGCCGGCATGACCGCGCTCATCACGGCCGCCCAACACATCGACAGTGGTGAGCTGGTGGCGTTCAACGAGCTCGTGATCGGGTCAGACCTCACGCTCCCGACCCATCAGGAGGATACGCTCGTCCTGCGTGAACACCGGGGACACCGCCTCGGCCAGCTCGTGAAGTGCGCCGCCCTGCGCGCGTGGCGCGACCTCGCTCCGTCCTCCCCCAAGGTGACCACATACAACGCGGAGGAGAACCGCCCCATGCTCGACATCAACGAGGCGATCGGGTTCCGTCCCGTCGGCTACGAAGGAGCGTGGAAGAAGGCCCTCGACTGACCGCTCTCGCGCGCCGCTGAGCCTCCTCGTGCGGACGCGGTCAGCGACGAGCCAGGCGCTGACAGCGCGGGCAGTAGTGCGAGGAGCGGTTGGTGAACGCGACGCGGACGATCTTCGCTCCGCACCGCGGGCACGCCTTCCCGGTCTGCCCGTAGACGTTGAGGCTGTGCGCGAAGTAGCCCGCCTGGCCGTTGACGTTGACATATTGGGCGTCGAAGCTGGTGCCGCCTTCGGCCAGGGCCTTTTGCAGCACGAGCCTCACCTCCGCCAGGAGCCGGCGTGCCGCGCGGGAGGAGAGCTCCTGCGCGGGCGTCTCGGGATGTACGCGTGCGGCCCACAGCGACTCGTCGGCGTAGATGTTCCCGATGCCGCTGACGATCGTCTGGTCGAGCAGCACGCGCTTGATGGCCGCTCTTCTCGGCGCCAGATGACCGAGGAACGCAGAGTCGGAAAAGGCGGGGTCGAGCGGGTCCCGCGCGATGTGCGAGACCTGGGTCGGCACCGTGGCGTCTTCGGTCCCCCACCCCCCGGCGCGCCCGTCGGTCGTGGGCACGAGGGTGTCCAGGGCCAGCGACCCGAAGGTGCGCTGATCGGCGAACACGACGGCGAGCTCACCATGGCGCGGATGCTCGAGCGCGAGCCGGATCCGCTCGTGGCGCTCCGTCGGAGCACCGGGCTCCCGAAGCAGCAGTTGGCCACTCATCCCCAAGTGGCCGACGAGAGCCTGCGACGTTCTCGCCATCGGGATCCAGAGGAACTTGCCCCGGCGCGCCGGCGCCTGCAGCACCGCTCCGGTGAGACGGCGCTCGAAGTCTTCCACGGTTCCCGGATGACGCGTGAGCGCGCGAGCGTCGTGGACCTCGACGGAGGCGACCACAGCGCCCGAGACAGCGGGGGCCAGCCCCGCGCGCACGACGTCGACTTCGGGGAGCTCAGGCACGGCCGGACAATTGGCGCCACACTGCGAGCGCGCCCGCCATCTCGGCCTGCTTCTTGCTGGAGCCGATCCCCGTCGACATGACTTCGCCCACCGTCACCGTCGCCGTGAAGCGGCGGTGGTGGTCGGGGCCCTCAGCCGTGATGGCATACGTCGGGGGCGACAGACTCAAGCGCGCGGCGAGCTCCTGCAGACTCGTCTTCGGGTCCATCGCGGCCCCGTAACGAGCGGGGTCAGCAAGGAGCGGCTCGAGCAGTCGAAGAACGAGCGCGGTGGCCGCGTCGGATCCAGCGGAAAGGAACGTCGCCCCGAACACCGCTTCCATCGTGTCGGCGAGGATCGAGTCCTTGTCGCGTCCGCCGGTCTGGTCTTCGCCGCGTCCGAGCCGCAGATGCTCACCCAGGCCGATCGTGCGTGCCACTTCCGCGAGGGCGACCGTCGAGACCACGCTCGCTCGCCGCTTGGCCAGGGCTCCCTCGTCCAGCTCAGGGTGGCGGGTGAAGAGGTGGACCGTCACGGCCTGCCCGAGAATCGAGTCGCCGAGGAACTCCAGGCGCTCATTGTGCGGGATCGCCCCGTTCTCGTACGCGTAAGAACGGTGTGTCAGCGCCAGCGACAGAAGCTCGGGGTCGATGTCGACCCCGAGCTTGCCGATGAGCACTGCGTGCTCGTGAGAAACGTCTGTCACGACGTCACCGTCGTTCAGACGTCGGCGACCTTGCGGCCCTTGGACTCGAGGAACAGCTCGGTGCCCTGCGAGTCGGTGACGACCTTCGCCTGGTGAGGGCGGCTGTAGACGACCTTGCCGTTCTCGATGGTCTTGACCAGCGCGGGCGCCTCGGCCTTCCACTGCGCACGACGCGAACGCGTGTTGGAGCGGGAGACCTTCCGCTTCGGGGGGTTACCTGCCATGGCTAACTCTTCTCTGTATCGGCGGCGCCAGGGCGCGATGCCTGGACGTCGTGGTCTGGTTTGAGGGCCTTCAGCGCGGCCCAGCGCACATCGATCGGGGTTTCCGGAACCGATCCCGGTGCCCGCCTCTCGCCCGTTGTCGGGTCGAGCCCGGGGCAATCCGGCTGACAGACCGGTTGGAATGGAAGCGACAGGACGATCGAATCCCTGACCAGAGTTTCAAGATCCACGTGGTCGTCTTGAACCTCGAAGTCATTCGCTTCCGATCCAGGATACCCGAAGAGCTCTTGAAACTCGACTTGGACGGGCTCGGCGATTTCGCGCAGGCACCGGCCGCAGACACCGTCGTAGCGAGTGTCGATCTCCGCGGTGACCAGGATCCCTTCGTGGACGGACTCCAGGCGCACATCGATCAGGACGGGCGTGCCCTGTTCGACCGCGACGAGCCCCTCGCCCCATTTGTCAGGGGCTGGGGTTTGGAGGGAATGCTCGCGCATCTCGCCCGGGCGGTGGACGAGGTCTCGCACGGGGAGCACGAAGGGTCCGTTCAGGTGACGACGGGACATCGCAGCCTCCTCAGTTCTCTCGCGAGCCGGTGTCGAGGAATCGTGCCACTGGCGGCGGCACGAACGGCGAGACGTCTCCCCCCAACGCGGCGACCTGCCGGACGAGCGAGCTCGACACCATCGCGTGCGCCGGGTCGGGAAGGAGGAACACCGTCTCGACATGGGCGAGATGACGGTTCACGATCGCCATCGGTGTCTCATACGCCACGTCGACCTGCGAACGGATGCCCTTCACGAGCACCCCCGCCCCCACGTCGGTCGCGTAGTCGACCAACAGGCCCATGCTCCAGGAGGCGACGACGATGTCTCCCTCGATCCCGGCGTCGGCGACGGACTGCTCCAAGAGAGTCAGCCGCTGCGCGATCGGCAGCATGGCCTCTTTTCCGGGATTGTGCACCACCAGCACGTGCAGCTGATCGTAGAGCGAGGCAGCCCGGCGGATGACATCGAGGTGACCGAGGGTCGGAGGGTCGAACGATCCGGGGACGACCGCGATGCGGTTGTTCATGCCTCCAGCCTACCGGTGGGCTCCGCGCTCGAGCCGGCTCTGTGTCCGAACGGTCCGGCCACCGGCACGATATCGACCTCAGTTCTTGTTCAGCGCGGCCCGTTCTTCCCGGCCCACGCGTCGTTCGATCGCCGCGGCGAGCTCGGGGTGGCGCGACAGCGTCGGATCGTCCTGCAGCACGTCCTCGGCCGCGGCACGTGCGCGGAGGATCACGTCCGCGTCGGTCACGACGCGCAGGAGTCGGAGAGACGACCGGGCACCCGACTGGGCATCACCGAGCACGTCGCCCTCGCCCCGGAGCTCGAGGTCGACCTCGGCCAGGGCGAATCCATCGGTCGTCGCCGCGACCGCCTCGACGCGGCTGCGCGCAGTGGTGCCCTGGGCGGCCTCGGTGACGAGCAGACACAGTCCGGCCACGCTTCCCCGTCCGACGCGGCCCCGCAGCTGGTGCAGCTGTGACACACCGAAACGATCTGCCTCGAGGATCACCATGGTCGAGGCGTTGGGCACGTCGACGCCCACTTCCACCACGGTCGTCGCGACGAGGACGTCGACGTCGGCACGGGCGAAGGCCTGCATCACGGCGTCTTTCTCATCGGCGGGCATCTTGCCGTGCAGTTGTGCGATCCGGATCGACGCGAACGCCGGGTCGCGCTCCAGCATCTCCGCCACCTGCACGACCCCCCACCGGGTCCGCTCGCTCTCTCCGTCCACGTGCGCAGCTTCCGGCGCCTCGGCATCGGTGTCCTTCGCCGCGGCATCGATCGCGGCACACACGACGAACACCTGGTGGCCTGCCGCGACCTCCTCTGTGACGCGCTCCCAGACCCGGCCGAACCACCCCGGCTTCTCTGCCACCGGTGCGACGTACGTGGAGATGCCGGCACGGCCGGCGGGGAGGGTGCGGATCGTGGACACGTCGAGATCACCGAACACCGTCATGGCGACGGTGCGCGGGATCGGGGTCGCCGTGAGCACGAGGACGTGGGGAGCCGCTCCCTTGGCCCGCAACGACTCGCGTTGATCGACGCCGAAGCGGTGCTGCTCATCCACGACCACGAGTCCCAGGTCGGCGAAAGTCGTAGACGCGCTCAGGAGCGCATGCGTGCCGACGACGATCCGCGCCTGGCCCGATGCGGCCCGAAGCGCGGCCTTGCGTCGCTCCGCGGCCGGCAGCTGGCCCGTGAGCAGGGTCGGCATCAGTTCGGGCGCCAACTGCGGTCCCAGCATTCGCGCGATCGAGCGGACGTGCTGGGCGGCGAGCACCTCGGTCGGGGCGATCAGCGCCGCCTGCCCGCCGGTCTGGGCCACTTGGAGCATCGCGCGAAGAGCCACGAGCGTCTTTCCAGATCCGACTTCCCCCTGGACGAGGCGGTTCATCGGCCACGAGCCCTGCAGGTCCGCGGCGATCCTGTCGCCGACCGCGATCTGGTCCGGTGTCCGATCAAAGGGCAGCACGGCATCGAAGCGCTCAAGGAGATCGCCGGGGGGCCGGGCGGTGGCCGTGAGTTCGCGCACCGCCTGACGCTGCTGCAACAGCGCGGCCTGGAGCACGAAGGCCTCATGCATGCGAAGCGTGTCGCGCGCGCGGGGCACGTCTTCCGGCCGGTCGGGTGCATGGATGAGCCGGAGGGCGGTCCGTGCATCGAGGAGGCCCTCGGCCGTCCGCAGCGGCTCGGGGAGGGGATCGGGCACCTCGCCCAGCCCCGCCAGCACGTGGAGGACCGCCTTGTGGAGCTGCCAGCTCGTGATGGTGCTCGTCGCCGGGTAGATGGGGATGGGCTGGTGTTGTCGAGCCTCGGCGCTCGTGCGTGCTTCTTCCTCGTCGTCGAACAGCTCGTAATCGGGATGGGCGAACTGCTTCTGTCCCTTGAACTCGCCCACCTTGCCGGAGAAGATCCCTTGCCGCCCGACCCGCAACTCGTTCTGACGCCACGCCTGGTTGAAGAAGGTCAGATTCAGGGTGCCCGCGCCGTCGCTGATCACGACCTCGAGGAGCACACCGTGACGTCCGCGCATCGGTCGGGTCGAGACCGAGCGCACCTCGGCGACGATCGTGACCTGTTCCCCGACCGGAAGGGTCGAGATCGGCGTCAGCTCGCCGCGGCGGGCGTAACGCCTCGGATAGTGCCCGAGGAGATCTCCGACCGTGCGCATGCCGAAGGCGCGGGAGAGGGTCTTCGTGGTCTTCGCACCGATGACCGACTCGAGGTCGGTGGTCAGCGAGAACGACGTCATGCCTCGAGTCTAGGGAGCACGGCCGACGCCGCGGAGGCAGGTGCAGCCCGCGGCACGGGCTCGGGACGGGAGGGACAACTAGGGTGGACGGGTGATCCGATCGTCGCTCGCTCGCCTCTTCTGGCTCGTCAGCCGATGGACGTTGCGCACGGAACCGGCTCCGGCTCGCCCCACGGTACTCGTGGGAGCGCCACACACCTCCAACTGGGATTTCGTCCTCATGCTGGCGATCGCCTGGCGACTCCGCATCCCCATCCGGTGGCTCGGCAAGAGCACCCTGTTCACCGGGTGGCGAGGTCCGATCATGCGCCGGCTCGGCGGGATCCCGGTCGATCGTCAAGATGCCGGGCGGGTCGTCGACGAGGTGGTCGCGCGAGTGCGCGCCGGCGAGAGGTTCGGCCTCGTCGTGACCCCCGATGGCACCCGAGGCGCCCACGACCACTGGAAGAGCGGTTTCTATCGGATCGCGGTGGCAGCCGAGATGCCACTCACCCTCGGTTATGTCGACCGCACCACCATGACCGCGGGTCTCGGCCCCACCTTCTCTCCGACCGGCGACACGAAGACGGACATGGACCGCATCCGCGCCTTCTACGCGGACAAGTCCGGTCTCCGGCCGGAGAAGCGCGTGGAGCCTCGGCTCCGCGACGAAGCCGCTCCCGCCTCCGACGCTCGATCGGGCGGTGCCCGCCCGGGCGGGATGAGCGCATGACGCGGATCATCGGCGGAGTCGCAGGCTCACTGAGCCTTGCCGTACCGCGATCAGGCACGCGTCCGACGAGCGATCGAGTGCGGGAATCGCTGTTCGGCGCGTTGGAGGGCCGCGACGTGCTCCGGCAGGCGCGCGTCGTCGATCTCTACGCCGGCTCGGGAGCCCTCGGTCTGGAGTGCATCAGCCGGGGCGCCTCCTCCGCCGACCTCGTCGAGAGCGTGCCTCGTTCGGCCGCCGTCACGGCGCAGAATGCGCGATCGGTGCAGCACGCCGTCGGCTCAGCCACGGTCCGCGTGCACCGTATGACCGCCGACGGCTTCCTCCGCACCTCGACGGGGAGGTTCGATCTCGCCTTTCTCGACCCGCCATACGACCTCGACGATGCCGGATTGACGACCACGCTGGGCCTGCTGACCCCGCGTCTCGCGGACGGCGCGATCGTGATCGTCGAACGCAGCTCGCGCTCCCCCGAGCCCCAGGCGCCTGGGGAGCTGTCGCCCGACCGGACCAAACGCTACGGCGACACGACGCTGTGGTGGTACACACGGCAGTGAACGCGGCGACCCGCTCGATCGCGCCGAGATCGCTCAGCCTCGCGCGGAGTCCCAATCCCGCTGAGGGTCCCAACCGCCAGCACCGGAGGCCGGCTCGCCGCCGATCGTGACCGGTACGTCTCCGCGAGGCCGCACCGTCCCGATCGGCCGGAAGCCCGTCGGAAGATCTCGCCCGGGCCCGAACGTGGCCAAGAGGGCGTGGTCCTCGCCGCCGCGGAGCGCCGCGTCGTCCTCGACACCATGGAGGTCGACCGTCACTGCCGACGAATCCGCCAGCCGCGTGGCGTCCAGGAGAAGGCCGTCGGAGACATCCATCATCGCCGTCGCTCCCGCCTCCGCGGCGAGAACCCCCGCACCGATGGGCGGGCGAGGCCGCAACTGCGCCTGAATCTCCTCGCGCTCGCGCGCGCTCAGGAGCGCCGGGTCCACCGGCACCGGATGCCCGGAGCCGTCGCGAAAGCGGTCGAACAGCACCGCGAGGCCACGAGCGGCCGGGCCCAGCTCGCCGGCGACCGCGACGACGTCCCCCGGCCGGGCACCGGAGCGGAGCACCGGGCGCCCCGGAAGAACCCCAACCGCAGTCACGGCGATCGTGAGAGTGTCCGAGACCGTGAGATCGCCGCCTTCCACCGCGCACTCGGGCGCGAGGTCATCACAGGCTGCGCGAAGGCCCGCAGCCAGCTCCTCCACGAACGCGACGGTCGTCGTCTCGGGAAGTGCCAGGGCGACGAACAACGCAGTCGGTCGCGCCCCCATCGCCGCCACGTCGGCGAGGTTCACGGCCGCCGCCTTGAAGCCGAGATCGGACGGCGATGACCATGCCAGCCGGAAGTCCGGTCCATGCACCAACGTGTCGGTGGTCACGACCACGCGCTCACCGGGAGCGGCCAGAACCGCGGCGTCGTCGCCCGGTCCGACGACGGCGTGAGAGGAGCCCGCCAGCACACGCAGGATCGCCGCCAGCAGCTCCTGCTCCGACACGTCGGCGACCGTCGGGAAGGGCGAGGGAGTCATCCCTCCACGGTAGCCTGGAGGGGTGCTCTCCTCACGCCGCGCTCGTCGTCCGATCCTCGGCATCGCGGCCCTCGTGGTGGGGGTGAGCGCGCTCAGCGGATGCGCCAGCACCGTCTCGATGAAGCCGGCGCCCGAAGCCGACTCTCCCGATTGCGCCGCCGTCATGGTGCGGCTCCCGGACTCGGCCGGCGGGCAGCCGCGACATTGGACCGACGCCCAAGCCACCGGTGCCTGGGACTCCGTCCTCCTCACGTGCGGCATCCCCGCACCCGGACCCACCGAGCTCCCCTGCGAGACCGTCGACGGCGTGGACTGGATCATCGACAACAGCGAAGCGCCTCACTACCGCTTCACGACGTACGGACGCTCCCCCGCCGTCGAGGTCTACCTCGACTACGACGTCGTGAGCGCTCGCGCCGTGCTGTCATCGCTCTCACCGGCGGTGGGGATGCTCCCTCAGACCGGTGACGAGTGCATCGAGCGTCCGGCCGATTCCTGACCCCAGGACGGATCAGCGGACGCGCGCGAGGTCGATCAGTTCGCTGATCAGATCGGGGTAGCTCATACCGGAGGCGATCCAGCACTTCGGGAACATCGAGATCGGAGTGAAGCCCGGCATCGTGTTCACCTCGTTGACGAAGAACTCCGTCCCGGTGAAGAAGAAGTCGACACGGGCGAGGCCTTCCCCGCCGACGGCGTCGAACGCGCGGGCGGCGATCCGCTGCATCTCGGCGAGCTCGCCGTCGTGGAGGTCTGCAGGACACGCCAGATCGATGCCGGGAGCATCCAGGTATTTCGCCTCGAAGTCGTAGAAGTCTCGCCCCGTGATGACGATCTCGCCGGCCACGCTCACTCGCGGCTGCGCGCCGTCGCGACCCTCGAGCACGCCGCACTCCACTTCGCGGCCGACGACGGCCTGCTCGACGAGCACCGTGACGTCCTCGGCGAACGCCGCGTCGAGCGCCGCGTCGAGCTCGCTCCACTCCGAGACCTTCGAGACGCCGACGCTGGATCCTGCCCGAGCCGGCTTGACGAATGCGGGAAGGCCGAGCGTTCGCACGCGGCGTTCCCACAGATCACGATCGCGGTCCAGCTCAGCCCGGGTGAACGCGACCCACGGGACCACGGGCACGCCGGCGGCCTTCAGGACGCTCTTGGTGGTGTTCTTGTCCATCCCGATGGCGGACATGAGCAAGCCTGCGCCGACATACGGCAGTCCAAGGAGCTCGAGGAAACCTTGCACCGTGCCGTCTTCGCCGAAACGGCCGTGCAGGATCGGGAAGACGACATCGACGTCTCCCAACGACTCGCGTCGTCCGTCGGCATGTTCCACGACGAGTTCCCGCGAGAGGGTCGAGTCGGGCCACCGCACCCGGGTGCCGTTGTCGACGACCTCCGGCAGGGCGCCAGGCGCGAGAGCGAACTTGTCGGGGTCGTCGTCCTCGAGGACGAACGCGCCGTCACGAGTGATGCCGACCGGGATCACTCGGAAGCGGTCACGATCGATCGCCCGGAGAACGCCTCCCGCCGTTGCGGAACTGATCGAGTGCTCGCTCGAACGACCTCCGAAGAGCACCGCCACTGCCGCTTTTGCCATCCTGCGTCCTCTCGCCCTTCGGGGTGTCGTCGTCCGTCGTGAGGTGCGGAGCGATGTCCCGGGGGTTCATCGTTCCGTCCAAGACCATCTTCACCTGTTCGACGATCGGCATGTGGACGCCGGCCTCCCGGGCCAGCTGAAGGACCGGCGCGACGGATGCGAGCCCCTCCGCGGTCTGGTTCATCTGTTTGACGACGTCCTGGAAGCTGTAGCCCTGACCGAGAAGGCGCCCCGCCGTGTTGTTGCGACTGAGGGGCGACTGGCACGTCGCGATGAGGTCGCCGAGTCCGGCCAGGCCCTGGAGCGTTTCCGGTTGGGCGCCCTGCGCGACAGCGAAATCGGTCATCTCGACGAGGCCTCGCGTGATGATGGAGGCCTTCGTGTTCTCGCCGTAGCCGACGCCGTCGACGATGCCGATCGCCACGGCGATGAGGTTCTTCAGCACTCCGCCGAACTCGGTCCCGATCACGTCGGTGTTGACGAAGGTGCGGAAGTAGTCGTTGCGTGCGCGTCGGGCGACCGCCTCGGCGGTCTCCTGATCGGAGGAGGAGATGACCGCGGCGGTGGGCTGTTCGCGGGCGATCTCGAGCGCGAGGTTCGGCCCGGAGGCCACGGCGATGCGGGCCGGATCGCAATGCAGTTCCTGCTCGATCACCTGACTCATCCGAAGCCCGGATCTCTTCTCCACGCCCTTCATGAGCGAGACGATCGGCGCATCGGAGGCGGCGATGAGCGGGCGCACCGCCTTGAGGTTCTGCCGCAGCGCCTGGCTCGAGATGGCGAGGTATACCTGGCTCGCCCCGTCCAGCGCCTCAGAAAGATGCGTCGTGGCCGACATCGACCTCGGGAGATTCACTCCCGGGAGGTACTCGCTGTTGCGATGCCCCTCCTGGATCTCCTGCGCGAGCTCGGCCCGACGCGCCCACATGACTACGTGCGCGCCGCCGTCAGCCAGGACCTTGCCGAACGTCGTTCCCCAACTGCCGGAACCGATGACCGCCACCCGCGGCCGCACCGTCTCCTGTCTACGACTCAAGGCGACCCGTCTCCTTCTGCCCGTGCGCGGAGGGATCCCACCGCTGGGCGGGAGCAGGCTCGTCGCGGAGCGTGGACAACAAGGCGGAGATGTCGGCCATGACGGCATCGGTCGCCGCAGCCAGGTGCGCCGTGCCGACGGCGGAGCGATAGGCGTCGAGATCCACCGGTGGACCGAGGAGCACCTTCACGCGTCGCCTCGGTGGGAACACCCGCAGCTTTCCGTAGCGCGGCAGGATCTGCTGAACACCCCAGGTCGCGACCGGGATCACGGGAAGACCGCCCGCGAGGGCAAGGCGAACAGCGCCGCTCTTTCCTCGCATCGGCCACATCTCGGGATCGCGGGTGAGTGATCCCTCGGGGTAGACGATGACTCCGCGCCCGTCGCGGGCGAGCTGCTGCGCCTGCTCGATGGTCTGCTTCGCCGCCGACGCGGTCGATGCCCGGGCAACGGGGATCATCCCGGTCGCCCGGAGGAGCGACCCCAGCACCGGAACCCGGAACAGGCTCTCCTTCGCCATGAAGCGGGGAGCGCG
Organism: Microbacterium sp.; assembly: GCA_048594675.1. Lineage (GTDB taxonomy): Bacteria > Actinomycetota > Actinomycetes > Actinomycetales > Microbacteriaceae > Microbacterium. The sequence continues at coordinate 13,786 of JBMDWQ010000215.1, read as the reverse complement.
CCCGAGACGCCAGGTCGCGACGGCGATGATGAGGGGATCGAACTCGCTGTAGTGGTTGGGCGCCAGGACGTACGCGCCCTCTTGCGGCAAGTGCTCGCCGCCGGAGATCTCGATCCGGGCGAACCAGCCGACAGCCGGGACCACGAGGGCCGCGGCCGGCCAGAAGGCGCTCGGGCGGGTCTTCTCAGCCGACGCGCGACGACGAGGCGACACGGCCGGTCAGCTCGCCACCGTGAAGTCGGCACCGAGCGCCGAGAGCTTGTCGAAGAGCTTCTCGTAGCCCCGACGGATGATGTCGACGTTCCGGATGGTCGAGACCCCTTCCGCCGCGAGCGCCGCGATCACGTAGCTGTAGCCGCCGCGGAGATCGGGCACGACGACGTCGGCGCCGTGGAGGGGGGTGGGGCCGGTGATGACGGCGGCCTGCTCCAGAGCCCGCCGCGGCACACGTCGATCGTCGCTGGCGATACCCTCCGGGTGGACGACGATGTCGGCCCCCATCTTGTTGAGCGCCTGCGTGAACCCGAGCCGGTTCTCGTACACGGTTTCGTGCACCGTCGAGACGCCCTCCGCCTGCGTGAGCGCGACGATGAGCGGCTGCTGCCAGTCGGTCATGAAGCCGGGGTGCACATCGGTCTCGACCATCACGGGCTTGAGCGGGCCGCCCCGACGGAACCGGATGCCGTCTTCGGCGATGTCGAAGTCGCCCCCCGCCTTACGGAAGACGTTGAGGAAGGTGAGCATCTCCTGCTGCTTCGCACCGGCCACGAAGATGTCACCGTCGGTCGCGAGCGCCGCGCACGCCCACGACGCCGCCTCATTGCGATCGAAGATGCACCGGTGGTCGTAGCCGCGGAGGCTCTCGACCCCCTCGATGAAGATCACGCGGTTCGGCTCATAGGAGATGATCGCGCCCATCTTCTGCAGCACCGCGATCAGGTCCATGATCTCGGGCTCGATCGCGGCGTTGCGCAGCTCGGTTGTGCCCTTCGCGCGCACGGCCGTCAGGAGCACCTGCTCCGTCGCGCCGACGCTCGGATACGGCAGCTCGATGTTCGCGCCGTGCAGTCCATCGGGCGCCGAGAGACGGATGCCGCTCGGGAGCTTGTCCACCGTGGCTCCGAAGGCGCGCAGCGCGTCGAGGTGGAAGTCGATCGGACGGTCGCCGATGCGGCACCCGCCGAGGTCCGGGATGAACGCCTGACCGAGGAGGTGCAGCAGCGGGCCGCAGAAGAGGATCGGGATACGCGACGCCCCCGCGTGGGCGTCGATCTCCTCCATGTGAGCCGAAACGGCGCCGCTGGGATCGAGACGCAACACGCCTTCGCCCTCGTCTTCCACACGAACGCCGTGAACCTCGAGGAGCGAGCGGACCACCTTCACGTCGCTGATATCGGGAACGTCGCGCAAGACGCTCGCCGATTCGCCGAGAAGCGCGGCGACCATCGCTTTGGTCGCCAGGTTCTTCGCGCCTTTCACGTCGACGCGACCGCGCAACGGGTGGCCCCCGCGGATCGTCAGGGTTTCGCCCTGCTGTCCGTTGGGCTTCGACGACGCCGACTCGCTCACGAGTGTGTTCATCCGATCGACCTCACTTGTATCTCGAGGAATCTCCTACGACACCCCGTCGTGAGGGGCGTGTTCTCGGGCTACGGAACGGGGAGCGTCCGTGGTCGCCACGCCTCTCGGCGCGCCTCGAACTGCGAGATCTTGTCTTCGTTTCGCAGGGTGAGCCCGATGTCATCGAGCCCTTCGAGGAGCCGCCATCTAGTGTAATCGTCGATCTCGAAAGTGAGCCGGAGGTCACCGACGACGGCGGTGCGCTCCTGAAGGTCGACCGTCATCTCCACGCCCGGCTGAGCCTCCAGCAACTGCCACACCCGCTCGATGTCGGCTTCGGCGACGACTCCGGTCACGAGGCCCTGCTTGCCGGCGTTGCCGCGGAAGATGTCGGCGAACTTCGGGCTCAACACGACCCGGAAGCCGTAGTCGCGCAGCGCCCACACCGCGTGCTCGCGGCTGGATCCGGTGCCGAAGTCGGGGCCGGCGACGAGAATGCTCGCGGCGCGGTAGGGCTCCTGGTTCAAGATGAAGTCGGGGTCGTTTCGCCAGTTGGCGAACAACGCGTCTTCGAAGCCGGTCTTGGTGACGCGCTTGAGGAAGACGGCGGGAATGATCTGGTCGGTGTCGACGGCGGAGCGCTGCAGCGGCGCGGCGATTCCGGTGTGGGTCGTGAACTTCTCCATGTCAGGCCTCCACGGTCTCTCGCGCGACGAGGTCGCTGGGGCTGGCGAGTCTGCCCAACACGGCAGTCGCGGCCGCGACGAGGGGCGAGACGAGATGCGTCCGCCCGCCCTTGCCCTGACGGCCCTCGAAGTTGCGGTTGCTGGTGGATGCGCAGCGCTCGCCCGGCGCCAGCTGATCGGGGTTCATCCCCAAGCACATCGAACATCCCGCAAAGCGCCACTCGGCCCCGAAGTCGGTGAAGATCTTGTCGAGGCCTTCCGCCTCCGCCTCCAGCCGCACGCGCGCGGACCCGGGGACGACCATGACGCGCACGCCCTCTGCCTTCGTCCGCCCCTTCACGATCGACGCGAACTGACGGAGGTCCTCGATCCGGCTGTTCGTGCACGAGCCCATGAAGACCGCGTCGACGGGAACCTCCTTCATGGGCGTCCCGGCGCGGAGGTCCATGTACTCCAGGGCGCGCTCCGCCGCGGCACGTTCGTTCGGGTCGGCGATCGTCGACGGGTCGGGGACCACATCGTTGAGCGGCACCCCCTGACCGGGGTTGGTCCCCCACGTGACGAACGGCTCCAGCTCGCCCGCATCGAGGAACACCTCGGCGTCGTAGACCGCACCCTCGTCGGAGGGAAGTGTGCGCCAGTACGCGACCGCGTCGTCCCAGTCCTGCCCGGTGGGCGCGTGAGGCCGCCCCTTGACGTAGGCGAAGGTCGTCTCGTCGGGGGCGACCATGCCGGCCCGGGCTCCCGCCTCGATCGACATGTTGCAGATGGTCATCCGACCCTCCATCGACAGCGCGCGGATGGCGCTGCCGCGGAACTCCAGGACGTAGCCCTGACCACCGTTGGCGCCGATCTTGGCGATGATGGCGAGGACGATGTCCTTGGCGCTCACGCCCGGCTTCACCTCACCCTCGACCGTGATGGCCATCGTCTTGAAGGGCTTGAGAGGCAGAGTCTGCGTCGCCAGGACGTGCTCGACCTCGCTCGTGCCGATCCCGAACGCCATGGCACCGAACGCGCCGTGGGTGCTCGTGTGGGAGTCGCCGCAGACGACCGTGATCCCGGGCATCGTGAGACCCAGCTGAGGGCCGACCACGTGGACGATGCCCTGTTCCTTGTCGCCGAGCGAGTGCAAGCGCACGCCGAACTCCTCGGCGTTGCGTCGCAGCGTCTCGATCTGGGTGCGGCTGGTCAGGTCGGCGATCGGCTTGTCGATGTTGAGCGTCGGCGTGTTGTGGTCCTCCGTCGCGATCGTCAGGTCGAGCCGTCGGACCGGCCGACCTTCTGCGCGGAGGCCATCGAACGCCTGCGGGCTCGTGACCTCGTGGAGCAGGTGCAGATCGATGTAGATCAGGTCGGGCTGTCCGTCTTCGCCCTTGACGACGAGATGGTCCTCCCAGACCTTCTCGGCGAGCGTGCGGGGACGGTCGGGAATGGGGGTGCTCATGTGTCTCGTTCTCCTGGAAGGGGCAGTGCCCACGGATTCAGGCCCGCGTCGGACTCCGCGACGAGAGAGGGCTCAGAACGAGTTCTCGTCGCGGCCGATAAGGAGAAGGCGAGCGATCCGCACCGGCTCAGATTACCACCGCGACGGCGCGACCCGGTTCATCGAGGACCATCGCTCCCGGAGCCGTCGACCGTCGGCGGGGTGCCCTTCTCCTCGGCGACCGCTGCCGCTGCCGCCTCCGCCCCGTCGGCGCGACGCTCGCGGGCCGAGGCGGCGAGACTCGCGACCGTGGCGACGGTCATGGCCACCACGATCACGCCGAGCGACATCCAGGTGCTGATCTCCGGCGCCCACTCGATGTGCTCCCCACCGTTGATGAAGGCGACCTCGTTGACGTGCATGGCGTGGAAGACGAGCTTGACGCCGATGAAGGCGAGGATGAACGCGATTCCGAAGTGCAGATAGCGCAGCCGGTCCAGCAGGTCCCCCAGCAGGAAGTAGAGCTGGCGCAGCCCCATGAGGGCGAACAAGTTGGCGGTGAAGACGATGAACGGACTCTGCGTGATCCCGAAGATCGCGGGGATGGAGTCGATCGCGAACAGCAGATCGGTCACCCCGATCGCGGCGAACACGATGATCATCGGCGTCCACATCTTCTTCCCGGCCACGACCGTGCGAACCTTCGCGCCGTCGTACTCGTCAGAGATGTCGATCGCGCGGCGCAGGACCCGCACGATGAAGCTCTCGCGTTGCACCTCGTCGTCGTGGTCTCCGCCGGGGAAGGCCTGTCGCCAGGCGGTCCACACGAGGAATGCGCCGAAGATGTAGAACACCCAGCTGAACTGCTCGATGATCGCGGCGCCCGCGAGGATGAACAGCCCCCGCAGCACGAGGGCGACGATGATCCCGACCATCAGCACTTCCTGCTGGTAGCGCCGCGGTACCGAGAACTGACCCATGATCAGCACGAACACGAAGAGGTTGTCGATCGACAGGCTGTATTCGGTCAGCCATCCCGCAACGAACTGGCCCGCGTACTCACCACCCGCGAACACCCACATCAATCCGGCGAAGATGAGGGCCAGCGTGACGTAGAAGACGACCCAGAGCGTCGACTCTCGCGTGGAGGGGATATGCGGTCGGCGCAGGATGATGAGGAGGTCTGCCGCGAGGATGAGGACGAGGACGACGAGCGCGCCGATCTCGAACCAAACGGGAAGGTCGAGGTCCATTCGGGCCTTTCAGAGGGGTGACGAAACGTCGAAAGTCTCTCCCCCGCTGCCGCGGCGCGCGCCCGGGGCCCCGACGACGGGGCCCGTGATGACGGACGCGCGAGTCCGGGATACTCCCTCTCGCACAGGCAAGAATAGCGCGCGCGGAGACGACAAGACACGGACTGTGAGACGGTCGTGGCGGAACGGACACCTCCCTCGTGAGAGACGATATGGAGACCATGACGGATCCGACTGCCCGGAGCGATTCAGGACAGAGCGACGCAGAACTGGTCGCCGCGGCGGCGAGCGGCAACGCGCTCGCCTTCCGCGCGCTCTATCGCGCCTACGCGCGGCCGGTCTATTGGGTGGCGCACGGTCTCGTCGGCAACGCGGCGGATGCGGAGGAAGTCATGCAGGAGACGTTCCTCGCGGCCTGGCGAAAACTCCCCGGGATGGTGTTGGAGGGCGAGTCCGCCCTCCCGTGGCTCGTGACGATCTGTCGGTTCCAGAGCGCGAACCGGATCCGACGGCAGCAACGGGACCGTGCGAACACCGCCGCCGCCGTCGACGAGACGATTCCGTCGACGGTCGACGTCGAGCACCAGGTCATCACGGCGCAGCTGACGGAGCGCGTCTTGCGCGAAGTCGCGACCCTCGGCGCGCTCGACCAGGAGATCTTCCGTCTGTGCGCCGCCGAAGGCTACGCGTATGAGGCAGCGGCCCAGCAACTCGGCGTCAGCCACGGGGCCGTCCGCAATCGACTCTCCCGCATCCGCACCCGTCTGCGGAGCGCCATCGAACCGGAGGGAAGGTGAACGCCATGAACGCCGACGACACGGAGCTTCCTCCGCTGAGCGACGCGCGAGTCCGCGAGATCGAGGAGAGCCTGCTCGCGGCGATCTCTGACGGCGGACAGCGCGACTCCCCGCCGGTGGCGCGCACCGCCCGGCGGCGACGTAGGTGGGTGGCGGGCGCCACCGCTGCGGCCGCCGTCGTGGTGGCCGCCGCCGTCATCGCACCGTCGTTGCCCGGGATCCTGGGCCGCGACGCGACGGCAGGCTCCGCGCCCTCCGACGGCGTCATCGGGCTGCAGCAAGCCGAGGGCGGGCGCGACTTGTCGGGGCAGACCGCTCCGCAGCCGGCGGCTCCGGTCAAGGGTGACGAAAGCGTGAGCGCAAGCGGCCGGGAGATCATCGCCACCGCTACGGCGTCGGTCGTGGTGGACGACGCACGCGCGGCCGCGGCCGCGATCGACAAGGACGCCACCGCACGAGGTGGCTACGTCGAGGCGATGAGTCTCGGATCCGGCGGGACGGTTCCGATGCGAAACGGTGAGCAGTTCATGCCCGAGGGCAGTGCGATGGCTGTCTCCGACGCGTGGATCACCGTGCGTGTGCCTGCCGCGCGCTTGACGGACGCCATGACGGCGCTCGGCACACTCGGAGAAGTGACGTCGTCACAGGTGGATCGTCGCGATGTCACGACCGAGGCCGTCGACCTCCGCGCGCGGGTGTCCGCCCTCGAAGCGTCGGTGGATCGCCTCACGACGTTGATCTCGGACGCCGATTCGACGGCCGACCTCCTCGCGGCGGAAGAGGCCTTGTCCTCCCGCCAAGCCGAGTTGGAGTCGTACCAGCAGCAGCTGACGCAGTTGGAGAACCAGGTCGGGATGTCGAGCCTCACGGTCTCGCTGACGACTCCCGCGCCCGCCGTCACCCCGGACCCGGCCGGCTTTGGCGACGGTGTCGCTGCGGGATGGAACGGACTGCTCGTGGCTCTGAACGCCTTCGTCGTCGCCGTGGGGTTCCTGCTTCCGTGGCTGGGGCTCATCGCGGTGGCGATCCTCATCGTCTGGCTCCTCCGGCGAGGTCGCCGAAGCCGTGCTCGGACCCGTGTCGCGGATGTGCCGACGGAGGACTGACCCGCGGAAACGACAGAACGCCCGGTCAAGAGACCGGGCGTTCTGTCGTGTTGGTGACCCCAGCGGGATTCGAACCCGCGTTACCGCCGTGAGAGGGCGGCGTACTAGGCCGCTATACGATGGGGCCGATCAGGCAACCGTTCGATTATGCCATGCCGCGCACGCCCTCGCCAAATCGAGGAGCGGCTTGCTCGCACCGCGCGTACGGCGTTGACTGGTCGCATGCGCGTCACGAAACACGAACATGCCTGCCTTCGTCTGGAGTCGGAGGGAAGGACCCTGATCATCGACCCGGGCGCCTTCACGTTGCCGCTCCACGATCTGGACAGAGTGGTCGCCATCGTGCTCACTCACGAGCACCCGGACCACTGGACCCCCGAGCACCTCGACCGGCTCCTCACCGCGTTCCCCGACGCCGTCGTCTACGGTCCCGAAGGCGTCGCCACAGCGGTGGCGGAGCACCCGGTCACCGTGGTCTCGCCCGGCGACACGGTCACCGCGGGGCCGTTTACCCTGTCTTTCTACGGGGGCACCCACAACGTGATCCACGAGTCGATCCCGACGATCGACAACCTCGGGGTTCTCGTCAATGGGGAGTTCTACTATCCCGGCGACTCCTACGCCGTGCCCGAGGGCGTCGAGGTGGGGCTGCTCGCTGCGCCCATCGGCGCCCCGTGGCTGAAGATCGGCGAGGCGATCGACTTCGTCCTGGCCGTCGGTCCCCGGCGCGCCTTCGGCACGCACGAGATGACCCTGTCGCGGGTCGGGCTCGACATGCACCGCGCGCGCCTCACCTGGGCCACGGAGCAGGGCGGCGGAGAGTTCCTCTCCCTCGAGCCGGGCGAGTCGACCGACCTCTGACGATCTCCGCCAGACGCACGAAAGCCGCGGGAAAACTCCCGCGGCTTTCGTGTCTACCGTGACGGATTACTCGGCGTCGTGGTCGGTCTCGAGGAACGCCACCAGGCTGTCGAGCGCCTCTTCGGCACCGTCGCCCTCGGCCTTGAGCGTCACGACCGTGCCCTGCGTGGCACCGAGACCCATGAGGGTCAGGATGCTGCCGGCGTTGAGGTCGGGGCCGCCTTCGACCGCGATGGTCACGGGCACTCCGGTCGCCTGGACCGCCTGCACGAAGAGCTTCGCGGGACGGGCGTGCAGCCCAGAGCTGCTCGCGACGGTGGCGGTGCGTTCTGCCATGGTGTTCCTCCTAGGTTCAGTCCTTCGAGACTAAGCGGTGACGGCGCCCTGCGGTACTTCGACGCGACCGTCGATAACCGCGGTCACCGGACGGCGACGGGCGAAGCGCTTCAGGAGCACGACCGAGACCGCACTGACGACCGTGCCCACGGCGATGGCGAGGAGCCACAGCCAGAAGCTGTCGATGGCGAAGAACACGAAGACACCGCCGTGGGGCGCCTTCGACGTGACGGCAAAAGCCATCGAGAGCGCACCGGTGACGGCGCCTCCGATCATCGATGCGGGGATGACGCGCAGCACGTCGGCGGCAGCGAACGGGATCGCCCCTTCCGAGATGAACGCGGCACCGAGGAGCCAGGCGGCCTTGCCGTTCTCGCGCTCCGGTTCGGTGAACAGGCCCCGGCCGAGGACCGTCGAGGCGAGCGCCATCGCAAGGGGCGGAACCATACCTGCCGCCATGACGGCCGCCATGATCTGCAGGTACCGTTCGTCGCCCGCGATGCCCAGCGCCAGGTTCGCCGTCGCGAAGCCGTAGGCGACCTTGTTGACGGGTCCCCCGAGGTCGAAGCACATCATGAGGCCGAGGACCGCGCCCAGGATGATGACACCGGCGCCGGTGAGGCTGCCCAGCCAGTCGTTGAGCACCGACATGAGCCAGGCGATCGGACCGCCCAGCACCATGAGCATCAGACCCGACGCGAAGATCGAGGCCAGGAGCGGGATGATGACCACCGGCATCAAGCCGCGGAGCCAGCGAGGCACGTCGAAGCTGTTGAGCCACCACGCCGCGACACCGGCGAGCAGTCCGCCGACGATGCCGCCGAGGAAGCCTGCGCCCATGAAGGCGGCGACGGCGCCGGCGACGAATCCGGGGGCGATACCCGGACGGTCGGCGATCCCGAAGGCGATGTAGCCCGCGAGCGCCGGAACGAGGAAGCCGAATGACAGTCCACCGATCTGGAAGGCGACCGCACCGAGGTACTGCCCGAGCGGTCCCAGCGGAGAGACGATGTCGGTCGTCGGGAGGTTCCAGAGGGTGGAGTTCTGCAGAGTGAAGACCGCGTTGCTCACGCCGCTCGCGTGCGCGGAGGCGATCTGGTAACCGCCGAGGAGGAAGCCGAGCGCGATCAGCAGACCACCGCCGGCGACGAACGGGATCATGTAGCTCACGCCCGTGAGGAGCGCCCGCTTGACGCTTCCCCCCAGCGATGTCGGCGCGGCCGACGTCGTCGCTGCGCCGGAGGCGCTTCCGGAGACCCGCGGTGCCGAAGGATTACGGACCGCGGCCACGGCTTCCTCAATGAGCTGAGCCGGCTGCTCGATCCCCCGCTTCACCCCGGCGCGGACGACCGGCTTCCCCGCGAAGCGCTGCTGTTCGCGGACGTCGACATCGACGGCGAAGATCACGGCGTCGGCCTGGTCGATCAACTTCTGGTCGATCGCCTTGTAGCCGCTGGATCCTTGGGGCTCGACGACGAGGTCGACGCCCTCCTTCTGGCCCGCTGCGGTGAGGGCATCCGCGGCCATGAAGGTGTGTGCGATGCCGGTTGCGCAGGCGGTGACGGCGACGATCCGAGCCGGACGTCCCTCGACGAGGAGCTTCTCGTCGGATGCGGCCGACGCCGCTGCCGTGGGGGCGGCAGCGGGCGTCGGCGCGTCTGAGACGGCGTCGGAGACGAGGGCGACGATCTCGCCCGCCGTCGACGCCGAGCGGAGGCCCGCAGTGAAGTCGTCCTTCATGAAGCTGCGAGCAAGGCGCGACAGCATCGCGAGGTGCTCTTCCGCGGCCGTATCCGGCGCCGCGATCAGGAAGACGAGGTCGGCGGGTCCGTCGGGAGCGCCGAAGTCGATGCCCGGCGCGAGCCGAGCGAAGGCGAGCGTCGCGCGGGTGACGGCGGGGCTCTTCGCGTGCGGAATGGCGATCCCGCCGGGAAGACCGGTCTCGTCCTTCTCTTCGCGCGCCCACGCGTCGGCGGCGAGGGCCGCGGCATCGGTCGCCCTTCCCTGCGCGGCGACGCGAGCCGCCAGCGCCTCGATGACCGCACGCTTGTCTGCGCCGAGGGGTTCGTCGAGGCTGACGAGCTCCGCGTTGATGATGTCTGACACGGTGACCTCCAGTGGTCGATGATTCTCAGGGTGTGAGCTGCCGCACCGGCGCGTCGCCGGTGGGAAGATCCGAAGGGGTGGGCGCCTGGGTGCCGGGAAGGGAGGCCGCCGCCGATCCGTACCGGATGCCGAGCCGAACCCGGTCTGGCGCGGACGAGCCGCTGACGGTGGCCAGAAGGAACCCGGCGAGCGAACTGTCGCCCGCACCGACGGTGCTCCGCACGCGAATGGGGGGCGGCGCACCCTGCCATGCTCCCTCGGCGGTGACCAGCACGGCTCCGTCGCCGCCGAGGGTGACGAACGCCGCGCCGACACGCGCGGGCACGAGTGACCGCGCGATCTCGGCCACGGTGTCCGCCAGCGCGCGGGACGGGTCGAGAGAGACCCCGGCGAGGTCTGCAAGCTCGTCTTCGTTGGGCTTGATGAGGTCGGGACGGCCGTCGGCGACGACGGCGCGGAGCGCCTCACCCGACGTGTCGACCGCGATCAACGGCGCCCGGTCCCCCCACCGGGAGCGCACGGCGCGGATCAGCCGGACGTAGTAGTCGCTCGGGAGGCCGGGAGCGAGCGATCCGGCGAGCACGAGCCAGTCCGCACCGCCGGCGGTCTCGACGACGGCCTCCTCGAGCGCGTCCGCCTCGGCGTCGGCAAGCGGGGCTCCCTGGAGGTTCAGCTTGGTGGTCTCGCCCTCGGGGTCGGCGATGGTGAGGTTGGCGCGCACCGACCCGCGCACGGGCACCGTGCGGACGGGAAGCCGCGCCCCACGGAGGGCTGTGGCGAAGGGGTCACCGTCGTTCAGGGGCAGGACGGCGACGGTCGGATGGCCCGCCGCCGCGATCACGCGGGCGACGTTGATGCCCTTTCCTCCCGCATCTTCGCGGGCCGTGGAGGCCGCCTGCACCGCGCCGACCCGAAGCGGAGCCGGCAGAGCGATCGTGCGGTCCAGCGACGGATGGGTCGTGACGGTGACGATCATGCGACCTGCACCTCCACGCCCGCCTCTGCGAGTGCTGCCGCCAGAGCGCCGGACGGGGCGGTGTCGGTGAGGAGCACATCCACCGCACTCAACGGCGCGAAGGAGACGAGCAGTTCGGAATCGAACTTCTCCGCATCGGCGAGGACGACCACGCGACGTGCCGAGGCGACGATCGCGCGTTTGACGGCCGCCTCGTCGGGGTCGGGGGTACTCACACCGAACGCCGCCGACACCCCGTTGGTGCCGACGAAAGCCACGTCGGGACGCAGACGACCGATCGCCTCGACCGTCTGGGCGCCGACGGCCGCCGCCGTGAGCCCGCGCACGCGACCCCCGATCGCGGTGAGTCCCACGCCACTTCCTGCTAGCAGATGGGCTGTCGTCATGGAGTGCGTGACGACTTCGACGGGCGAGGACTCCTGCGCCGCCGCCGCGAGCTCTTGTGCGACAGCTGCCACCGTGGTCCCGGCGTCGAGGTAAACCGATCCCGTGAAGGAGTCGCCCAGGAACGCGATCGCCGCGCGAGCGATGGCGTGCTTGGCGGGGTTTCGCACACCGGCGCGCTCGGCGAAGGACTGCTCCGCCGTGCTCACCCGGGCGCGAGCGACCGCACCTCCGTGCACACGACGGACGGTCCCCGCGACCTCGAGTGCCGCCAGATCACGACGCACGGTCTCGGTGGTGACGGCGAACCGGTCGGCGAGGTCGACGACCGACACACGGCCGTCGGCCGCGATCAGTTGCTCGATCTGGTGCTGGCGCTCCGTCGCGTACATCGGTCCTCCTTGAACAAGCCACACGTTACAACACGTATCAACATATTCACAAGAGCCGAAACCACACGTATCCACAATGACCGGCGGGGACGGTTCCGCCTCGGCCGGCCCGGAGAAATGCCGCTGAGAAACGAAGGAGGCCCCGACGGCTGTCGGGGCCTCCTCACGAGGGATGCGGCGGGGCTCAGGCCTCGCTCATCACCGTCACCTCGCGCTGGCCGCGGGCAGCCAGCGCTGCGGCGCGGGCGGCGAGGCGGCGAGCCTGCTCGGCCTGACCGGCGTCGAGGATCTCCTGGTCGACGTGCACGCTCTCGACCTTGTTCACGCCGTTGTACTTCTCGATGTACGCGTCGAGCTCGGGACCGCTCGTCCACGACGTGATGAGGCAGTAGCGCGGCGAGTCACCGTAGTGGGTCGCCGCGTGCCACAGCCGCTGCGTGTCGATCACCAGCTGCGCGCCGGCCGGCAGCGCGATCCGCGTCTCCTGGCTCGGGTCGGTGCGATTCTCGCGGAGGACGAAGAAGCTGTCCTTGTCGTCGGTGAGGTTGAAGAAGCTGCGCACGACCCAGCCGGTGCCATCGGGATTGAGGCGGTTGTTGTCGTCCTGGTGAAGGTTGTAGAGGCAGTCCGCGTACGTGTTCGGCTGCAGCTCGATGATGCGGCAACGCCCGACGTTCGCGCCCGGCTCCAGCGCGCGCTCGGTGAGCGTCGGCGCGATCGCGGTCTGCGAGTCGATCCAGACGCCGTCCTTGTCAGTGCGCGGCGGCTTGTGGTTCCAGAAGCCGTTGCACTCGATCTCACCCTTGGCCGAAGCCAGCGGCGCGAAGCGGGTGTCGCCCGAGGACTTCCAGTCGACGTACTCGACGTCGAGCCAGTCCTTGGGGTCGATCGGCTTGTTGTACATGTCGAGGACGACGTAGCCGGTCTCCTCCAGAGCAGCGCTCTTGATGTATGCCATGACGGATCATGCCCTTTCTGTCGGTCCAGCGAAGTTTTTACAGGCCCGACTTAGGCAAGCCTACAGAGGGCCGCTGCGAGGCCGACTAGACTCGTCCGGGGTTTCGAGGAGCGATACGAGAGCATGACCACAGCCACGAATGTCGATGCGACCGCCGTCAACACGATCGACTGGCTCTCCGCACCCGACACCACGATCGTCGTCCCCGTCTACCAGCGTCAGTACCGGTGGGACATCGGTGGGTGCGAGCAGCTCCTCCGCGATGTGCGAGCGGTGGCAGACGCCGCCGACGACGACACGCACTTCATCGGCTCGATCCTCTCAACTGCCGCAGATGCCGCCAGCGCCGACGGCGCCCACCTCGTCCTCATCGACGGTCAACAGCGCATCACGACGCTCATGCTCCTCGTCGCAGCGCTTCATCACACCCTCGTCGTGGACGACCCGGACACAGCGGCCGAGCTCGAGCGCGTGCTCGTCCGCGCCGATGATCCCGAGGGGACGAAACTCCGCCCCCACCGGGCCTGGGCCGACGTGTTCGAGAGCGTCGTGCTCGACCGTCGCTCGCCGGAGGATGCGGATCGGGTGTCGCGATTCGACGACAACTACGCCTTCTTCCGGAGTCAGATCCGCCCCGACGAGGCCGCGCACATCTGGCGCGGACTGCGACGACTCGAGCACGTGTCGATCACGCTGGGAGCCGGTGCCAACGCCCAACAGATCTTCGAGAGCCTCAACTCCACCGGAGAGCCGCTGCGCGACCACGAGCTCATCCACAACTATGTGCTCATGGGGCTCACCCACGGCGAGCAGACCGAGATCGAGCGCGAGTACTGGCTTCCCATCGAGCAGAACACCGGAGACGAGATCGGAGCGTTCTGGCGCCACTACCTCGTGATGCTCACGGGGCGCGAAGTCACCGTCACCGGCGGGCGCGGCGTCTAC